>CAYXFT010000028.1:14566-22839 GCA_964464335.1 uncultured Aeromicrobium sp.
GTCGCGCTCTGACGATGGGTCAACGGTGCCTCAGACCACGTCGGCGCGCGCGGTAGTGGGCAACTCACCGCCCAACCCCCGCCACGAGCGGGAGGGCTTGCGGTGCTCCCGGCGGGACTCGAACCCGCACTGGGACGGGTTTAAGCCGTCTGCCTCTACCGTTGGGCTACGGGAGCCCGACCAGCCTATGACCGGCCGGGCGTGTGACGTTCGGCGGATCGGGAGCGTTCGGTTTTCACCCGTCGTACGCGTCGACTAGGTTTCCCGCATGCGCATTGCCGTGGTGGGTGCCGGGTACGTCGGACTGTCGAATGCCGCCGCGCTGGCCCAGAACCACGTCGTGACGCTCGTCGACATCGACGCGTCCCGGGTTGCCGCGGTCAACGCCGGCACGTCCCCGATCGAGGACGTCGAACTGGAGGAGTTCCTCGCCGGTGGCGCGTTGCACCTGACCGCCACCGTCGACCAGTGGGCCGCGTTCGATGCTGCCGACTTCGTCATCGTCGCCACGCCGACGCACTACGACGAGCGGACCAACTACTTCGACACCAGTTCGGTCGAGCAGGTCATCGCGGACGCCCTGGCCATCAGCGCGCAGACCTGCGTCGTCATCAAGTCGACCATCCCGGTCGGCTTCACCGACGAGCTGCGCGAGCGGCATCCGGGCGCGACCATCGTGTTCTCGCCGGAGTTCCTGCGCGAAGGTCGAGCGTTGTACGACAACCTGCACCCGAGCCGGATCATCGTCGGCGACACCTCGGCGACGGCCCGGCGGTTCGCGGACCTGCTGGTCGAGGCCGCTCACGACGACGACGTCCCCGTGCTGCTGACCGGCAGCACGGAGGCCGAGGCGATCAAGTTGTTCGCCAACACCTACCTGGCGCTGCGCGTCGCCTTCTTCAACGAGCTCGACACCTTCGCGTCGGTGCGCGGTCTGACCAGCGGCGACATCATCCAGGGCGTCGGGCTGGATCCGCGCATCGGCACGCACTACAACAACCCCTCGTTCGGGTACGGCGGGTACTGCCTGCCGAAGGACACCAAACAACTGCAGGCCAACTACGCGAACGTCCCGCAGAACCTCATCAGCGCGATCGTCGACGCCAACACCACCCGCAAGGACTTCATCGCGTCCGACGTGCTGCAGCGCGAGCCGAAGACCGTCGGCATCTACCGGCTCATCATGAAGGCCGGTTCGGACAACTACCGCGAATCCTCCGTCCAGGGCGTCATGAAGCGCCTCAAGGCGAAGGGGGTCGAGGTCATCGTGTACGAACCGACCCTGGGCCAGCCGAGCTTCTTCAACTCCGAGGTCATCGAGGACCTCGAGGAGTTCACGTCGCGGTCGGACGTGATCATCGCGAATCGTCGGACCGACTCGCTGGCCGACGTCGCGGACAAGGTCTACACGCGCGACATCTACGGCCGGGACTGATCCGAACCGGCGCGAGCGTCGCTCAGCGGTGGTCGACCACGACGTCCGCGGGCTGGTCGCCGGCGAGGAGGCGCTCGACCTGACGGCGGACGACCGCCTCGATCCGCGGCCGCATCGCCGACGTCGCCCCACCGACGTGGGGCGTGATGATCACGCCCGGCGCCGACCAGAGCGCGTGGTCGTCCGGCAGCGGCTCGGGGTCGAACACGTCGGAGGCGTACCGCACGCGGCCCGCCTCGGCGAGGACGGCGGCGGTGTCGGCCGTGCGGCCCCGGGAGACGTTGACGACGATCGCCCCATCAGCCAGCCGTGCCAGGAAGGCCGCATCCACGATCTGTTCGGTCTCCGGCGTGAGTGGAACGGCCACGACGACCGCGTCGACGTTCGGCAGCAGCGAGTCGAGTTCGTCGACGCCGTGGACGTGACCTGCGTCGTCGTCGCGGGGTCGGGTGCCGACGCGGACCAGTTCGCAACCGAATCCGTCGAGGCGGGCGGCCACCCGCACGCCGATGCCGCCCACGCCCAGCAACAGCACCCGACGGTCGTTGAGGCTGGAGGTCCAGTGGCGGACCCAACGCCCCTCAGCCTGCTGGCGACCGAACACGTCGAGATCGCGGACCGCGGCGAGCAACAGGGCCACCGCCAGTTCGGCGGTCGAGTCCTCGTGGACGCCCACCGCGTTCGCGTAGACGCCGCCGGCCGGCAGGGCCTGCTCGACCCCGTCGAAGCCCAGCGACTGGCCCTGCACGAGGCCGATCCGCGACGCATCGATCCCTGCCATCGCCGATGGGTCGACCGTGTACGGCCACACCACCAGATCGAGGACGCCATCGGGCTGCGGGGATGAGCCGTCCCAGACGACCACCTCGACCGGCAGGTCAGCCAGCACGGGCGACCAGTCCTCGGCGGGGACCGCGACCCTCATCGGGCGACCTGCGCGACCTCGCGCGCCGCCGCCAGGGCGATGCCGTCGAGGATGTCGTGCTCGCTGATCACCACTTCCTGCGTGGCCAGCGGCAGGTGCTCCAGGACCCGGTCGAGGACCAGCGCACCGCCCGCGATGACGTCCGCGCGGCCCGGGTGCATGAAGGGCAGGGCGCGCCGATCGGCGACCGACATCTGCACGAGTGACATGCACGCCGCGCGCAGGTCGTCCACGTGGATCCGGGCGAGGTGGATCAGGTCGTGGTCGTAGGTCGGCAATGCGAGCGAGTGCGCCGAGATCGTCGTGATCGTCCCCGCGACCCCGACCAACTCCTCGGACGTCGGCAGCGCCGCGAGGACCGGTGCGATCACCGAGTCCAGGTACGCCATGCACTCGGTGACCTCGACGACCGAGGGCGGCTCCGAGTGCAGGAACCGTTCGGTCATCCGCACGGATCCCAGGTCGAAGGAGTGCGCGAACGACGGCTGGGCCTGCCCCTGCACGACCTCCGTGGAGCCGCCGCCCAGATCGATCACCGCGGTCAAGACGTCGGCCACCTCGCCGGTGGCACCCTCGAACGAGGCGCGCGCCTCCTCGGTGCCACTCAGCACGCGCGGTCGGACACCCAGCACCGCCTCGACCGCGTCGCCGAACGCGTCGGCGTTGCGCGCGTCGCGGACCGCGGAGGTCGCGACGAAGACGACGACGTCGGCCCCGATCGCCTCGATCGCCGCGGCGTACTCGTGGCAGGCCTCGAGGGTTCGATCGATCGCCTCGGCCACCAGCAGGCCCGTCTCGTCGACCCCCTGGCCCAGCCGGACGACCCGCATCTCGCGAGTCAGATCGGTCTTCGCGCCACCGTCCACCTCCGCGATGAGCAGTCGGATGGAGTTGGTCCCGCAATCGATCGCCGCCACGCGTGTCATGTACTTCAGGCTATCGGCCGACCCCGTCACCGTCGGACGGCGGTGATCGAGTCGAACGAGACCGTCAACGGCGCGACCGACGCCGCACCACCGGGCAGATACCCCCATACCCCCACCGCACCGGGAACCTGCATCCCCGCCGTCGAGTCCGTCCCCGTCCGCTGCCACCCCGGCTCCGCCTCACCCTCAGGCCACACCTTCGCCCGCACCGTCGACGGCGACACCCCCGTCACCTCCACCGCCAACCGATACCGCCGCCCCGGCACCACCGAGAACCCCGGCACGAACTGCGACCCGATCAACGCCGTCCCCGGATTGCGCAACAGGTTCAACCGCACCCCACCATCGGCAGCCAACCTCAACCGCGCAAAATACTCACCCGACCCGACCCGACGACCCACCAACGACACATACGTCGCCTCGAACAACTTGTCGACCGAGACCACCGCATCCGTACGCACACTCGACCCCGACACCCCCTCCAACCACGCCGAGAGTGTCCCTCCAGCCGGGATCGCCATCGCCCCCGCGCCGCCACCGACCCGGAACCGCGAAGCGCCACCGGCCAGGGTCCACGGGCCTCCCGGCTCGGCAGAACCCCACCCGCTGGCGGTCGTCCCGTCGAACAACTCCTCGGCCAGGACTCCGGACGGCGGCGTCACGATCACGACCGACTCCGAAGCCACTGCCGTCGCCCCGTCGTCGTCGGTCACGGTGAGCCGCACGGCATAGGTCCCCGCCGACGTGTAGGCGTGGGACGTCGTCCTGCCCGTACCGGTCGCACCATCACCGAAGTCCCACGCATACGACACCACCGTGCCGTCCGCGTCGGACGACGCCCCACCATCGACAGCGACGGACAGTCCCGTGACAGACGTCGACAGACGAGCCACCGGCGCGACGTTCGCCGGCGGCTCCACCGGCTCCACCGGAATTGACGGATCGACGGCGGTGATCGAGTCGAACGACACCGTCAACGGCGCGACCGACGCCGCACCACCGGGCAGATACCCCCATACCCCCACCGCACCGGGAACCTGCATCCCCGCCGTCGAGTCCGTCCCCGTCCGCTGCCACCCCGGCTCCGCCTCACCCTCAGGCCACACCTTCGCCCGCACCGTCGACGGCGACACCCCCGTCACCTCCACCGCCAACCGATACCGCCGCCCCGGCACCACCGAGAACCCCGGCACGAACTGCGACCCGATCAACGCCGTCCCCGGATTGCGCAACAGGTTCAACCGCACCCCACCATCGGCAGCCAACCTCAACCGCGCAAAATACTCACCCGACCCGACCCGACGACCCACCAACGACACATACGTCGCCTCGAACAACTTGTCGACCGAGACCACCGCATCCGTACGCACACTCGACCCCGACACCCCCTCCAACCACGCCGAGGTCGTGGTATTGGCGGGCAGGGCGAGCCTGCCCTGACCTCCCTGGGTGGCGAACCGCGACGTCAATCCCCCTTGCGTCCAACTCCCGCCCTTGTCGGCCGAACCCCAGCCGTTCGTGAGCGTGCGGTCGAACCCGTCGCGAGCCAACGTCCGACGGTCCGGGTCATGGGCGGAGAAGGCAGTCACGGCGGACCGCGCCGTCATCGAGCCGTCCGACGCCTCGGCGAACCACTCGTAGCGCGCCCCCGGCACGAGGGCAGGCACGGCCATCGACGCGACCGAACCCGACGTGGCCGTCACCTGGCCCACCGGCTCGAAGCTCGACGGGGCCACCGACATGTCCAGCGGGAGGTCGAACCGGCTGTCCGCATCGGTCTGGAACCGATCGAGGACCGGCGAATAGGTGTAGGCCGCGATCGTGTTCGCGGCGGGCTTGAAGGTGTAGTAGCGCAAGTACCCGTCGCCCCCGTTGGTGTCGGCCTGATAGTCCGACACGGCGAGGTGGACCGGCCGCTGGCAGTCGTTGCGCATCGTGCGGTGGGCCTCGCCGTGATCGTGTCCGCTGATCACCATGAACACGGAACAGTTCGGAGCGATGAGTTTGGTCCACACCTGGGCCGGCGAATTGCCTCCCACGCGCTCCAGCGTGACCGAGGGCGGGGCGCCCTGGATGCTCAGCATGCTGTGGGTCACGACCATCACACGACGGTTCGGGTGGGCATCGATGACGCGGTCGGCCCAAGCGAGCACATCGTCCGGCGGATTGAACTCGAGATTCAGCACCAGCAGGTCCATCCCGCCGGCAGTCAGCAGCACATAACTGTCCATGTTCCGACGGTCCCGCGGGTCATCGCCGAACTGGTCCTGGCCGTAGTACCCGGCGTACCGAACGTTCGCCCCGTTCCAGCTCGCGGCGGCGTAGCGCGACACCGGGAAGAACTCGTCATAGAGCGGCGCGTTGCCCGTCGAAAGGTTCATGTCGTGGTTGCCCGGGAGCACGGTGTTCGGCACCCCGGCCGCATCCAGGGTCGCCAGGTACGACGACGCGTACTCGAACTGGCTCCGACTCGTGTCCGACCCCACGATGTCGCCGAGATGGCTGACGAGCGCGACGCCGAGATCGCCCGCATGATCGGCGATCCATTGCGTCTGCCGGCCCATCATCGCCCGGTTCGGACCCGCCACGTAGTTCTGGGTGTCCGGGATCGCGACCCAGGTGAAGGACTCGGCCCGGTTGACCGCACCGGCGTCGGCCCGGCGGAGGTGGAAGGTGACGTCGACGTCCTGGGCATCGGCATCAGCGACCCTGACGGCGAGCGGGTCGCCGGTCTTCACGCCGGTCGCCTCGTTCGTCGGACCCAGCACGACCGGAACGTCCGGCGGAGCCGCCTGCACCGGGGTCGCGGTCGCCGCGAGAACCCCCGCCACCACGAGCCCGACGCCCAAGGGAGGCATCCACCGTCCAGACATCACGGTCCGTCCCGTCTCCCCCGTCCACCATCGCAAGCGTTGGCCCGGAAGGCCATCCCTGCGCAGCGGCAATCAGGAGAACCTAGGTCCCACGGGAACCGTGGTCCTCCCGCGGAACTCAGGCCTCAGTGGGCGCGCACGAACTGCCGGTCCACCAGTCGCCGAGCAGCCGCAGGGCCTCGTCGCCGAGCGGATTGACGCCCGGTCCCTTCGCGAGCGAATGGCCGACCAGCACGTGCAGGCACTTGACCCGGTCGGGCATGCCGCCGGCGCTGATCCCGTCGATCTCGACCACGTGACCGATGGCCTCACGCTCGGCCAGATACGACTCGTGGGCGGCGCGGTACGCCGCGGCCAGGTCGGCGTCCTCGCCGAGCCGAGCGGTCATCTCGGCCATCAGGCCCGAGGCCTCCAACGTCCCGATGGCACCGGTCAGCCGCGGGCACGTGAGGTAGTAGAGCGTGGGGAACGGGGTGCCCTCGGGAAGGCGCGGCTCGGTCTTGACCCCGTTCGGATGCCCGGACGGGCACCGCGACGAGACCTCGATGATCGCGCGCGGCGGCCGACCCAGTTGCTCGGCGACCGCTGCCTCGTCGGCCGGATCGATCACTGGTCCGGCTCCAGCGCGGGCGCCTTGTCCTCGGACTCCTCGACGCTCGTCGCTCCGGGTTCCTTGCCGGCTTCCCCGACCGAGCCCCACAGGCGCTCGATCCAGTGCTGTCGCGGCTGGACGGCGGGCTCGTCGAGGGTCGACGAGCGGCCCTGCAGTTCGCCGTCGGCGCCGATCACGCGGTAGCCGACCTCACCGGGCATGACCCAGCCGAACCGCTCGCGCGCCTGCTGGCGGATGTACGCCGCGTCGCTCCAGCGACGCTGCTCGTCCTTGAGTTGGGCGATGTCGTCCTTGGCCGCGCGGTTCTGGGCCTCGAGCGCGGCGATCTCGGACCGCTGCTGCCACCAGGCGTGCACCGACGCGGTGTAGGACGCGATCAGCACGACCGCGACGGCCAGCAGGATCAGCGCCCGGGTGGTGAACCGGGTGCCCGTCCCCTCGGACGTGTAGGTCGTGGCCGTGCCCGATCCCGACGGTCGCGCGGTCGCGCGCGCGTCGCGCCGTCCCGAGGTGGGACGGCGCGACGACGACGAAGGACCGCGCGAGGCCATGAGCTCAGGCGAACTTAGGGAACGCCGCGGCCCCGGCGTAACTGGCGGCCGGGCCGAGCAGTTCCTCGATGCGCAACAGCTGGTTGTACTTGGCGACGCGGTCCGAGCGGGCCGGGGCACCGGTCTTGATCTGACCACAGTTGGTGGCGACCGCGAGGTCGGCGATCGTCACGTCCTCGGTCTCACCGGACCGGTGGCTCATCATGTTGTGGAATCCGGCCCGGTGCGCCATGTCGACGGCGTCGAGGGTCTCCGACAGCGAACCGATCTGGTTGACCTTCACCAGCATCGCGTTGCCGGCCTTCTCGCGGATGCCGCGCGCGAGCCGCGTGACGTTCGTGACGTACAGGTCGTCGCCGACGATCTGGACCTTGTCGCCGACGGCAGCGGTGAACGCGCTCCAACCGGCCCAGTCCTCCTCGTCGAGCGGGTCCTCGATCGACACGATCGGGTACGCCGCCACGAGCTCCTCGAAGTAGGCGATCATCTCGTCGGACGACTTGGCGACGCCCTCGAAGGTGTACACGCCGTTGTCATGGAACTCGCTGGCCGCGACGTCCATCGCCAGCGCGATGTCCTCGCCCGGCTTGAGGCCGGCCTTCTCGATCGCGCGCAGGATCAGGTCGAGCGCGGCGCGGTTGGACGGCAGGTTCGGCGCGAAGCCTCCCTCGTCACCCAGCCCGGTCGCGAGGCCCTCGTCGTGCAGCACGCCCTTGAGCGCGTGGTAGACCTCGGCGCCCTGACGCAGTGCCTCGGCGAACGACTCGGCGCCGATCGGGGCGATCATGAACTCCTGCACGTCGACGTTGGAATCCGCGTGGGCACCTCCGTTGACGATGTTCATCATCGGTACCGGCAGGACGTGCGCGTTGGGACCGCCGACGTAACGGAACAGGGGCAGGCCAGCGGACTCGGCGGCGGCCTGGGCGTCTCGCTCGCGGTCGCCCAGG
>CAYXFT010000029.1:0-22521 GCA_964464335.1 uncultured Aeromicrobium sp.
TCCCAGTCGAGCGTCATGAACCGGAACGTGCCGTCGACGAGGGGGTTCACGACGGTCAGGTCGAGGCCGTGGCGCTCGCCGATCTCGCCCCAGTAGGCGACGCTCGCACCGCCGAGGGGATCGGCGCCGATGCGGACGCCGGCCACCTTGATCGCGGCGAGGTCGATGACGTGCGGCAGGTCGTCGACGTACGTGCCGAGGAAGTCGTAGGACCGGCACGCCGCGCGCGCCCGCGTGAACGGGATCCGCTTCACCCCGGTCAGGCCGTCGGCGATCAACTCGTTCGCGCGCGCGGCGATGACCGACGTGGCGTCGCTGTCGGCCGGGCCGCCGTGCGGCGGGTTGTACTTGAAGCCGCCGTCCGCCGGCGGGTTGTGCGACGGGGTGACGACGATGCCGTCGGCCAGCCCCGATCCGGTGACGGGATCCTTGCCGCGGTTGGCCCGGATGATCGCGTGCGAGACGGCGGGCGTCGGCGTGAACCCGTCGCGGTCGTCGACGAGCACCACGACGTCGTTGGCCACCAGCACCTCGATGGCGGAGGCCCACGCCGGTTCGGACAGGGCATGGGTGTCGCGCCCGAGGAACAGCGGCCCGTCGAAACCCTGGGCCGTGCGGTACTCGCAGATCGCCTGGGTCGTCGCCACGATGTGGTCCTCGTTGAACGCGGTGTTCAGCGCGGAACCCCGGTGCCCGCTGGTCCCGAACGCCACCTGTTGATCCACCACCGAGGGGTCGGGTCGCAGCGTGTAGTACGCGGTCACGAGGTGCGCGAGGTCGACGAGGTCGCTCGGTGCGGCCGGCTGCCCGGCGCGGGGATCACTCATGGACTCATCATGCCGCGATTCGGCGGCATCAGGATCGGGCTCAGGCGATCGCGTCGTCGTCGCGGGGTCGAGCCGTGGTGTCGCCGTGCTCGGGGATCAGGCCGAAGTCGGTCAGTAGTTGCCCCAGCTGCGAGGTGTCGAGCCGGTCGTAGAGCCGGCCCTTGAGGAAGTTCGGGCCAGGAATGTTCGTCGCCTCGCCGTCGCGCAGACGGGTCGTCCCCTTCAGCAGATAACGGATGTCGTACGTCGAGTTGAAGACCTCCGGGACGCCGCGGTCGACGCCGAGCAGTTGGTACGTGGCCTCCATCGCAGTGCGCACGGAGTACTCGGTCGTGAAGATGCAGTCGCGGGTCGTCTCGGCGAACTGGCCGATGAAGGCGAAGTTCACGCTGCCTTCCGGCACCACCTGTGGGCAGTCGCCGGCCTTGCGAGGCATGAAGAAACTCGTGACGTAAGGCATCATGACCGGCACCGTCCGGGCGCCCGTGGCCGCCAGTTCGGCGATGTCCTCGACGGGCACGCCGAGGTGGTAGAGCCACTCCTGCGTGATCTCCTCGCCCGTGCACTCGCTCATGGACTTCGTGACGAAGTCGCCGGGAGTGTCGACGAACAGGCCGTAGACCCACACGACGACCTCGTTCGGCTTCTGGGCCTTGAAGTGTGGCTGACGGTTGACGGTCCAACTCATGAGCCAGGCCGAGTCCTTCGCCGTGACGATGCCGCCCGTGACGACCTTGCCGCTGAACGGGTCGCGCTGGGCGATGCGCTCGATGAACGCCGGGATTCGCTCGTCGACCGTCGTGACGGTGGCCGACTCCCCCTTGGTCTTCTCGATGTCGGAGCTGAACACCGCGGGCCGCCCGAAGGCGGGGTCCTTCGCGGCGATCTTGCGCCACAGCGCCCAGGCCGGCGCGTGACCGGTCTTCAGTTCGGCCGGCGTGTGGTGATCGCCGTCGTCGGAGTTCTCGGTCAACGAGCCGATGGTGACCAGGCACAGGTCGTCGGGACCGAGGTCGACCCCGCCGGCACCGTCCTTGGTCACCCAGTCGATGCGTGTGGCCTGCTTGCGGCCGTCGGCGAGGTCGAACTGCACGTCGGTGACCTCGTGGTCGAACCGGAAGGTCACACCCTGGTCGAGCAACCAGCGGTACATCGGCAGCACCAGCGACTCGTACTGGTTGTACTTCGTGAACTTCAGCGCCGACAGGTCGGGCAGGCCGCCGATGTGGTGCATGAACCGGTGCAGGTAGAGCTTCATCTCCAGCGCCGAGTGCCATTCCTCGAACGCGAACATCGTGCGCCAGTACAGCCAGAAGTTGCTGGCCATGAAGTCCGCGCCGAAGACCTCGTCGATGCGCTTGTCCTCCATCTCCTCACGGGTGGCGAGGATGACGCGGACGATGTCCTTCTGGGCGCGCTCGGAGAGGGTGAAGAGCTTGTTCGTGCGAGCGTCCACACCCTGCGGAAGAGGTCCCACAGGCATCCATGTGGTCCTCCATCTCGCGCCTGCCACGGATCACGAACCCCTTCTCGGGGTACTTGATCCCGTCGAGCGCACCACCGGGCAGCGAGTGCTCCTCGAGGATCGTGATCCGGTCCCCGCTGAGCTGGGCGTCGCGGATCATGAAGACCGCGGCGGCCATGTTGCCCAGGCCGGCTCCGACGAACCCGGCGGTCTTGTCGTCGACCCCCTCGGGCTTGCGTGGCCGGACGCCTCGTAGTTGCCGTTGCTGTAGTACACGTCTGCACCTCTCCGTCGGGGCCGGATCGTCCGGTTCGAGCCTAGGACGCCTCAGGTCCGCTGCCACTCCAGCCGGACGTGCGCGCGAGGATCTCCTCCACCAGCAGGTCGGTCTGGGTGTCGGGCAGCCAGTGGCCGTCCTCGACCTCGACGAACCGGTAGTCGGCCGTGACGTGATTGCCGCAGCGTTCGGCGCCGTAGCGGCCGATCGCGAGGTCGTCGTTGCCCCAGACGAAGGTGGTCGGGACGTTGACGGGCGGGGTGGACGCGAGGTCGGCACCCATGGCGCGGTACCAGTTCAGTGCGCCCGTCATCGCGCCCGGCTGACTGAAGCGGTCGACGTACGCGTTCTCGGCCTCGGTCGACAGGGCGCCGCCGTACATGGCGCGCAGGCGGGCCGCGTCGTTCTCGAGCAGGACCTCCTCGGCCTTGCCCGGCTGACGCAACAGCCCGATGTACGTCGCGCGTTGCTGGGCGTCCGGGTCGGTGGCCAGCGCCTCGCCGTACGCCGCGAGGTGCGGCACGGAGACGGCCGTCAGCGAGCGGAGGCGGTCGCCATGGCGGGCCGCGACGACCCATGCGACCGCCGCGCCCCAGTCGTGCCCGACGAGGTGGAAGGTCTCGTACCCGAGCGCGTCGGCGATCGCGACGACGTCCTCGGCGAGGGTGTCGGTTCGGTAGTGCTCGACTCCCTCGGGGCGTGCGCCGGGGCTGTAGCCGCGCTGGTCCGGGACGATCGTCCGCAGGCCGGTGGCGGCCAGCCGGGTGGCGACCGGTGCCCAGGAACTGGCGTCCTGCGGCCAACCGTGCAACAGGACGACCGGCTCGCCGCCCTCCGGGCCGTCGAACGTGACGTCGAACGTGACGTCGAACGTGAGGTCACCGATCGTGACGGCGGTGGTGCTCATGCTGCCCTCCTGTCTGCCGAGTGGCGCAAAACCGACCGCGAGTGGCGCAAAACTCGCGCCAGTGGGCGCGAGTGGCGTGCGTTTTGCGCCACTCGCGGAGCCCGGGCGCTCATGCCGAGGCCTTCGCCGGAAGGAGGGGCCAGCAGTCGGTCGGTCGGGTCGGGTCCCAGCCCCCGGAGGCCTTCGTGCGGGCCTCCTTCTGCACGATGGCGGTGGCCAGGAAGAACAGCGCGAGGCTGTAGGTGAACATGACTGCGAGATTGCGGACCACGGAATCCTCCGGGAGTCGGTCGGCGATGCCGAGCGCGATGAGTGCGTCACTGAACAGGAACAACAGTCCACCCACGCCGGCGCGGGTGTCGACCGCGAGGGCCGTCGCCGCGGTCGACGACAGCAGCAGGGCGTAGACGACGACCGGACCGCGCAGACCCACCTCGAGGCCGCCCCACACCCACGCGAGCAGGCCGACGGCGGCGACCAGCAGCAGCGCGGCGATCCACCAGCGCTGGCGCAGGGCGGAGAGGGCGCCGCGTCGCACGAAGAACGTCACCAGGCACACGTGGGCCGCCGCGAAGGCCGCCATGCCGGGCAGGAACGTCGCATCGAACTCGAGGAACAGGTCGCCGAAGAAGCAGAACACCAGCGCGAGAACGAGCACCGACGGGCCGTGCTGTGCGTACACCCACATCGCTAGGAGGGGCGCGATCAGGCACTTCGTGGCGAGGGCGAGCCACCACAGGCCCGACTCCTCCGCCGGATCGGCCAGCAGTACCGCCAGGTGCGCGACGACGACCACGGCGAACGCGACCAGCCACGGACTGCGCAAGACGTTCGTGGGCGGGGGAGTCTGCGGTTCCATGAGGTCACCGTAGCGCCGCCCGGACGTGCACAATGGAGGCATGAGCACCGGATCCATCCAGGAGTTGGACGAGGACGAATGCCGCGAGTTGCTGTCGGTCGGCCGCTTCGGACGGATCGCCTTCCAGGGTGACGGCCGCCTGGAACTGCTCCCGGTCAACTACGCCTACGCCGACGCGGTCGTGCTGATCCGGACGACGAGGTCCTCGGGCCTGGCCACGATCCTGGACCAGCCCTTCGTCTTCGAGGCCGACCACCACGACGACATGTACCAGACCGGCTGGAGCGTGACGGTCCGCGGCATCGCGACGATCGCCGACGAGCAGCAACTTGCGGAGTTCTCCGGGCGGTTGCCGAACTCGTGGGCCGGCGGCGAGAACGGTGTGCACATCGCCATCTCGGCCGACGAGGTCAGTGGGCGCCGCGTGCGGGCCTACCCCGCCTGACTCACGGACTCAGCACACCCACGGCTCAGTGCGGTGACATGAACCCCAAGGTGGTGCGCGTCAGCCCGGGGAACACCGCGCCCACGCCCACCTCGGGGAACCGGGCGTCGAGGATCTCCGACAGCACGCTGCGGTAGTCGGTCGTGACCGCGAGGTCGCCGTCGACCTGCTTGCCCGCCGCGAGGGTCGGCCAGTTCGCGTAGTAGCCGCCCTTGACGCCGGCGCCGAGGGCGAAGACGGCGTTGCCGTAACCGTGGTCGAGTCCGGCGGCACCGTTCTGGGCCAGCCGCCGGCCGAACTCGCTCAGGGTCACGATCGTCACCCGCGAGGCGTCGGCCTCACCCAGGTCGGTCAGGAACGCCGCGATGTTCTGGGCCATCGAGGTGATCTGCCCGCTGATCCTGCCCTTGATGTCGACGTGGTGGTCCCAACCGCCGAAGTCGACGGCGATCGCGCGCACGCCGAGGCCGGAGCGGATCAACGCCGCCGAGCTCTTCAGGGCGTTCGACAGGGAGCCGCCGGGGTAGGCTGCACCGTTCTGGGCGCCGGCCTTCTCCTGCGTGGCGACGATGTCGGCGCGCGCGTCCAGGGCCAGGGCTTCCTGTCCGGCGCGGCCGATGACCGTGCCGGCGTCGGCGTAGAGGTTGGCCAGGGCGGTCCGGCTGCGTGGTCCCATCGTCGTGTCCGAGCCCCACGGCACGGACAACGAACCGAAGTCGGTGGTGGCGAAGGACGCCTGCGGGCCGATCAGCGACGTGGGCATGATTGAACCGCCCACCTGGACGCCGTCGAACAGGTCGTGCGTGGCGAAGCCGCCGATCATGCGGTTGAGCCAGCCGATCCGTTCGGACGATCCCGGGTCGGCGTCCTCGACCAGCTCCATCGCCTCGAAGTGCGACCGGTTGGGGGCGGGAAGTCCGACCGCGTGGATCGCGGCCATCCTGCCCGAGGTCCAGAGCGATTCCAGCGGCGTGAACGACGGGTGCAGGCCGAAGCGGTCGTCGGGGACCAGCAGGCTGCCCGCGGTGGAGCCCACCTTGAGGTTGTCGGCGATGTTGGGCCGGGCCGCGTAGAAGGCCGGCTCGGCGTGCGGGACCATCATCGACATCCCGTCGGCGCCGCCGCGCAGGGACAGCACGACCAGCACGTTGCCGTTGGTCGCGCCGAACGCGGTCGAGGTCAGCACGTCGCCGAACATGGACGTGGCCACGCCGGCCATGCCCACGAGCCCGGCGGACCTCAGCAGGTTGCGGCGCGTCACGCCGTACTCGGCGCACGAGGCGTCGTGGCCGTCGGCGGTGAACGGATCGGTCATCGCAGCATCGCCTCCGGCGAGTTCAGGATCGCGGTGCGCACGAGCGTGATGAGCCAGGCGAGGTCCTTCGTGCGTCCCTGGTACCAGTCGTCGACGATGTAGCTCGGCGACTTGCCCATGATGGTGGCGGCCGCCGCGACCGTGGCCTCGCTCGCCCGAGCCCCGGTCAGCATCACTGCCTGTTGGTGCACGAGGTCCTTCAGGGCGATGGGCCACACCGGTGGGATGAGACTGTGGGCCGCGGGGCGGGTGGCGACCTTGACCGCGTCGTTCACGTTGGCGGTCCAACTGTGGATCGTCCACGCGCGCAGCAGGCGGGCCGGGGACAGGTAGGTGGCCGACCGCTCCGGGAATCCGTCGGGTCGCGGCCACGAATACGGCGACTGACCCGTCCACGAGCAGAACCAGGAGACCGTCGACATGCGCGAGTCCGGGCCGGCGCCGGTCGGGACGATGTCGCAGGCACGTTCGGCGGCGATGACGTCCTCGATCGGGGTGCGCGCCTTCTGCAGGGCGGCGGCCTTGAACGCGGCGTGCGAGACGAGGGTGCGCAGGCACGCCTTCACGTCGGTCCCCGAACTGAGGTAGGTGGCCTTGACGGCGTCGACGACGCTCTGCGGGGGATCGTCGGAGACGAACCTGGTGCAGAGCCGTCTCGCGATCCGGGTGGCGGTGGCGTCGTGCTTGGCCAGCCAGTCGAGATAGTTCGCCAGTTCGGCGCGTCCGTCGCCCGAGGCGTTCGCGAAGGTGCGGCCCATCACCGTGACCGGGCCGACGTGGTGCCGGCTCGAGTCGTAGGCGGCGGCGTACCCGTTGGCGACGGCCACCGTGAAGCCGGTGAGCAGTTGTGCCGACGCCTTCACGTCGTCCTCGCTGTACCCCGCGGTACGGCCGACCGTGTGCAGTTCCAGCAGCTCGCGGCCGAGGTTCTCGTTGATCTGGGTCTTGGTGTTGCGGTGGTTCGACAGGAAGCCCGACATCGCGGGGTGGACGATCGCAGCCTTGAGCAACGCCGAGAAGCTGGTCAGCGCGTGCTTGCGGATGACCCGGTCGTAGTCCATGCGCCACGGGAAGCTGGAGTCCTCGCCGACGGGGACGTGCAGCAGGTTCGACCAGAAGTCGACCATCATCTCGTGCACCTGGTTCGTGGCGCGGATCCGTCGCGCGAGCGTGTAGCCGGCGAGGTCGTTGCCGTACTGGTAGCCGCGGTACGTGCCGGCCTTGGCGTGGTCCCACGCCTTCGAGGGCGAGTCCGACAGGTGCGGGTACCAGCCCAGGGCGACGTCGGCCGCGGCGTCGGCGCCCGCGGACAGCTGGGACTCGAACCACGCGTCGACGTTGCGGAAGCGCAGCACGTCGGTCTCGAGGCGGGAGTTGAAGCCGTACGTGAACCGGCGCACCAGGTGCAGGGCCGACGCCGACAGCAGCGGCTGGTTCCACGGGAAGTCGGTCATGCCGACGCCGCCGTGGAAAGGGCACGGTACGTCAGCACCGGCATGACGGGCCTGATGCTCGCTCGCTGGCGCTCGCTCATGCGCAGGCCCCCGACGCCGTCGTGGACTTGGTGGCCGACGAGACCAGGACGGTGATCCACCGGACGCCGCCGGAGGTGGTGATCCCGACGCCGAACTCGAAGGCGGGCGCGGTGTCGCAGGTGGACAGGAGCCGCTCCATCTCCCCGTACGGCGAGCGGAGCAGCGAGGTGACGGCCGTGGAGACGGCGGTCGATGTCGAGTCGGCCGAGCCGATCGCGCGCGTCACCGCGCGGACGGTGCGTCCGGTGCAGCTCGTGCCGGGCTGGGCTCGTCCCGAGGCCGACGGATCGATCGCCTTGCGCTGCGCAGCCATCCAGGCCGAGTGCGCGCGGGCGTAGGTGGTCAGGCACAGCTCGGGCCGGGTGTCGGCGGCGTTGACGGCGGCCCGCGCGAACTGCAGACGGGCCTCGTGGACGGCGGTGTACAGCGTGGTCTCGTCCGCCGTCAGGGTGACGGGCCGCGACGGCGTGACGGCGGGCTTCGCGACGACCGACACCTTGGCCGACGTCGCCGCGCGATGGGTGTGCTTCCTGCCCGACACGGTGTGGGTGATCTTGGGCGCGTACGCCCGGTAGATGAACGTACCGGTGGCCGGCTTGACCTTGGTGGTGGCCTTGCGGCTGACGGTGCGGGTGGCGACCGTGGCCCACGTCTTCTTCGCGGCGTTCCACCGCTGGAGCCGCACGGGCCGCTTGTGCTTCGTCGAAGTGGTGATCGTGAAGGTGACCGTGCCGCCGGTCGTGAGCGACCGGGTCGAGGCCGTGAGCCGGACCGCAGGGGCGGCCGCGGCGGCCTCGAGTGCGGTCGGCGCGGGGTCGGCACGCTGGTGCGTCGACAGGGCCAGGGCGCCACCGAGGAGGCACGCCACCGTCAGCGCCACGGCAAGCGTGTGGCTGAAGTGGCCAGAGAGACGCATGGGTAGATGATGACCCATGCAGGGACCGCGGCGACAGGGCAAACGGCCCGCGAATTTCGCGGGCCGCCCGCGGACTACTTCCGGTCGGTGGGCTTGGCGTCGAACAACTCGCCCTGCTCGGGCTCGCTGTCGCCGGTCAAGGTGGCCAGCATCTGGCGGACGTTCGCCATCTGGGAGTTGATGCTGTCGCGACGGGCGCTGAGTTCGGCGATCTCCTTCTCGGACTCGGCGCGGACGCGGGCCGCCTCGGCCTCGGCGTCGCCCACGACCTTCTTGGCGCGCGCGTGGGCCTCCTCGACGACCTCCCGGTTCTGGCGCTCGGCCTCGGCGAACTGGGCGTCCGCCTCGGCGCGGCGCGTGGCGACGGACGCATCGAGTTCGGCGACAGTCTTGTCGTGCTCGGCCTTGATCGTGGCGAGCTCCTGGGCGGCCTCGGCAGCGGTCGCGGCGGCGGCCTCGCGCGCCTTGGTGAGCAGTGCCGTGCCCTCGGCGTCGGCCTTCTGGCGGGTCGAGTCCGCGTACTGGTCGGCCTCGGTGCGCGTCGTCGCCGCGTACTCGTCAGCCTCGGTGCGGGTCGCCACGTCGTACGCGTCGGCCTCCTTGCGCACCTTGCGCGCGGCGTCGGCGGCGTCGGTCCGCAGGGTCTCGACCTCGCGCGCGGTGGTCTTGCGCAGCGCCTTGGACTCGTCGTCGGCCAGACGCAGGATCTGTCCGACGCGGTCGCCCAGGTGGGTGTAGTTGGGCTCGGTGACCGCGGTCAGGCGGTCCTCGGTCTCGTCGATCTGCTGGCGCAGCGTTCGCGCGTGGTCCTTGAGGGTCTTGATGTGGGCGTCGACCTGGGCCGGGTCGTACCCACGCATGACGGTGCGGAACGGGGAGGAACTCATGATGGGACCATTGTTTCAGATGGGGCGTGACGGGGCGAGGACGGGATTCACGCCGTCGGAGCGCTCTCCGACGACCCGGTGAGGGTCGACAGCATCGTGCGCAGGTTCGACAGCTGCTCGTTGATGCTGTCACGACGCTGGGCCGCCGCCGCGAGTTCGCGATCGGACTCCGAGCGCACCCGGTCGGCGGTGGCCTTGGCGTCGCCGATGAGCGAGTCGGCGCGGATCTGGGCCTCCTCGACGAGGCGGTGCGCCTCGCGGCGGGCGTCGGCCTGCTCGGCCTCCGCCTCGGCGCGGCGGGTCGCGAGCTGGCGCTCGAGCTCGGAGGCCCGACGGTCGTGCTCGGCCGCGGTCTCACGGAAGCCCTGCTCGACGCCCTCGCGGCGAGCGGCGAGCGCGACCTCGAACTCGGCGGTGGCCGCCGAGGCCAGGGCACGCTGCTCCTCGACGAGCGCCTCGGCCTCCTGGCGCAGGACGGCCGCTTCGCGCTGGGCCGCGTCGAGCAGGTCGGCCGCGGTCGTCCGGGCGTCCTCGATCAACTGCGTGGCGGCACCGTCGGCGTCGGCCTGCTTGGTCTGCGCGTAGACGTCGGCCTGTTCGCGCAGCAGCCGGGTGGCCTCGTCGGTCTCGGCGCGGACGGCCTCGACCTCGCTGGCGGCGCTGGTGCGCAATTCGGCGGCCTCCTCCTCGGCGAGCGCGAGGATGCGGATCATCCGCTGGCCGAGGTGCTCGAACGTCGCCGGCTCGGTGGACGGCTCGGCGGCCGTCGCGTCCGCAGCGGACCGCAGCGCGGCCAACTCGGTCTCCAGGTCGGTGAGTCGGGCCTGGACCTGGGCCGGGTCGAACCCGCGCAGGACGATGCGGAAGTCGGCGGTCGTGGTGCTGTCGCTCATGCGCTGGGGTTCTCCTGGGCGGGATCGGGCGTGGGATCGGTGTCGTGCTCGGGGGTCGAGAGCGCCCGGATGACTCCGGACAACTGCGTCAGTTCGTCGGCGGCACGGGCCCGGGCGGCGAGCAGGTCGCCGGCCTCGCGCTCGGCGTCGGCCAGGACCTGGGTGGCGCGGTCGTGCAGGGCCTGGGCCTGGGTCCGGGCGTCGGCCAGCACGCGCTCGGCCTCGTCGCGGCGGGCGCGGCTCTCGGTGAGCGCCTCGCGCTGGGCGGTGAGGACCTCGTGGCTGACCCGGGTGCGCAGGATGCGGGCGCCCGACTCGGCCTCGGCGAGCCGGCGCGACGCCCGCTCGTCGGCGGCCTGTGCCTTCGCCTCGGCCGTCTCGCGCACGGCGCCGGCCTCGGACTTGGCCTCGGTGAGGAGTCGCTCGGCCCGCAACTGAGCATCGGACAGCACCTCGTCGCCCGCACGGGCGAGGTCGGCGGCGGCGCGGTCGGCCGCGTCGATCTCGGCAGCCAGGCGGGCCCGCAGGCGGGCGGCCGCGTCGCCGGCGGTCGCGCGGACCCGGCGGACGTGCCCCGCGGCGTCGCGGCGTCCCTGCTGGCGCAGCCGCTCGGCCTCGAGCCGGCCGTTGGCCAGGAGCAGGTCGATCGTCGCGCGGGTCTCGTCGAGTTCGGAGCGGGCGGCGGCCACGGCGCGGTCGGCCTCGCCGCGGGCGTCGGCGAGTACGGTCTCGGCCGTCGCGCGGGCGTCGGCGAGAGCCCGCTCGGACTCCGACCGACGGCGACCGGCGTCGGCACTCGCGGTGGCGATGACGTCCTCGGCGCGCTGTGCGGCGGCGCGGGTGATCTCGGCGGTGTGGTCCTCGGCCTCGGTGACGATGCGCTCGACGTAGTCCTCGGCCTCGGCCGTGCGGCGGGCGGCCTCGGCCGTGGCCGTGGCGACGGTCTCGAGTGCCTGGGCGGCGGCCTCGGTGACCAGGGTGCTGGCGCGGTCCTGGGCCTCGGTCAGCAGGCGGGCCGCCTCGGCGCCGGCCTCGACGAGCACCGCCTCGGCGCTCTGGTCGGCGGCGTCACGTCGTGCGGTGACGTCGGCCTCGACGGTCTCGAGGTGCAGTTGCGCCTCGCGCATGAGCAGCGCGGCCTGGTCGGCGGCGTCCTCGACGATGTCGCGCGCATCCTGCGAGGCGCGGTCGAACTGCTCGGTCGCGGAGGTCATCTGGGCGTCGGCCTCGCGGCGTACCCGGCGCGCGTCGTCGTAGAGCAGCCGGGACTCGGCATCGAGTCGGCGGGCCTCGGTGGTCAGCCGATCGGCCTCTGCAGCCGCTCCTGCCGCGAGTTCGTCGGCGACCTGTTGTGCCTGTCGCAGCAGGTCCGCGACGCCGCGAGCCCGATGGGTCTGGGGTTCCGGTTCGGTGGGTCGCTCGATCGCCATGGTGGGGACAGTCTTCCAGACGGAGCAAGCCCCCGACGATGGCCGTTTCAAGGAATTTACGTCGATGTGACCGGAGTCACAACCGATCGGTAACCGGCGCCACAGGCTGCTCACAGGCAAGCCACCGGTCGGGCACATGGCGCCGGGACAAAGTCGCTCTCGACACACCACCGGAGGGAATCCATGAGCAAGATCGCGAGCCTGTTCGGCACTCGCCGGCGCCGGCTGCTGGCGGTGGCCGCCGTCGTCCTCGTCGCCGCGGCGACCTGGTACGTCGGCCGGTCCGACGCCGACGAGGGCACGAGCACGACGACGACCGCCGAGGTGACGTCCTCCACGGTCGAGGACACCGTCACCGGGTCCGGGACACTCGAGTCCGCGAAGTCCAGCACGCTGTCGTTCTCCTCGTCCGGAACGGTCACGAAGGTCTACGTCGAGGCCGGGGACACGGTCGCGAAGGGTGCCCGTCTGGCGAAGATCGACACGACCTCGCTGGCGGCGTCGCTCGCCTCGGCCGAGGCCCAACTCGATGCGGCCGAGACCACGGCGGCCGACGACGGCGACGAGTCGTCGGCGCAGCAGGCCGCCAACACGGCCGCGGTCGCCAGCGCCGAGGCCGACGTCGCCGACGCCGAGGAGGCGCTCGACGGGGCCACGCTGACCGCGCCGTTCGCCGGCATGGTCGCCTCGGTGGGGTACGAGCAGGGCGACAGCGCCGGCTCGTCGTCCTCCGGAGGGTCCGCCACGGGCGGTTCCGGCGCGACCACGTCCACGGAGACGACGGGCATCACCGTGATCTCTCCGAAGAAGTTCACGGTCACCGCCGACGTCTCGGCCGACGACGTGGAGCGCATCACGAAGGGCATGCAGGCCGAGGTCACCCCGAGCGGAGCCACCGAGGCCGTTTTCGGCACCGTGCAGGAGGTCGGCCGGGTCGCCGAGACGAGCACGGACGGCACCGCCACGTTCCCCGTGACGATCGCGCTGACCGGCACGCAGGAGGGCCTCTACGCGGGCACATCGGCCGACGTCTCCGTGATCGTCGAGTCGCGCGCCGACGTGCTGACCGTCCCGACGGCCGCGTTGACCACCGAGGACGACCAGGCGTATGTGACGAAGGTCGTCGACGGCACCACCGAGAAGACGAAGGTCGAGATCGGGGACACGTTCGGCATGACGACCGAGATCACCTCCGGGCTGACGGAGGGCGACGAGGTCCAGTACACCGTGACCGCCCGGATGCCCGGCGGCTCCGGTCGCGAGAGCGGCGAGCAGGGCGGATTCCCCGGTGGCGGCGAGATGCCCGACTTCTCCGGCGGGGGCATGCCCCCCGGTGGCATGCCGGGAGGTGGGTCATGAGCACGTTGATCGAACTGCGTGACGTCCGGAAGATCTACACGACCGGATCGGTGGAGGTGGCCGCCCTCGCGGGGGTCGACCTCGAGGTCGAGCGGGGCGAGTACGTCGCCGTCATCGGTCCCTCCGGTTCGGGCAAGTCGACCCTGATGAACGTCCTCGGCTGTCTCGACGTGCCCACCGACGGCACGTACGAACTGGCCGGCGAGGACGTCTCCACCCTCGACGAGACCCGTCTGGCCGACGTCCGCAACCGCCTGATCGGGTTCGTGTTCCAGCAGTTCAACCTGCTGCCGAGCCTGACGGCGTGGCGCAACGTGGAACTGCCGCTCGTCTACGCCGGCGTGCACCGCGACGAGCGCCGGGAGCGGGCGCTCAAGGCCTTGGAGAAGGTGGGCCTGGGCGACCGGGCCGACCACAAGCCGGGCGAGTTGTCCGGCGGTCAGCAGCAGCGCGTCGCGGTGGCCCGCGCGCTGGTGACCGATCCGGCGATGCTGCTGGCCGACGAGCCCACGGGCAACCTCGACACCCGGTCGACGGCCGACGTGCTGGCGCTGTTCGACGAGCTCTCCGAACTGGGGCGCACGATTGTGCTGATCACGCACGAGCGCGACGTCGCCGAGCGCGCGGACCGCCAAGTGGTCGTGAGCGACGGCCGGGTCGTCGACCCGTCGTCGTGGAGCCTGGCGTGATGGGCTCGATGGGCTGGGCCGAGACCTTCCGCACCGGCCTCGAGGCGATCCGCCACCACGCGCTGCGGTCCGCACTGACGATGCTCGGCATCATCATCGGCGTCTCGTCGGTGATCCTGACCGTGGGTCTCGGCCAGGGCGCCCAGGACGAGGTCGCCGAACAGATCGACGCCCTCGGCAGCAACCTGTTGATCGTCTCGCCCGGCAGTTCCACCTCCGGCGGTGTCCGTGGCGGCTTCGGGTCGGCCACGACGCTGACGCTGCCGGACGCCGCGGCGATCGCCGACACCTCGGTGGTCCCCGACGTGGCCGCGGTCGCGCCGACGACGTCGAGTTCGGTGTCGCTCGTCAACGGGACGACGAACTGGACATCCACGCTGGTCGGCACGACCACCGACTGGCTCGGCGTGCGCAATCGCACCGTGGCCGAAGGCCGCTTCTTCACCACGGCCGAGGCCGAGGCCGGCGCCAAGGTGATGGTGATCGGGTCGGACACCGCCAGTGAGCTCTTCACGGTCGGCTCGCCCGTGGGCCGGACCGTCACGGTCAACGGCACCGAGTTCACCGTCATCGGCGTGCTCGAGGCGTCGGGCGGTTCCTCGTCGGAGTCCAGCCAGGACGACACCGCCGTCGTGCCGCTCGACACGGCCGCGTCCGTGACCGGGTCCACCGGCACGACCCTGTCGTCGATCTACGTGCAGGCCGCGTCGGCCGACCAACTCTCGGCGGCCTACCAGGAGGTCGAGGCGCTGCTGACGAACCTGCACGACATCACCGGGAGCGACGACGCCGACTTCTCGATCACGTCGCAGGAGTCCCTGCTGGAGACCGCGAACTCGACCAACAAGACCCTCACGATCCTGCTCGGCGGCGTGGCCGGGATCTCGCTGCTCGTCGGCGGAATCGGGGTCATGAACATCATGCTCGTCTCGGTCACCGAACGGATCCGCGAGATCGGCCTGCGCAAGGCGCTCGGGGCCACGCCGAAGGTGATCGGGCGGCAGTTCCTCGTCGAGGCGTCCATCCTCGGGCTGGCCGGCGGTGTCGTCGGTGTCGCCCTCGGCGTCGTCGGCGCGCTCGTCCTGCCGCCGCTCATCGACCAGGCCGTGTCCCTCTCGTTCTGGGCTGCCCTCGTCGCCCTGGCGACCTCGCTGGCGCTCGGGCTCGGCTTCGGGGTCTACCCGGCGAGCCGGGCCGCCCGCCTGACCCCCATCGAAGCCCTCCGCAGCGAATGACCCACCCCTCGACCCACCCCATGACTGGAGCACCCATGAAGCGCACCCTCGCCGTGACCGTCACGGCCCTGACCCTCGCCCTCTCCCTGAGTGCCTGCGGTGACAAGACCGACACGCAGGACGCGTCCTCGTCCACCGATGAGCAGACAGCGGCCGGATCCGGAGGCAGGGGCGACATGGCCCAGTCCGGTTCGGGCAAGGTCGCCGCGGTCGACGGATCGACCGCACAGGTTCAGGGCTCGGACAGCCAGACGGCCGTCAGCTGGACCGACTCGACGACGTTCACCCAGCAGGTCTCGGCTGCGTTGTCGGACGTCGGCAAGGGCTCGTGCGTCGTCGTGTCGGGCGAGGCCGGCGACTCCGACGACGCGATCACGGCCTCGTCCGTCCGGATCACCGAGGCGGTCGACGGTGAGTGCACCGGGCCGATGGGCGGCGGCCGGGGTCCCGGCGGCAATGGTGGCGGCGAGCGTCCCACCGACATGCCGACCGACATGCCGTCCGGAGCCCCGAACGGCGAGCGGCCGTCGGGTGGCCCCGGTGGCGGCCGCGGCGGTGTCGCCGTCGGCACGGTGACCGCGGTCTCCGCGGACGGCTTCACCGTCGAGTCCGTCGCGATGGGTGCCCCCGGTGCGGACGACGCGAGCAGCGACGCGGCCGAGACCACGAGCATCACCGTGACCGCCGCCTCGGACACGACCTTCACGACGTCAGCCGACGCGAGCGCCTCGGACGTCGAGGTCGGCGTGTGCGTCACGACGCAGGGCGAGACCGACTCGACCGGCGCGGTCGCGGCGACGTCGATCGCGATCAGCCGGCCCACCGACGGCGAGTGCTCGACCGGCTTCGGCGGCCGAGGCGGCCGGGGCGCGCAGCAGCAGGACTCCGAATGATCCGCGTCAGCAAGCGCGTCGCGGTCGTCGGCGTCGCGGCCACGACGGTGGTCGGTGTCGGGCTGTTCCACGCGATGGCCAGCGCCGACGCCGCGAACTACCGCACCGCGAAGGCCGAACAGGGCAGTGTCGAGCAGACCGTGTCGTACGACGGCACGATCGCGGCATCGCGCCGCTCGGACCTGACGTTCGCGACGTCCGGAACGGTGACGAAGGTGGCGGTCGGGTCCGGTGACGAGGTCGAGGCGGGGGACACCCTCGCGAAACTCGACGCCACCGACCTCGCGACGGCCGTGACGAAGGCGAAGGCCGAGCTCGCCGACGCGCAGGCCTACCTCGACGACGTCGAGGACGGTCAGATCGACACGGTCACCCGTGCAGCGGGGGGCGGGGGCTCCGCGTCGGCCGCCTCGGCCGCCTCGACGTCCACCGACGCGGGGAACGTCGTCGCTGCGGTCCACACGGTGTCGACCTCGACCGCGAAGCAGGCGGTGGCAACGACGGTGGCGGCCACGAGCGACGAGCTCACGGCGCAGTTGGCGCAGTTGGCGGACCAGCAGGATGCGGTCACCTCGGCGCAGAGTGACGCGACCGCCGCGATCGCCGCGGCGAAGGACGCGCTCGCCGCCCAGAAGAAGGCATGTGCCGACGAGGACACCACGGACGCGGACGCGTCGGACGCCTCAAGCGGTCTGTCGGAGGAATGCCAGATCGCGCTCCAGGCGGTCCAAGACGCGCAGGACGTCGTGGCGCAGGAGCAAGACGCGCTGCAGACGGCGCTGGAGACGCTCGGCTCGACGCTGAACGACGCCGTCGCGCAGGTCGAGAAGGACAGTGCGAGCTCCGGTTCGGGTTCGGGCACGGGTTCGGGCGCGGGCCAGAGCGGCACGGGCCAGAGCGGCACGGGCCAGTCGGGGAACAGCCAGGGTGGCGCCCCCAGCGGATCGGGCTCCGGTGCAGCCTCCGGAGGGGCGGCCGGCGGCTCGGGTTCGACCGGTTCGTCGGGCACGACGGCGACGGCCGCGGACCTCGCGTCGGCCCAGGCCGACGTGGACACCGCGAAGTCGGCGCTGGCCTCGGCGAAGGCTGACCTCCAGGCGGCCACCCTCACCGCGCCGTTCGACGGCACGATCATGGCGGTCGACGTGGCGGCGGGGGATGAGGCGAGCACCTCCGACACGGCATTCGTGCTGATCGGCGAGGGCGACACCACCGCGACCCTGAGTGTCCCGGTCGACGACCTGTCCGCCGTCAAGGTCGGCCAGCAGGCCACCGTCACGCCGGGCACCGGAGACCCGGTCGATGCCGAGGTCACCGCGATCGGCCTGGTGCCGGAGTCCTCGGACGAGCAGTCCTCGTCCACGACCTACCGGGTGACGGTGCGCGTCGACGGCGACATCGCCACCCCGGAGGGCGCCGGGGTCTCGGTCGCCCTGGTGACGGCCACGGCTGCCGACGTCGTCACGGTGCCCACGACCGCGGTGACCCGCCGCACCGCCACCGCCGGCACCGTCCTGGTGGTCAAGGACGGCGAGGCCACCCGGACGCAGGTCACGTTGGGCGCGATGGGCGGCGCGAGGATCGCGGTCACCGAGGGGCTGACCTCAGGCCAGGAGGTCGTCATCGCCGACCTCGACGCCGCCCTCCCGTCGAGCGACTCCAGCAGCACCACGCGGTCCTTCGGCGGCGGCATGGGCGGCGCGGGCGGCTTCTCCGGCGGTGGCAGGGGCGGACCGCCCTCGCGCTGACGTCGGACGGGCCCGCAGGGGACCGTAGGATGACCGCGATGACCGCCTACGCCGAGCCCATCGGGCCGCACGACGTGCTCGTGCACGTCGGCCCACACAAGACGGGCACGTCGGCGATCCAGGGGGCGCTCGCCGCGGCCCGGCCGCAGTTGGTCGAGCACGACGTGCTGTACCCGGGTCCGGGTCGTTCACAGGCCGCCGCGGCGCGCGCGGCGTCGGGCTTCGCCAGCACGACGGGCCTCAAGTTGCCGAGCCGTCGGCACTGGGACGACCTCGTCGATCAGGTCGCCGGGGCGCCGGGCCGCGTCGTGATCAGCAGCGAGTTCCTCGACGTCGTCGAACCCGACCTCGGGCGCCGGCTCGTGTCGGACCTGGGCCAGGGGCGGGTGCACGTCGTCGTCACGGCCGCGCCGCTCACATCGATCCTGGTCTCGACGTGGCAGCAGTCCGTCCGGTCGAAACTGCGGGCTCCGCTCGAGGACTGGCTCCGGGCGACGTTCGAGCAGCCGCAGAAGCGCGATCCGGCGACCTTCTGGAAGCGGCAGCGCATCGACCACCAGCTCGAGCGTTGGTCCTCCGTCGTCGGCGCGGACCGCGTCCAGCTCCTGGTGACGGACAAGCTCGAGCCGCAGCGGCTGTTCGCGACGTTCGAGCAGTTGCTCGGTCTGCCCGACGGTTTGCTCGTGCCGCGCCGGTCGTCGGCGAACCGGTCGTTCACGCTGGAGGAGGCCGAGCTCGTGCGGCGGGTCAACAGGGCCCTCGTCGAACGCGGCTGGGGGGTGGCGACTCATGCGCGATTCGTCCGCCTGGGTGCCGTGCGCGCGATCGGCCGCCGCACGCCGCCGGCCGACGAGCCCCGGATCACCCTGCCGTCGTGGGCCGTCGAGCGGGCGAACGACGTCGCCCGCGAGATGATCACCGGCATCGCCGCCTCGGGTGTCCACGTGATCGGCGACCCGGGCGCCCTCGTGGGCTCACCTCCGACGGTGGACGAGCAGCCGGAGGTCACGCGGGTCGACATCGATCTCGCCGTCCGAGCGATCCTCGGCACGATGCACGCCGGTGGCGCCGGCATCCTCCAGGAGAACTTCGTCACCGCTGCCGACCTCAAGAAGTACCCGGGAATCTCCAGCGCCCCCACCGACCTCCTCCGCGCCGAACTCACCCGCCGCGCCCGCGCCCGCCTCCGCGCCACCTTCCGCCGCTAGGCACCGCGAGTGGCGCAAAACTCACGCCACTCGCGCCCAGTGGCGTGTCTTCTGCGCCACTCGCGGACCGGTCTGCGCCACTCGGCGAAGCGGCACCAGCGAGTGGGCCCCGTGGGACTCGAACCCACAACCCGCGGATTAAAAGTCCGCTGCTCTGCCAATTGAGCTAGAGGCCCCCCGTGCCACAGTCTGCCAGTCGGGCTCAGTCGCGGCGGAGGCGGCGCAGGCGACGGAGGATGCGGCTCAGCAGCCCGCGCACGGAGGTGCGTTCGAGGCGCTCGAGCCGCGCCGAGAGTTCGTCGATGCGACGCTGCTGGGTCCGGAGTTTCTCGTCGCGCGTGTCGGACAGCCGCGCGTGACGCGAACCGGCGCCCTGATAGGCCGGGACATTGAACGGGTAGTCGTAGCGCAGCGGCGACCGGGTCAGGTCGATGACCATCGCGTGGCGCAGCCAGTCGAGTCGCGAGGCCACCTCGGACAGGTCGGGTGCGGCGAGGGTGTGCACGCCGGGTGGGAACCGTGCCTCGGCCAGCGCGGTGTCGAAGCCTGAGCCGTCCCGGCCGGACTGCCACCGGTGCTCCAGGCCGTTGCGCTCGAGGAACGTCGTGTAGCGGCCGAACCGCTCCGGCATCGCCTCGTTGAACGCCGTCAGGTCCGTCGCCTCGTACAGGTCCTCGACCCGGACCGGCTCGTCGAACGACGGCTGCACGCGGTACGGCATCCGGTGGTATTCGGCCAGCTCGAGGGTGCGGGAGTCGTGCGCGAGCATGAGCGCCGGCGTGCCCGCCAGCAGCGCGGCCACGTTGCCGTGGAACCGGGTGCCGTAGACGAAGTCCTGCTGGGCGAGGAAGTCGTACCAGGTCCACGTGTCGACGAACAGCCGCATCCGGTCGGACTGGTAGATCGGGTGGTCCAGGTGCACGGGCACGAGCGGGTCGGACACGTGCGGGTGCGCCGTGCCCCACAGCAGCAGCCGCAGGTCGTGGGCGTCCTGGCCGACGTAGACCAGGCCGGGGTGACGCTCGGCCTGGTCGGTGGCGAACGCGCCGATCCCGGGCACCTCGGGAGTCAGGTTCAGCGCCAGGGCGGCGTCGTCGCCCAGCGCATCGGCCTTCTTGTGCACCTGCAGGTCGGGGCCGCGCAGGAACATCGACGGGCAGCCGATGACGTCGATCGCGTCGGCCGGGAAACCCAGGTCGACGAGGAAGTCCCGGGTGAACTCACCGCGCACCCCGATCGAGGCCGAACGGTCCAGCACGGCGGACACGAATCGCTTCGTCACGTCCCGCACGTCGGCCAGCGCCCCGAACGACCGATCGGCGGGTGCCTGCGCGCCGATGCCGATCACCGTCGTCGGGATCGTCAGCTTCTCGACGAGCGAGGCGAGGTGGTCGAGCTTGTCGGCGAAGTCGGCGCGGAACGAGTTCGCCATCGGAATCACGAAGTGGTCGAACTCCTCGTTGATCCGGGCCGCGTCGCGGGAGGACGCCTCGCGTCGCTCGCTGAGCGTCGAGTTCGCGACCAGCTCGGACCCGGCGACGTCGAGCGCGCGCCACACCGAGTGCTGGAACAGATAGTTCCCGCTGTTGGAGTTGAAGACGTCCTGCGTCAGGGTCGTCTCGGGCGCGACCGCGGTGAACGGGTCCTTGCCTGCGCGGATGAGGAGCCGTGCCATGGCGCCAGTGTGGCAGAGCCGCCGTGGCGGGGTATGCTGGCTGCGTCACTTTGTCTGGTACCCGAACGGGACTGGAACGAAAGGCAACACACATGTCGCATCCCCGCGTGGGTGAGGTCGGCGCCGGCCGTGTCGGTGCTGTCCTCGCCGCCCGACTCGAGCGAGCCGGCCATCAGATCGTCGGCGTCAGCGGTCGTTCCGCCGCGTCGCAGCTGCGCGTCCAGACCCTGCTGTCCGGCACCGAGATCCTCGAACCCGCCGAGGTCGTCCGTCGCGCCGAGGTCGTCCTGCTGGCCGTGCCCGACGACGCTCTCGCCGACGTCGCCCTCGCACTGGCCCCGCACGTCCGCCGCGGGCAGGTCGTCGCGCACACCAGCGGCCGCCACGGCCTCGCCGTGCTGGCCCCGCTGGCCGCGGTCGGTGCCCGCACGATGGCGCTGCACCCGGCGATGACCTTCACCGGCACCGAGGTCGACCTCGACCGCGGCTGCGTCTTCGGCGTCACCGCCGACCTCGGCGACCGCGACGTCGCGGAGACCCTCGTCGCCGAGCTCCGCGGTTCGGTCATGTGGGTCGACGAGGCCGATCGCGTGACCTATCACGCGTCCCTCGCGCACGGCGCCAACCACCTCACGACGATCGTCACGCAGGCGATGGACCTGCTGCGCGAGATCGGCGCCGAGGACCCGGCCGCCGTGCTGCGTCCCCTGCTGACCGCCGCGCTCGACAACACGCTCGCGTACGGCGACGCCGCCCTCACCGGGCCCGTCGCCCGCGGCGACGTCGACACCGTCCGCGCTCACGTCGAGCACATCGACGACCCGGCGATCCGGCGCACGTACGCGGCCCTGGCCACCGCCACCGCCGACCGCGCCGAGACCGTCGGCCGCATCGACACCGACACCGCCGACGCCGTCCGGACGGCCGTCATCCGCGAGAAGGTGCGATGAGCGAGCGCCAGCGAGCGAACGACGACATCGGTCACGGCGGTACCGGCCTACGCTTGCCTTCCGAGGCGGTGGCGCCGTGACCAGTCCTCGCGTCGTCCGCACCGCCGCGGAACTGCGTGAGGCCACCGCCGGCACCGTCGCCCTGGTGCCGACGATGGGTGCCCTGCACGACGGGCACGTCAGCCTCATGCAGTTCGCGCGCCCGCTCGCGCAGACCCTCGTGGTGTCGATCTTCGTCAACCCGACGCAGTTCGCGGCCGGCGAGGACCTCGACTCCTACCCGCGCACGTTCGACGAGGACCTCGAGCGCTGCGCCGCCGCGGGCGTCGACGTGGTGTTCGCGCCCACCGTCGAGGAGATGTACCCCGCCGGTCTGGAGGGCACGGTCGCGGTCGATCCCGGCCCGCTCGCGTCGATCCTCGAGGGCGCCCAGCGTCCCACCCACTTCCGCGGTGTCCTCACCGTCGTCGCCAAGCTGTTCGGCCTCGTCCGCCCCGACGTGGCCGTGTTCGGCGAGAAGGACTACCAGCAGCTCACGCTGATCCGGCTCATGTCGCGCGAGCTGTGCCTGGGGGTCGAGGTCGTCGGCTGCCCGACGGTCCGCGAGCAGGACGGTCTCGCGATGAGTTCGCGCAACCGCTACCTCGCGCCGTCCGAGCGCCACCGCGCCGCCGCGATCTCCGCCGCCCTCAGGGCCGGGGCCGACGCGGCCCACGCGGGCGCCACCGCGGCACTCGAGGCCGCCGAGAAGGTCCTCGCCGACGCCGGGATCGACCCGGACTACCTCGTCCTCGCCGATCCCGACCTCGGCCCGGCGCCGACGTCCGGTGCGTCGCGGATGCTCGTGGCGGCCCGCGTGGGCACGCCGCGCCTGCTCGACAACCTGTCCGTGACGCTGGGGGAGTGACGTGATGTTCCGCACCATGATGAAGTCCAAGATCCACCGCGCGACGGTCACGCAGGCCGACCTGCACTACGTCGGTTCGGTCACCGTCGACGAGGACCTGC
>CAYXFT010000030.1:0-22362 GCA_964464335.1 uncultured Aeromicrobium sp.
CGACCCCAGCACCAGCGTCGGCATCATGAAGCTGCTCGACCGGATCAACCGTGAGGACACGACGGTGCTCATGGCCACCCACGACTCCACGATCGTCGACCAGATGCGCAAGCGCGTCATCGAGCTCGACGAGGGCCGCGTCGTGCGCGACGAGGCACGCGGCATCTACGGCTACCAGAACTGAGACCATGCGAGCGATCTTCAACGAACTGCGTGCCAGCCTGACGCGCAACACCTCCATGACGATCTCGTTGATCGTCACGATGAGCGTGTCGCTGTTGCTGGCCTCGCTGGGTCTGCTGATCCAGGCCCAGGCCGAGCGGACCGAGCGCTACTACGGCGACCGCCTGCAATTGCAGGTGAATCTGTGCACCAAGAACTCCGCGGCAGCCACGTGTGTCGGCGGCACCGCCACCGACGAGCAGAAGCAGGCCGTGCAGGATGCCCTGCGCGAGAACCCCGAGGTCAAGACGTTCACCGTCCGCACCCCGGAGGAGAACTTCAGCCAGGCGCGTGAGCTGCTGGGCCAGACCGACACGGGTCGCAAGCAGCTCGAGACCCTCGGGACCGACTCGTTCCCCGAGTCCTACCTCGTCACGCTGAAGGACCCCCAGCAGTTCGACGGGGTGGTCAGCGAGGTCTCGGGCATGGACGGCGTCGGCAACGTGAACTCGCTGCGCGAACTGCTCGGGCCGCTGTTCGAGATGCTCGACAAGATGCAGTGGGCGGCGCTGGGGACGGCGGGCCTGCTGATCGTCGCAGCGATCCTGCAGGTGTCCAACACGATCCGCATGACGGCCTTCGCGCGGCGGCGTGAGATCGGCATCATGCGGTTGGTCGGCGCGTCCAGTTGGCACATCCAGGCTCCGTTCATCCTCGAGTCGCTCGTCGCCGCGCTGATCTCGGCGGCGCTCGCCGCGGCAGGGATGGCGGCGTTCATGCATTTCGTGGTCTACGGCTATCTGCGTGACACGCTCGGCCGGATCACGACGTGGGTGCGCTGGGAGGACGCGTTCCTGGTGATGGGCATGACCACCGTGCTGGCGCTGTTGCTGGCCCTGGTGCCCACGTTCGTCATGACGCGCAAGTACCTCGACGTGTGACACGCGCAGTCGCGGGCCACGCAAACCCTCAAGTCGTGGCGTAGAGTCACACCCGTCACACCGCACGATTCCGTCCTGACTCACGAGGGGTCCGGACCTTCCCCGGATCGAGTTCATGACGAGATTGCTCAAGCCGTTGCTCGCGTTCGCACTGACAGCCACGTTGGTGGCCGGTTTCACCGCGCCCACGTACGGCGACGAGAAGGACGACATCAAGCGCCAGCAGCGCGAGAACGCCCAGCGACTCGGCGACGCCAAGGACGAGGTCCAGGAGTCGACGAAGGCCGCCGTGGCGGCCCGGAACGCCCTCAGGAACGCCGAGGCCGAACTCACCTCGGCGCAAGGTGAACTGGGGCGGATCCGCGGCAAGCTGGCCGTCGCCCAGGCCGAGGACGCGCGACTGCGCGCCGAACTGGACCAGGCGCAGGCCGACCTCGAGACCGCGGAGCGGAACCTCGAGATCGCCGAGAAGAAGCTGCGCCAACGGCGGGCGTCCGTCGAGTCGTTCGCGGTCGAGTCCGTCATGGGCGGCGACAACGGACTGAAGGCGTTCGGCGAACTCATGCGCGGAGCCGACCCCATGCAGTTCTCCGAGCAGATGAGCCTCAACGAGTCCATCGGCGACGCCCAGTTGGCGAGCATGCAACAGATGGCCGCGTCCGAAGTCATGCTCGGCATCGAGCGCGACAAGGTCCAGCAGTTGCGCGACCAGGTTGCCCGGCAGAAGGAACGCGCCGCGGCCGTCGTCGTGACGATGCAGACCCTCACGGCCCAGGCCGAGACGCAGGCCGCCGCGGTGGCCGTGCTGGTCACCGCCCGCAGCAGCGCGAAGCGCAAGGCCGACGTCGCCTTGGCCTCCGACGTGGCGCGCCAGCGCGAGTTCGAGGCCGAGAGCGCCCGGCTCCAGCGCCAGATGCAGGCGGTCGTCAGGGCCGAACTCGAGGCCGCACGCAAGGCGGCCGCGAAGAAGCGCGGCGGTGGCGGCGGTGGTGGTGGAGGCGGCGGCACCACCGGCGACTCCGGTGGGACGCTCAGCTATCCGGTGAACGCCCCGATCACCTCGCCCTACGGGATGCGCCTGCACCCGATCACGCACGTCTACAAGCTGCACGACGGCACCGACTTCGGCGTCGCGTGCGGCACCCCGGTCAAGGCGGCCGCGGGCGGCACGATCATCTCGCAGTACTTCAACGGCGCCTACGGCAACCGGATCATCCTCAACAACGGCGTCAAGCGGGGCGTCAGCGTCATCACGACCTACAACCACCTCTCGCGGTTCAAGTACTCCAGCGGCACCAAGGTCGCGCGCGGGCAGGTCATCGGCTACTCCGGAACGACGGGGTACTCCACCGGCTGCCACCTGCATTTCATGGTGCTGGCCAACGGCTCGACGACCAACCCCATGGGTTGGCTCTAGAATGGCCTGATGCCCAAGGAGACCGGTCGCAAGCTGATCGCCCAGAACAAGAAGGCGCGGCACGACTTCCACATCGAGGACACCTTCGAGGCCGGTCTCGTCCTGACCGGCACGGAGGTCAAGTCGTTGCGCATGGGCAGGGCCTCCCTCGTCGACGGGTTCGGTGAGATCGAGCGCGGCGAGGCGTGGCTGTTGCAGGTCCACATCCCGCAGTACGACAACGGCACGTGGACCAACCACGAGACCCGCCGCCGCCGCAAGATGCTCCTGCATCGCACCGAGATCGAGCGGATCGAACACCGGACGCAGGCCAAGGGCCTGACGATCATTCCGCTCAGCCTGTACTTCAAGGACGGTCGGGCGAAGGTCGAGATCGCCCTGGCGCGCGGCAAGAAGGAGTACGACAAGCGGCACGCCATCGCCGAGCGTCAGGCCACCCAGGACGCCCAGCGCGAGGTGGGCCGGCGTCTCAAGGGCCGGTGACGGTGCGCTGATGTGGGCTGATGAGGACCTGCCCCGTCACCTCGAACGTCTGGGGGTTCCCGGGATCGTCGACGTGCACGTGCACTTCATGGCGCCCCAGATCCTGGCGAAGGTGTGGGCGTACTTCGATGCGGCCGGACCGAAGCTGGGCCGGCCGTGGCCCATCCGCTACCGCACCAGCGACGAGGAGCGCGTGCAGACGCTCCGCTCCCTGGACGTGGTGCGCTTCAGTGCCCTGTCGTACGCCCACAAGCCGGGCATCGCGCCGTTCATGAACGATTGGAACCGCGACTTCGCGGCACGCGTGCCGGACTCGCTGCACTCGGCGACGTTCTACCCCGAACCGGGTGCCGGCGACTACGTGACCGCCGAGATCGAGGCGGGCGCACGCGTCTTCAAGGCGCACCTCCAGGTGGGCGATTTCGCCGCCGACGACCCCTTGCTGGAGCCGGTGTGGGACGCCCTGGCCGACGCCGGGATCCCCACCGTCCTGCATGCCGGTTCGGGGCCCGCGCCGGGCGAGTTCACCGGGCCGGCCAGCGTGCGCCGTGTGCTCGAGCGCCGTCCCGACCTGCCGCTCGTGATCGCCCATCTGGGCATGCCCGAGTACGGCGAGTTCATGGATCTCGCCGATCGGTACGAGCGTGTCTGGTTGGACACCACCATGGCGTTCGTCGACTTCTTCGAGCACCGCCCCGACGTCGACCCCGACCGACTTCTCGCGCTGCAGGACAAGATCGTCTTCGGCAGCGACTTCCCGAACATCCCCTACCCGTATGCCCATCAGGTCGAGGTCCTCGACCGGCTCGGTCTGGGCGACGACTGGATGCGCGCCGTGCTCTGCGAGAACGGCGACCGGCTCTTCGCCTGAATTGCCTTGCCGTTCTCGGTGTGGCGATCCGCCCCCTTTCGTGGGCGATATCGATGGTTCCCTTGCCACGCCTCCGACGATGATCGGGGGGCTGACAGTTTCCCCGGTTAAGTGGGTTCTCTGGCACTGGCTGAGGGTTACGAACCACGTGAAGCGGCAGAAAACCTCTGCCGGAGAGTCGACCGGCGCTGATTGTGTGCTCAGGATGTGAGACCGCACCGTTGGCGAAGGGATTTCGGTCAGGCCGAGACCAGCGCGGGCTCGCGGCGCACCACGATCGACAGCAGCGCGGCGAGCGCACACAGGGCGGCTCCGGCCAGCCAGGCGTAGGTGTACGAGCCGAAGGAGTCGCGGATGACGCCGGCGCCGAGCGCGGCCGCCGCCGCTCCGAACTGGTGCGCGGCGAACACCCAGCCGAAGACGATCGTGCCGCGGTCGCCGAAGATCTCGCGACAGAGTGTGGCGGTCGGCGGGACGGTGGCGACCCAGTCGAGTCCGTAGATCACGATGAACAGCACCATGCTCGGGTGGACGGTCGCGGACAGCAGTTGCGGCAGCAGGAGCAGGCCGACACCGCGGAAGCCGTAGTAGGCCACCAGCAGGATGCGCGGGTCGAACTTGTCGGTGAGCCAGCCCGAGGCGATCGTGCCGACGATGTCGAAGATGCCGACGGCGGCGAGCAGTCCCGCGGCGGTCGTCCCGGCCATCCCGTGGTCGTGGGCCGACGGGATGAAGTGGATGCCGATCAGTCCGTTGGTGGTGGCCCCGCAGATCGCGAAGGCGAGCGCCAGCGCCCAGAACGCGCGGTGTCGGGCGGCGTACGTCAGACCGTCGATCGCGCGGGCCGCGGCGCCGCCGGTGGCCCGCGGCGGGGGAGTCCAGTCGGGATCGGCGCCGTACGGCTGCACGCCGCGGTCCTCCGGGTAGTCGCGCAACACGATCCAGGCGATCGGCACGACCGCCAGGGCGGCAACCGTCACGACGAGCAGCGCATCCCGCCACCCGGCGTGCTCGGCGAGGCTGGCCACGACCGGCAGGAACACGAGTTGGCCCGTGGCCATGCCGGCGGTGAGGATGCCCATCACGAGCCCGCGCCGCTGCTCGAACCAGCGGTTCGCGATCGTCGCGGCCAGCACGAGCGCCATCGCCCCGGTGCCCAGCCCGATCAGGACGCCCCAGCACAAGACCAGCTGCCACGGGGCGGTCATGAAGATGCTGCCGCCGGCGCCGAGCGCGACGAGCATCAAGGCGGTGCAGACGACGTGCCGCATGCCGAACCGGTCCATCAGTGCGGCGGCGAACGGTGCGGTGAGGCCGTAGAGCAGCAGGTTGATGCTCACGGCCAGGGACATGATGCTGGTCGACCAGCCGAACTCCTCGTTCAGCGAGTCCATCAGCGCGCCGGGTGCGGCGCGGAAACTCGCGGCGCCGATCAGGGCGAGGAAGGCGACCGCGGCGACGACCCACGCCGGATGGAGCCGGGGGAATCGGGTCGCGAGGGCCATGGGCACATCCTGCCTCCCGTCGACGGGGAACGTTTCGTCGGCCCGAGGCGTTAGGATGGGTACGTTGACAATTCCAGAGGGGCTGATCGGTTTCGACTTTGGTCGTTCGACTCAGGAGAAGCGGGTAGAGAAGGCAACGTCATCTCTCAAACGATCGTTGCAAACCCATAAGTGCCGATTCCAAGCGCACTGACTTCGCCCTCGCTGCCTGACAGCGACTCGCGGAGGGTGGACCCGGGAGCGTCCTCGTCCCGGATCGTCCATCTCATCTAGAGGACTTGCTGATCTGACCGGGTAGCGCGGTCAGGTCGGGACTTTTTCGCTACTGAGCCTGTCGGTGACGCGTTCGTCCGAGCACCGGGGCCGAGAAAAGCGTCAGACGAACTGCACCCGGAGAAGTACTGACTCAGCGCCAGAGGACCCGGGTTCGATTCCCGGCAGCTCCACCAGCCCTCGACCGAGGCGTCAATCGACAAGGGCCACCCCGATGGGTGGCCCTTCGTCATGTCCGGGATCAGTCGAGGGCGCCCAGCACGCTGCGGACGCCGGCCTCGACCCGGTCGCGGTCGATGCCGAGTCCGGTCAGGACACCCTCGCCACCCTCGGTCTCGACGAGGGCGAGCAGTACGTGCTCGGTGCCGATGTGGTCGTGGCCCAGGCGAAGCGACTCGCGTGCGGTCAGCTCGAGCACCTTCACGGACTGGGCGTCGTAGGGGATGAGGCTGGGCAGCGGGTCGGGCGACGGCGCAGGGGTCGCGGCGACGGCGGCGGCCCGCAGTTCCTCGACGGTGTGACCCTGTGCCACCAGGACGGTGGCCGCGACGCCGTCGGGCTCGGCGAGCAGCCCGAGCAGCAGGTGTGCCGGCGTGATCTCGGCGTGGTGCGCCGCGTGGGCTTCGTTCATCGCGGCGATCACCGCGTTGCGGGCCCGTGGCGTGAAGCGCGCGAACGGGTTGGCGTCCGAGTTCGGCTTCGCGACGAACCTCTTCTGCACCGCCTGCTTGGTCACGCCCATGCTCTGGCCGATGTCCGACCAGGATGCGCCGGCACGGCGGGCCTGGTCGACGAAGTGGCCGACGAGGTGATCCCCGACGTCGTCGAGGTGTTGGGCCACGACGACGGCGCTGGAGAGCCGGTCGAGCTCGTTCTCGGTGGAGCGCCGGATGCCTTCGATGAGGTCGCCGAGGCTGATCGTCTTCTCGATGTCGGGTGAGGTCGCCATGCGTCAACCCTAGGTTGACTCGGGGCGCTCCGTCAACCGTTGGTTGACGCGGAGGTACCCGTCATGATGGAGCCCATGACTGCACTGGACCGCCTGAACGATGCCGGCCGCGAGTTCCTCGTCGACCGCCACCTCGCGACCTTGTCGACGATCGGCCCGGCGGGGGCGATCCACACCGTGGCCGTCGGATTCACGGTCGGCGAGGACGGCATCGTGCGGATCATCACCAGCGACGGCAGCCAGAAGGTGCGCAACGTCGAGCGCGATCCACGTGCCACGGTCGCCCAACTGGCCGGTCCCCAGTGGATGAGCATCGCCGGCACGGCCGTGGTCGAGCGCGATCCGGCGGCCGTCGCGCACGCCGTCGATCTCTATGCCCGCCGATACCGCCAGCCGCGCGAGAACCCGCAGCGCGTCGCCATCGCGATCACGCCCCACCAGGTGATGAGCTCGCCGGGCCTGCGTGTCGACGGCGAGGCCGGCGCTGCCCACTGACGCTGGGCTCCCGGGCGGTCAGCGGTGCCTCAGCCACCACGTCGACATGTGAGGTGGTGGGTAGCTCACCGCGCACCCGCGTCTCGTCGATGAGCTCGAGCGGGTCGGGCAGCGCGGTGAATGACTGTGGCGGAGGGCGAAGTCGGAGATCGGCGCGCTCGTGCTCGACTAGGTCCCCGAGACGACGATCCGCATGCCGCGACAACTAACGTGGCGTCGTGGAGATCCTGCTGCTCGGCACGGGAGCGGCCGACGGCTGGCCGTCGGCCTTCTGCCGGTGCCATTCGTGCTCGACGATGCGCCGCGCGGGGGTGCTGCGGACGCCGACGAGTGTCCTGGTCGACGGCCGGATCTGGATCGACCCGGGGCCGGAGGCGCCGCGGCAGGCGCTGCGGGCCGGGGTGGACCTGGCCGACGTCGATGTGGTGCTGGTGACCCATGCACACAGCGATCACCTCGATCCGGCGTTCCTGTTGCACCGCGGGTGGGTGAGTGAGAAGCCTCTGACGGTGTACGGGCCTGCGGCGGTGATCGATCGGTGCCGGCCGTGGCTGGCTCCGGATGAGGACGCGGTGCGACTGGTCGAGGTGACGGCGGGCGACGACCTCGCGTTGGGCGATCACCGGGTGCGGGTGCTGCCGGCGGCTCACGAGGCGTTCGGCGAGGCGGTGCTCTACCGGGTCGGCGACGGTCATCGGCGTGCGCTGTATGCATGTGACACCGGACCGTGGGCCGACGGTGCGCTGGACCTGCTGGCGGGGGAGCGACTCGATCTCGTCCTGCTGGAGGAGACGTTCGGCGATCGGTCCGATCTGGCGGCCGACCACCACCACGGCCTCGCCTCGTTCGAGCAGGCCGTCGTCGACCTGCATGCAGCGGGTGTCGCCGACGAGGACACCCGCATCGTGGCGGTGCACCTGAGCCATCACAATCCGCCGGACGTGGCCGATCGGCTGGCCGCGCTCGGCACCGAGACCGGCCACGACGGGGCCCGGATCCGCTTGGGCTGACGCGGCGGGTGGACCGCCTCAGGACGCGTGCGGAGGCGCGGGCGGCGGCAGGACCCGTCCGATGTCGTATGTGCGGCGCTCGATCGTGTCGAGTCGGTGGTCGACGCCGTCGATCCGGCCGGCCAGGTCGGTCTTGACCTCGTCGATCTTGGAGGTCAGGCGACGCTCGAACTCCTCGAAGCGGGCGTCGACAGCGCCGAACCTGGCGTCGACGGCATCGAACCTGGCGTCGACGGCATCGAATCGGGCGTCGACGGCATCGAACCGAATCGAGGTACGAGCTTCGCTCGCGATGATCTCGGCTCTGAGGTCTCGCCTCAGGTCGTGCTTCATCACGCGGAGATACCCCAGCAGCGCGAGCAGGACGGTCAGCAGGCCGCCCAGCGTCGTGAGCTGTTGCGCATCCACCGTGATCACCCTCCCAGTGTGCCGCCGGATCGGCACGCTCTCCAGCCTAGGAAACGACGGGCTCCGCTGCCACCGCCGGTTCTGCATCTGTGGACAACCGGCCGTGACTCCATCGCGGAAATGACGAAACCCCCGCCGAAGCGGGGGTTTCGTGGGAGTTTTTCGCTGGTGCGAAACTCAGATCGCGCGGATCTTGGCGGCCTGCAGGCCCTTCTGACCCTGCGCGACCTCGAACTCAACCTTCTGGTTCTCGTCGAGCGAGCGGTAGCCCGAGCCCTGGATCTCGCTGAAGTGCGCGAACAGGTCGGCGCCGCCGTCATCGGGAGCGATGAAGCCGAAGCCCTTTTCCGAGTTGAACCACTTCACAGTTCCGGTAGCCATAATGTTCTCCTTCGTTTGGTGCGCTCGCATCGGACGCGGGCGCGGTATTCGTCACGCGCCACTACAAACCAAGAGAGAAAACCAGTGGTCTCCGAGGAGACCCGACCATCTATCTAACGTGTCATGCCATGCAACGTGTTCAGTCTACCGGGTCGGACCCCCTTCAGCGCAATCTCAGTGCCCGGGTCGCAGCCGAACTTTGCGGGTCTGGTGGGTCTCGTCCAGCTCCACGACGGAGTTCCTGCTCTTGATGAAGTCGGAGAACGACTTGGATCCGAGGTCCTTCTCACTGAAGCGGGAGTCCATGCGCTTCATCTGGTTCTTCACCGAGGAGGCGTGCACCCAATCGGAGTCGTCCTCCTTCTCGGCGAGCAGGCGCAGGGCCCGCATCAGCAGACGGGTGGCCTGCTTGGGGGTCAGCTTCGCCTCGTCCTCGGCGGGCTTCTCCGTGGGCTTGTCCTCGGGTGCCTTGTCCTCCGGAGCCTTCTCGTCGGTCGCCGGCCTGCGGGAGGACTTCTTCGCCGTGCTCTTCTTCGCGGGCGGGGGAGCGGGCTCGGTGTCGGTGTCCTCGTCGTCACGAACGAGGCCGGGCAGGTTGTCGTAGCTGACGAGTTCGTCCACGGCCGCGGCGAGCGATCTGCTCACGGAGCCGACCACGCCCACGGCGATGACGGTCCGATTCATGCGCCGCAGCCGCTGGGCCAGGGGGATGTAGTCCGAGTCGCCGGCGGCGAGAACGATCGTCGCGACGCCGGGGGAGCGCGCCACGTCCTCGAGGGCGTCCAGGGCGAGCCGGATGTCCGCGCCGTTCTTCGAGCCGGACGCGGGGAACAGTTGCACCAGATCGACGGCCCGGTCGACCAACTGCCGGCGGTAGCGGCTGTTGACCGGCATCGACCAGTCGGCGTACGCGCGGGTCAGGGCCAGCCGGCCGAAGGAGGACGCGAAGTCGAGGATCGCGTGCACGTCGACCTCGGCCGCGTCCAACTTCGCCTCGTCGAACCCCGCGTCCCGGGCGCGCCAGAACGACCCCTTCCCGTGCACCTGGTCGTAGCGGCTGATGACGATGTTGTCGAAGTCGAGGTAAACGGCGACGGCAGCGTCGCTCGGGGAGGTCATGGGTCCAGTGTGCCGTGCGTTCAAGACCGAAGGGGTTTGTGTGAATTCTGCTGCGCGTGGGACGAATGGTGCGATACTTTCCCGCTCGGAGGGACGTCGCTCACTCAGAAAGGCTGGCCGATGATCACCAAGTGCCGCTCGTTGATTGGCCGCAAGACTCGTCGAGAGACTGGAGCCGCGGCCGTTGAGTACGCGATGATCGTCGGGCTGTTGTCCGTTCTCGCTGTCCTCGCTGCGGGGCCGTTTGCTGATGCGCTCAACGCCATCATCACCGCGGTCACCGAGGCGGTGGCCGGCGCCTGACTGCCAGTGTCGTGCTGGCCGCGTCGGCGTTGCCGTGCCCCGGGATAGAAATCCCCGTTCGTGTGACTGATGTGACGCATGGAATGAATGGGAACCATGGTGCGACGCATGTGACTGATGGGACGGAGTCCATGGTTAGAAGGAGCTATCTATTCCGGAGACCGTGTAGTCCGCTGGCGTCATTTTGGGGGCGGTCAGGTCGATCTCGGTGAAAACCGATTCGCAAGAGGTGACCGCGTGATTGTGTTCGTTTCGGACATCGCAGTGTGCGAAGTCATCAACCATCCAGAACGAACAAGGACAAGGGAGAACAACCATGCTGCAGCCCATCGCTTACCTCTTCGCCTACCTGAACGCCGATCGCTCGGAGAAGGGCGCGACCGCCACTGAGTACGCGCTGATCATCGCGGGCATCGCGCTCGTCGTCTTCGTCGCAATCCAGACGTTCGGCGATACGCTCAACGGCCTTTGGGGCGATATCAACACGGCAGTGGAGGGCACGGGCGCCTGATCGACGTTCCTGGAAAGGTGGTGTCGCGCCGCGCACGTGGCGCGACACCACCTTCCCTTTCCGGGTGACCGAGTTTCGCGGCGCCCGAGCCAAGCGGAGGAGTGTGGATGATGGGACGAATACTGCCTCGTGACGAACGCGGTGCGGCGGCCGTCGAGTTCGCACTCGTTGCTCCCGTCCTCTTCGGTCTGCTGCTCGGTACCGTCGAATTCGGCTACGCCTTCAACTTCCAGACCCAGGTCAACAACTACGCGACGGTGACTGCGCGTCAACATTCCATTGACCCGACCAAGTCCCCCACCAAGGCCGCTGCGGCGACGGCGCTGGGAGTTCCCGCCGGAAACGTGACCAAGGCGACAATCGTGGTCGACGGCGGGGCGAGCGGGTCGACCTGTGCGGCGACCGCCAACACCGGCAAGAACTTCACGGTCGACGTCGAACTGACTCGGGCCACACTCACAGACTTCTTCGGCTCCACCTTCAGCTACAAGGCGAAAGGTCTCGGACAATGTCCCTGAGGATTCCCCGACCCCGGTTCGGTCGCCGCGAGCGCGGCGCCACCATCGTCATTGTCTCGATCTCCATGGTCGCTCTGCTCGGTATGTCGGCGGTGACGATCGATTTCGCCATGGCCTCGGCGAAGAAGGAGCAACTCCAGGGCGCAGCTGACGCAGCCGCCATCGCGATCGGCAAGGCTTGCGCCAAGTCGGTGACTGCCTGTCAGTCCAATGCCAAGGCGACAGCTGACTGGTACGCACTCAAGGCAGGCGGCACCGCAGGGACACCAACGATCAACAGCACCTCGCGTCGCGTCACCGTGGCCATGAGCGCACAGACGGGCTCCGGACTCGGCGCGGCGGTGTTCGACGATGACGCGATCAAGGCGTCGACGGACGCCACCGCCGAGTGGACCATCGGAACCGTCTCCGCGGTGACGGACCTGGCCCTGCCGCTGGGCTTCGAGTACTGCGCATGGAAGCGCGACCAGACCGCCGGCGGCGAGCGCGCCTACGACTTCAAGTTGGTCCCGCTTCCGGTGAGCGGTACCAACAAGGCACAGGAGATGGGTTGCTCTGACCCCGTGCAACCCGAGGGCGCGGCGCCCGTGTACAACCTGCACGGCCCGCATGACAATCAGGCGACGATATTCACCGCCAAGGCCTTCGGATGGAGTTCATCGGACTGTGGTCTCCCGACGGGGGAGAAGCTCTCGGTCTGGCGAAACCTCGCTGAGAACTTCGTGGCGGTCGCCTTCACATTGCCGACAGCGTGCGACGCCAAGTTCAAGACGCTCACGGGTGGGTCCACATATCTTGTGCCGATCTACGTCAGTTACAAGTCGCTCGACGGGAAATGGGGATCGGCGAAGATCGTCGGCTTCGCGCCATTCAAGCTCAAGTCCAGCAAGCCCTTCCGCACCAGCTACATCTTCACCACCGCGGCGGTTGACAAGTGCGATCTGGGTTTCACCGCTCTCTTCGGCTTGATCCAAGCCGGTTGCTACCAAGTGACCGGTAGTTGGGTGAAGACGGCAACGCTGTACAGCTCGGCCGAATACGCGGCGGCCGTCGCCGGTATCCCGCTCACCGTGAACTCGGCATCTGGCCCGCCCAAAGCCAAGATCGTCGACTGACCCCGCCGGGTCACAACCTTCCTCCTAGGAGATCGAAACACATGAACTCGCGCGTCATCGCGGCGATCGTCGCCGCAGTCCTGGCAGTCCTCGGTATCGGGCTGGCCGTCTTCTACGCCTCGAGCGCCAACGCGCGCGCGTACGAGGGCGCCAAGATGGGCAAGGTCTACGTCGTGAGCACCGATGTTCCGGCCAACACGGAGTCCTCCGCACTTGCCAAGAGTGTGGAGCTCGTCGAACTTCCGGTCGCGGCGGTCGCCAAGGGTGCCGTCACCGACCTGGCGGAGGTCGAAGGCCTCAAGACGACGGTGCCCCTTGTCCAAGGTGAACAACTGCTGACGTCACGATTCGACAAGGCCGGTTCGGAGGGAGCAACCGGCAGCGCAGGTGTCCCCGACGGGTTGCAGGAGATCACGCTGGCGCTCGAGCCAGCCAACGCCGGCATCGCGGTGATCGACACCGGAGCCCGGGTGGGCGTGGTCGCGACCGTGACCCCGAAGGACAAGGAGCCGCAGTCCCGGATGATCGCCCAGAACATCGTGGTGACCAGCACGAACCGCGATGAGAAGCTCGTGACCATCGCCGTCGACGGCAAAATGGCGACGCGCATTGCCGCCGTGGTTGCCCAAGGCGGCAGCATTCACCTCACTGCTCAGAACTCCACGACGACCCGTGACGCAGGTGGTGCCGTGGACACCAGTTCGGTACTCCAATGAGCGTCGTCGTCGTGATCGCTGAGAACAGCCCCTTCACGGGGAGATTGCGGCGACTCACGAACCACGAGGTCGTCGGTCTTCGGCCAACCTTCACTGAGCACGTCCTCAACTCGATGTTGAGCCGTCTCAATCAGATCGACCTCGTCGTGATCAGCGAGGAGGTCTCGGACGAACAGGTTCTTGACCTGGCCGAAGTTGTGCTGGACAACGCCCCGCACGTGCCGATCGTCCTGGTGCGCGACCACGCCGATGCCGTGACCGAAGAGGCAAAGGCCGCCGGGATCCGGGAGGTGCTGGATTCGGCAGTTTCGGACCTCGACGTGGAACGACTGCTGACGCGATTCACACATCAGGAGCAACAGCCTGCCGTATCGCCCCCGGCGGTCACGTCCCCTGTGGTGGCGCCGCTCGATCCGGATCAGCACCGGGTCATCGTCGTGTTGTCGCCCAAGGGAGGTGTGGGCAAGACGACCACGGCGATCAACTACGCCGTGGCCATGGCGCAGAAGGCTCCGATGCAGACCGTCGTCGTCGACTACGACGCCCAGTTCGGCGACGTCGCCAGCATGCTCAATGTCAGTGCGCCGCACACGATCGAGGAGGCCTTCACCGAGGACGGTGTACATCCCAACCTCGTGCTCAAGGGCTTGCTCGTCACGTTCGACAACAACCTGTTGGTCTTGTCAGGATCTGACTCTCCAGCCGCGCTGGAGAAGGTCCAGTCCCCACAGGCCGCGCAACTGATCCGACAACTGTCGGAGGAATACTCCTACGTCGTCGTCGACACCGGCTCGGGCCTCACGGACGAGGCGCTCGCTGCACTCGAAGTGGCCACCGACGTCGTGTTCGTGACAACGATGGACGTCTCGGCGGTCAAGGCGCTGCGACGTTCGGTCGACCTCCTTGACCGGCTCGACCTGCTGCCCCGAAATCGGTTCCTGCTGGTCAACATGGCCGATCCCGGTACCGGTCTGACCACTGAGGACATCGCCGCCGCGATGCGCATGGAGGTCGACGCCACGATTCCGCGCTCGACCGATGTGGCGCTCTCGGTCAACGTCGGCAAGCCGATCGCGTTGGCGAGAGGGTCCCACGACTTCATGGCGGCCATCGACCTCCTGGTGTCGAAGGTCGCCGGTGCGGAGCGCCGAGCGCGCGGACGCCTGTTCCGAAGGTCCACGTCATGAGCCTGACGGACCGGATCCAAGCTGCAGAGCAAGCCCAGGCGGACTCGGTCTCCAATGGCCGTCTCGTGACGATTGCGCGGTCAAGCGTCATCGACGAGTTGAAGACCCGCGTCGTGGCTGAACTCTTTGCCCGCATCGGAACGCGCATCAACGACTCATCCCTCACGGACTCGCAGTTGCGAGAGTTCGTGGTCGCAGAACTGGAGTCGATTCTCGCTGAGGAGACGATCAACCTCTCGGGAGCCGAGCGGAAGGCCCTCACCCGCGAGATCGAGGCGGATGCGCTCGGGCTGGGTCCGATCCAAGCGCTCCTGGACGATGACGACGTCTCCGAGATCATGGTCAATCATCCGAACCAGATCTTCATTGAGAAAAGCGGCAAGTTGCAGCAGTCCGACGCGTTCTTCACGTCGGAGCAGCAGCTGCGCCGAGTGATCGAGCGCATCGTGGGCAAGGTCGGTCGCCGAATCGACGAATCCTCGCCCTTGGTCGACGCACGGTTGGCAGACGGTTCGCGCGTCAACGCAGTCATTCCGCCCTTGGCAGTGCGAGGATCGTCACTGACGATCCGCAAGTTTGCCAAGAAGTCCTTCAGGATCGACGACCTGATCCGATTCGGATCGCTGACGCCCGAACTTGGCGAGTTGCTCGAGTTGTGCGTCCGGGGTCGTCTGAACATCCTCGTGTCCGGCGGAACCGGCACCGGTAAGACCACCCTCCTGAACGTTCTCTCGTCGTTCATCCCCGAGGGGGAGCGCATTGTCACGATCGAGGACGCGATCGAACTCAAGTTGCAGCAGTCCCACGTCGTCCAGTTGGAGAGCCGGCCGCCGAACGTCGAGGGACGAGGCGAGGTCACGATCCGCGACCTGGTCAAGAACTCCCTGCGTATGCGCCCGGATCGCGTGGTCATCGGCGAGTGCCGTGGTGGCGAGGCGCTCGACATGCTGCAGGCGATGAACACCGGCCACGACGGCTCGATCTCGACGCTGCACGCCAACTCGCCGAAGGACTGCGTCGCCCGCCTCGAGACGCTCGTCCTGATGGCCGGCATGGACCTGCCGTTGCGCGCGATCCGCGAGCAGATCGGCTCCGCCGTCGACCTGATCGTCCAGATCAGCCGCATGCGCGACGGTTCGCGGCGGATCACCTACGTCACCGAACTGACTGGCATCGAGCGGGACGAGGCCGTGCTACACGATCTCTACCGCTTCGACTTCGCAGCCGGCTACAGCGACGACGGCCACCCGCTCGGCGAGGTCAAGCCCGTAGGCAGCGGCGAGCATCTCATCAATGTCTTGGAAGAGCGCGGCGTCAAAGTCCCGTCGCGACTCCTTCCCAGCCCAATGGAGGCAGATCTGTGACCACTTTGGCTCTCGCTGTCGTGTTGCTGACCGGTGCGGTCATTGCACTGGCCTACGCACTGCTCCAGCCGGACCTGTCGGCGCTGCGCTCGGAACAGATGAAGGCCGAGATGAAGGTCGATGGCACGCGCGTCAAACAGGAGACCCCGGTCTTCGACCTGATCGATCGCGCCATGAAGTCCTTGGGTTGGAAACCGTTCACCGAGGACGAACTGGCGTTGGCGGGGATCAAGTCCAGCGTCAGCTCCATGATTGCCACGACGTTGTTGATCGCCTTCGCGACGTTCGGTGTCGCGGCGATGTTCATGGGCGGGCTACTCCTCCCGCTCATTCTGGCCGTGCTCTCGCCGTTCGTGGTCAAGCGTGTCGTGGCCGTGAAAACGGAGCGCCGGAGGACGAAGTTCCGGAAACAGATGGCTGAGGCGATGACGCTGTTCAGTTCGGCGCTGAAGGCAGGCATGAACGTTCCGTCGGCGCTGGCCAGCGTTGCGCAGGAGATGGAAGCGCCGATGGGCGAGGAGATCGCTCGCATCGTCAATGAATCCCGGCTCGGCCGTGATCTCGTCCTCGGGATGAAGGACGCCGCCGTGCGGATGGAGTCGAAGGACTTCATGTGGGTGAGCGAGGCGGTCGCGATCCAGCGCGAGTCGGGCGGTCGCCTCAGCGAGATCCTCGAGCGGGTCAACGAGACGATCGCCGAGCGCAACGAATTGAACGAGAAGATTCGCGCCCTATCGGCCGAAGGCAAGGCGTCGGCGATGGTGTTGATGGCTCTGCCCGTGCTCGTCGGAGTCATGTACAGCCTGATGAACCCGGGCTACATCGGTGCGATGTTCACGTCGCCGCTCGGGTTGTTGCTGGTGGGCGTGGCCGTCGGGCTGTACGCCCTCGGTGGGTTCTGGCTGAGCCGGATCACGAAGGTGAGGTTGTGATGATCTATCTGTCTGTGTTGCTCCTGCTGCTCGCCCTCGCGGCGTTCTTCTTCGCGATCGGGGCATTCGGGGAGAGGGAGACGGAGGCGCAGGTGCGTCTTCGCGACCTCACAAGTCCCGTCGAGGAGATCAAGGCAGGGAGCAGTCTGCGCCAGGAGAACTCCGAAGGACTTGTGCGGCGAATGACTCCCACCGCCTTCGTAGAGCGTGCCGAGCGAAACTACATGCTCGCTGGCCGGCCTGATGGCTGGAGCGTGGCCAAGATCCTTTCGATGAAAGTGCTACTGGGTGGTGCCGGACTTGCCGTCGGCATGATGATCTTTTCCTCGAAAGGTGGTCCCGTCGGACTGCTCATGCTCGTCGGTTCGATGGGGTTGGGCTACTTCGTGCCCGACGTACTGATCGGCGGGCAAGCCCGGAGGCGGCAGGAGGAGATCCAGGACACACTGCCGGATCTGCTCGATCAGGTCACCATCTCCATCGAGTCGGGAGCGAGTTTCGAGAACGCCCTGGCGCGCTCGGGTCAGACGGGCGAGGGTCCGCTGGCGGACGAGATCGTCCGCACTGTCCAGGACATGGCCTTGGGCATCCCGCGCCGAGACGCCTACGACTCTCTGGTGAAGCGGACCGATGTCGAGGAGCTGCGGTCTTTCGTGCGGGCGATCACCCAAGGCGAGGAGTTCGGCGTCCCGATCTCGACCATCGTGCGTGATCAGGCACAGGAGATGCGCATGACGCGGCGTCTGCGGGCTGAGGCGAAGGCGAACCAGATCCCGGTCAAGATGCTCATCCCGATGATGACGACCATCTTGCCGGTGCTGTTCATCGTCGTGATCGGTCCGGCCATCCTCAACGCGATGGATGCCTTCAAGGGCTGAGCGCGTCCCGCTGCTGTGAGTACACCAATCCGAGGCTTAGGGAGTTTCGAGATGAAGAAGTTGTTTGGACCCACGCTGGCCTGTGCGCTCGTCTTGGGGACTCTGGCCGTCGCGTCCGCACCGGCTTCTGCCGATGTTTCAGATGTCGACGTCAATGGGGACCTCGCATCAGCACTCGACCTGCCGGCTGGGGTCGCCGTCTCCACTGCGGCCACGTCGACCCAGATGATCGGCACGTCGGCGAAGGCGTTCAACGACTTCCCGAGCCGGCGAGGGGACGGTGCGTTCGCCGTACTGTCGACCGGCAAGGCGACAGATCTCTTCAATTGGGACAACCTCGACGGCCGCCAGCCGAGCACGAACTTCGGTGGATCCCTGGACAAGGCTGCCATCATCCTCAACGTCGCTGCGGGAGCGACCGCGCCGTCGGGTGATGTCGCACGATGCCTGCTGGTCGATGTGGCAATGGGGACAGAGGAGCGCGTTCACTACCTCACCTCGAGTGAACCCGGGGACGAGGCAACACTCAGGCTCAACCACTCCAACACCGAGTACGCCATGCAAATTGGCCCGCGGTTCTTCGGGCAAGAGGATACGCCGCTGGCGCCTGTTCGCTACACGGTGAATGCGCTGAACTACTGGCACGGGATCGACCGGGAGTTCGAGCGCCAGCCGGACGACAGTTCGGCGCCTCTGTTGCCGGCGATCACGCCGTTCGACAACTTCACCTCGGTGGACACGCTGGAGGTTCCTCTCAACGCCAACGACGTTGCGGTGGCGGCGGCGGGAGAGTCCGGAGACGAGGTCACGCTCTCGGTGGCAGACGCGTACAACAACTCGCTCGACACCGTTCTGCTGGTCGACCGAGTCCGCCTTGCACCGTACTGCTCGACCCACGCTCCGGCCGAGACGGGCCTGTTCGCCTCCCGCAAGTTCGAGATCGTCGGCCACCGAGGCGTCAACAACCAGCTGTCCATCGATCTGCTCCCGCAGACGGACCAGATCGAGCGCTACGACGCTGCCGACAACGGTTGGTTCCCCGCGGGCGGCGTCGACCTGAGGTTCCGCTGGTACCGATCCAAGACCAGCAGCAACTGCACCAGTAGCGACATGTCCAACTGGATCGCCATCGCGGATGCCGATCGGCAGACCTTCACACCATCGGTGGCCGAGAAGGGCAAGTGCATTCTGGCGCTCGTCACCGGACTCAAGGATGGTTATCGGGCAGAGACGTTCCCGAGTCCCGGGTCCTCGGAGTGGTCCGCGACATTGGCGATTCAGGACGGTGTGTTCACGGTCCACGACACGCCGACGATCACGAAGTTGGGCAATCCCAACGTGATCAAGGTCAACGACGTTCTCACCGCGACCAACGGCAAGTTCACGCCGCTCCCTGACAGCTACTCCTATCAGTGGTACGCCGGGGACACCGCGATCTCGGGAGAGACCGGCCAGACTCTCAAGGTCACGGCCTCGCAGGCGGGCAAGACGATTCGTGTCCGCGTGACCGCCTCCCGGCTCAACTTCGACAGCATGTCGGTCTCGAGCCTGACGACGAACCCGGTAGATCTGATGGAGCTGGAAACGACGCCGACCCCGACAATTCTGGGGTCAGGGCGCGTCGGTGAGACCTTGAACGTGGACACCGGCACGTGGCAGCCCGATCCAGTCGGCCTTTCCTATCAGTGGTACCTCGATGGTTCGGTCATCACAGGCCAGACGAAGGCGACCTTCACGCCTACGGCGTCCCAAGAGGGTCGCCAGATCACGGTGTATGTCACAGGGCGCAAGACCGGATACCTCTCGGTCACGAAGCAGAGCACTCCGGTGATCGTGACGATCCAAGGCTTCGTCCAAGCTCCCACCCCGGTCATCGAAGGTTCGGGCTTCGCCGGGGACACGCTGACCGCGTTGGCAGGAACCTGGAACCCGGTCATCACCCCCTCGTACCAGTGGTATGCCGACAACATCGCCATCTCAGGCGCAACGAAGTCGACGTTCACGCCGACGGAGTCTCAAGACGGCCTGCAGCTCCACGTCGTCGTCACCGGGGCGAAGGCCGGGTACGAGACGACCTCGCGACAGAGCGCCCCGATCTCGGTTCGCCTGCGCTCGTACGACGCCTCACCGGACCCGTCGTTCGACGGTGATCCCTACGTGGGTTCGAAACTGACGGTGAACACGGGCGTGTGGAGTCCTGCCCCGACGAAGTTCACGTATGAGTGGTACGCCGACGGTGTCAGACTCTCGACTACGTCGAACAGCCTGACCCTGACTGAAACGCATCGTGGCAAGTTCATTGCCGTCAAGGTGGCTCCGGTCAAGGACTTCTACGAGAAACTCACGCGTACCAGCGCGCCGGTTGGCGTGCAGATCCGCAGCTTCATCGCGAGCGGCCCCACGATCTCGGGCACGCCGAAGGTCGGCAGCACGCTGACCGCGGGTGCCGGCACATGGTTGCCCACGCCGTCGTTGAAGTACGAGTGGTTCCTCGGCTCCGCATCGCTCGGCAAGTCGACTCGATTGGTCGTGCCGCCTGCCGCAGCAGGCAAGAAGGTCCGGCTCGTGGTCACCGGATCCAAGGCCTACTACCAAACGCTTGCGACGTCCGAGGAGTCGGGAACGATCGCTGCGGGCACGATCGTCTCGGCCAGTCCCCGGGTTACGGGTAGGGCCAAGGTCGGCGCGACGCTCCGGGTTTCTGCCGGATCCTGGCGACCTTCGCCCGTGACTCTCCGCTACCAGTGGTACGTGGGCTCCACGGCGATCAAGGGTGCGACGAAGTCTTCCTACAAGGTGCCGACGAAGTACAAGGGCAAGAAGATCCGCGTGCGGGTCAACGGCTCCAAGGCGGGATACACCGCGGTGAACAAGTACTCGTCCTACACGAAGAAGGTCGCCAAGAAGTAGGCCCCGAACCACGACAACGGCCCGGCTGGATCACCAGCCGGGCCGTGTCGTTCTCGTCAGGACGTCAGGCCCAGAGCCGCGTGCCGAACTCGAACCAGATGACGGCGCACACGGCGACGATCCACAGCGCGCTGATCAGGAGCGTCCAGTCCTTGAGGAAGCGGATGCCGCTGACGCGTGCGCTGACGACCACGAAGAGCGGGATCATCATGGCCCATACGACCATGCACCACGGGCACAGGTAGCCGATGTTGTAGATGGCCTGGTACTGCAGCCACGTGACGAAGCCGATGCCGAAGACCGTGCCGGCCCACAGGCCGAGCCACATCCAGCGCGGCAGGCGGACGCCCGAGGCCAGCACGACGCCCAGGGTGACGATCACGCTGAAGGCGACGATGCCGATGAACGTGTTGGGGAAGCCGAACGCCTCGGACTGCGGCGACTTCACGACGTTGCTGCAGCTGACCCAGGCCGAGAGGTCGCAGTTGAGGCTCGTGGTCGTCCCGGCGATCTCCGCCTTGAGCAGCGAGATCTTGTCGTACGTCAGCACGAGGGAGGCTGCCAGCGAGATCGCTCCGGTGACGATCAGGAACAGGCCGATGCCACGATCGGAGTCGAGTTCGTCGTCGACGGGCGCGGGGGGAGTACTGGACGCAACGGCGGTCATGCTCCGAATCCTAAAGGGGAGGGGTTCATGAGCCGCTCGGCACGCCGCGGTAAACGCGTGTGACGAAATGGGTGACGCGGACCACATCGCACTGTTAATGTGACACCACCAATGTCACATAGGAGTTGTGGAATGAGCGATCACGTCGACGTCCTCATCGTCGGTGCCGGCCTCTCGGGCATCGGTGCGGCGTTCCGCCTGCAGGAGCGCGCGCCCCAGAAGACCTACGCCATCCTCGAGGGACGTGAGCGGATCGGCGGCACCTGGGACCTCTTCCGGTACCCCGGCGTCCGCTCGGACTCCGACATGTACACCCTGTCGTTCCCGTTCGAGCCGTGGACGAACCACAAGGCCATCGCCGATGGCGCCGACATCCGCGACTACGTCGAGAACACCGCCACCAAGCACGGCATCGCCGACAAGATCCGCTTCGGTCGCCGCGTCACCACCGCCGAGTGGTCCAGCGACGACGCCACGTGGACCGTCAGCAGCAACCTCGCCGACGGTTCCACCGAGACCGTCACCGCGAACTTCCTCTACCTGTGCAGCGGCTACTACAGCTACGACGAGGGCTACACGCCCGACTTCCCGGGGCTCGACAGCTACGAGGGACAGGTGGTGCACCCGCAGTTCTGGCCTGCCGACCTCGACCACAGCGGCAAGAAGGTCGTCGTGATCGGCTCGGGCGCCACGGCGATCACGCTGCTGCCGTCGATGGCCAAGGACGCCGAGTTGGTCACGATGCTGCAGCGCACGCCGACCTACATCCTCAGCCAACCGGGCACCGACCCGCTCGCGAACGCCGCCCGCAAGGTGCTGCCGAACCGGCTCGTGCACAAGACCGCCCGCCTGCGGTACGCCGTCATGACCGTCGGCTTCTACCAGTTCTGCCGCGCCTTCCCGACCCTCTCGCGCAGCATCCTGCTGACCCTCACCGGCAAGTCGATGCCCAAGGTCGACCGCAAGAGTCTCAAGCCGCCGTACAAGCCGTGGGACCAGCGCCTGTGCGTCGTCCCCGGCGGCGACCTCTACAAGTCGGTCCGCGCCGGCACGTCCCGGATCGTCACCGACCGCATCGCCGAGTTCACCCCCAAGGGCGTCGCGCTGCAATCCGGTGAGCACCTCGACGCCGACATCGTCGTCACCGCCACGGGCCTCAAGCTCGTCGCCCTGGGCGACATCGACGTCAGCGTCGACGGCGTCAAGGTCGACCCGCACGAGCTCTACACGTACAAGGGTCAGATGTT
>CAYXFT010000031.1:0-6199 GCA_964464335.1 uncultured Aeromicrobium sp.
CAGCAGGTGCTTGATCTCCGCCGGCGCCTGCTCGGGGGTGACGTAGGAGTGCGAGTCGTCCTGGGTCAGGCCTCGCACCCGGGTCAGGCCGTGGACGACACCGGACTTCTCGTAGCGGTAGACCGAGCCGAACTCGAAGAGCCGCAGCGGCAGCTCACGGTAGGACCGCCCACGCGACCGATAGATCAGGTTGTGCATCGGGCAGTTCATCGGCTTGATCATGTAGTTCGAGCCCTCGAACTCCATGGGCGGGAACATCGTGTCCGCGTAGTAGGGCAGGTGCCCCGAGGTGTAGAAGAGCTGGTCCTTGGTGATGTGCGGCGTACCGACGTAGGAGAAGCCCTCCTCGATGTGCCGCTGGCGGACGTAGTCCTCCATCTCGCGCTTGATGACACCGCCCTTGGGGTGGAACACCACCAGACCCGAGCCGATCTCGTCGGGGAAGCTGAACAGGTCCAGCTCGGCGCCGAGGCGACGGTGGTCGCGGCGCTGCGCCTCCTCGATGCGGTGCAGGTAGGCGTCGAGGTCGTCCTTGCTGGGCCACGCCGTGCCGTAGACGCGCTGCAATTGCTTGTTCTTCTCGTTGCCGCGCCAGTAGGCCGCCGCCGAGCGCATGAGCGTGAACGCGGGGATCCGCTTCGTGGTCGGCAGGTGGGGGCCGCGACACAGGTCCTTCCAGGCGAGCGAACCGTCGCGCTTGAGGTTGTCGTAGATCGACAGGCCGCCGTCGCCGACCTCGACACTGGCACCTTCGGCGGCGCCCTCGAGGTCGGAGGTGGCGTTCGACTTCAGGCCGATGAGTTCGAGCTTGTACGGCTCGTCGGCCAACTCGACCCGGGCCGCGTCGTCGTCGATCTCGCGGCGGCTGAACTTCTGGCCCTCCTTGACGATCTTGCGCATGCGCGACTCGATCTTGTCGAGGTCCTCGGGCGTGAACGGCACCTCGACGTCGAAGTCGTAGTAGAAGCCGTCGGTGATGGGCGGACCGATGCCCAACTTCGCGGCGGGGAAGAGCTCCTGCACGGCCTGCGCCATGACGTGCGCCGTCGAGTGCCGCAGCACGTCGAGACCGTCGGGCGAGTCGATCGCGACCGGCTCGACGGCGTCTCCGTCGGCCAGGTCACGGGCGAGGTCGACCAGATCGCCGTTCACGCGCGCGGCGATGACGTCGGGCTGCTCGGCGAACAACTGCCAGACCTTCGTCCCGGGGTCCACCTCCTGAGCGGTTCCGGAAACGGTCACGGACAGGCCCATGGCTAACCCCTTTGCGATTCGGCGACCCCGACGACTGGGTGGCGCTCTTGCCGACCACCCTACCCACGCCGGGCAGGTGGTCAGCGTCGGTGGCCGTCGGGTTCGTCGAGGAGTTCGTCGCCGAGCAGGCGACACGCGAGCAGGGCGAGTTCGAGGTCGACCCGGCGGTCGGTCATCCGGTCTCCGAGCCCGTCTGCGATCCGCTCGATGCGGTACTTGACGGTGTTCCGGTGCACCTGCAGCGCCTCGGCCGTGGCCTGGAAGCTGCGGTCGTGGTCGAGCCAGCTGCCGAGCGTCTGCCGCGCCCGGGAGGCCGCCGCCGTGGACTCGCCCAACGGCCCGAGGACGTCACGGACCCAGCGCCGCAAGGCACCCGGCTGCTGCATCAGCATCGAGATCAGGGCCACCCCACGATCCCCGTAGCCGAGCACCTGGCCGGTGCGGTCCCCCGCCTCGACGGCCAGTTCGAAGGTGTCGCGGGCCTGCGCGTGGGTGCGGCGGAAGCCGTCGATCCCCGGTGCCGGCAGGCCGACGGCGGCGCTGATCTCGGGCGACTTGAGCAGCACCGCCGTGACCTGGCGCTCGATCGGGTCGGTGCGCTGGCCGCGACCGATCCACAGCCACGCCGTGGTGCGGTCGATGGCCGAGAACAGGGGCAGCACGCCGGCGCCCACGGACGCCTCGAGTGCGCGGGTGACCCGCTCCATCGAGGCCAGCGCATCGGTGATGCCCGCCTCGTCGCGGGACCACAGCACGATCCCGACGTGATGCTGGTCGAAGCCGTAGCCGGTCTCGGCCTCGAAGTCGCGCAGGGAGGTGTCGCCCCCGCGCAACAGGTCCTGCAGCATCGCCGAGGCGACGTTGCCGGAGGTGGTCGCCCAGCGGCCCCGCTCGGCCTCGTACTGCCCGAGCAGGTGCAGGCAGATCCAGTCGATGTACTCGTAGAACTCCTCGGCGATGACCCGCAAGGCCCGCAGGATCAGGTCCCGGTCCGCCTCGAGGTGCTGCGCCTCGTCCAGCACGACGGTCATCAGGTACTCCTGACCCATCTGGTAGGCGCGGATCAGCGAGTACGACGGGACACCGCGCTGGGCGAGCCGCAGCGCGTACTCGACCGCCGCGGTCGGCGCCTGGATGCGATCGACCGGGATCGCGTTGATGAGCAGGTGGACGATCGTGTTGATGTTGCTGTCGACGCTGGCGTCGAGCAGGTCGATCAGCGGCTGGTCGAGGTCGAGGTCGTCGATCGACCGGATCAGGTCGGTGAGCGTGCGGGTCAGGTGCGCCTGTTGTTCGGCGAGCCGCTGGCCGAACTGGGCGACGAGCCGGCGGACCTCGGGGTCGATCGGCTCGTCGTGCAGGTTCAGACGGCTCACCGGGCGATCGTCCCGGCGATCCCGGCCGTGCGCAAGGCCTTCTTCGCGGCCAGGTGCCCGCACATGCCGTGCGCCCCCGCACCGGGAGGCGTCGCCGCCGAGCACAGCCACGTTCCAGGCACGCCCGTCGCATACGGGTCGAGGCCGATCCGTGGGCGGAAGATCAGCTGACGCGGGGTGTTCGCTCCGGTGACGATGTCGCCGCCGACGTAGTTCGCGTTGTCGCGGGTGATCTGTTCGGTCGACCGCACGGACATGCCGACGATCCGCTCGCGCACGCCGGGGGCGAACCGCTCGATCTGGCCGAGGATCGCCTCGGTCGCGTCGCCGGTGAACCCGGCGGGGACGTGGGCGTAGGCGTCGATCGGGTGGATCGTGCCGGCCCGGCGTCCGGGATCGGCCTGGGACTGCTGACCCAGCAGCACGAACGGCTGCGCGGGCATCGTCCCGCGCCACACGTCGCGCTCGGCCGCGGCGATCTGCGCCAGTGAGCCGCCCAGGTGGACAGTCCCGGCGGACCGCGTGGGCTCGTGGGTCCACGGCACTCCCCCGTCAACGGCCAGCGCGATCTGGAACGCGCCGGGGCCGTAGCGGTAGCGGCGGTAGGCGCGGGCGACCCGTCCGGGCAGGGCGTCGCCGAGGATCTCGGCCACCGCCTGCGGACTCGTGTCGAGCATGACGATGTCGGCGCCGCCGAGTTGCTCGCGGCGAGTGACGCGCACCCCGGTGGTCACGGTCCCGCCCAGCGCGGCGAGCTGGGCGGCCATCGCGGAGGTGATGGATGCCGAGCCGCCGACCGCGACGGGCCAGCCGAAACGATGGGCTGCCGTGCCGAGGGCGACGCCGATCGCGGCGGACATCGGGGCGCCGAGAGGGCGGAACGCGTGGGCGGCGACACCGGCGAACAGGGCCGAGGACTCCGGCGAGCGCAGGAACCGGGCCACCCACGAGGCCGGGAGCGCGCTGGCCAGGCCGAACCGGGCCAGCGCGAACGGATGGCGCGGCACGTGCAGCATCGGCTGCAGGAACTCGTTAGCGATGGCGTCGAACCGCTCGGCGAGCGGTCCGAACAGACGCCGGTACGCCGCTCCGGACTCCCCCAGGGTCGCCGCGGTCCGGTCGACGTCACGCCAGACGGCCCCACCGCCGCCACCGTCCAGGGGATGGGAGTACTGGACCTCGGGCCACCGCCAGGCCAAGCCGTCCGCCGTCAGGTCGAAGGCCCGGCTGAACGCAGTGTCCAAGGCCAGCGGATGGAAGCCCGAGCACTCGTCGTGGAGCACGCCGTCGACCGTGTAGTGGCCGGATCGGGTGCCGCCGCCGATCTCCTCGGCGGCCTCGAGCACCTCGACCTCGACGCCGGCGGCGGCGAGGGTGAGGGCGGCAGCGAGCCCGTTGGGCCCGCTGCCGACCACGACCGCTGAGGTCACGAACTCACCTTCTTCTCCTCACCGAGCCGCGCCTCACCCGCCGGCCGGTAGCCGGGCGCCTGCCAGGTGACGGTGTGCGCGATCGGACCGTTCGGGATCCACGGCTGTTCACGCACAGCATCGCGCACGTCGTACCACCCGCGCTCGACGACGCCCAGCGCCGCGTCGATCACCTTGTACTGCACGGTCTTCTTGTGGATCGGCTGCGACTCGGTGAACGTCATGATCCATTCGCCCGGCTCGAAGTGGCACTTCTCCTGCACGGCGGCCATCGTGCGCTCGTCGAAGAGGTGACCGTCGCCGAACTGCCAGCCCACGAGCGCCGTGCAGACGACCTCGCCCTCGCGCAGCCGGTAGTTCTCCATCTCGTCCAGATGGCGCTGCATGAGCGACAGGTGGGCGCGGCCGTGGCTGTGCATGCTGCGGAACGCGACGCACTTCTGCAGGAAGATCTCGGCCACGTCGTAGCCGTAGAGCGCGGCGATCTGCTCGCGCTGGATCTTCATGCCCTTGACGAGGCCCTCGTCGAGCTTGCTCTCGCAGTCGTTCATGCGGAACGCCATCGTGCCCGAGGCCCAATTGCCCGCGTACTGCCGCATCGAGATCAGGAACGACACCCATTCGGGCTTGAGGTTGCCCAGGATCGGCCCGGCCAGGAACGCGACGAGCGTGGCGGCCAGCAACCAGCCGCTGGAGAAGTCGCCGATCCCGTAACCGTCGCCGGCGAAGAAGCCACCGAACAGGAACGGCGTGACGAAGATGAAGAAGATGTTCCACTCCAGCGGCACGGCCAGCGGGTACGTCGAATAGATGAAGAAGTGGAAGAACATCATGGCCGCGATCGCCAGCCACGTGACGGTGGCGTTCGTGGAGAAGAGCAGGACGAGCGGGATCACCAGCTCGACCAGGGTGCCGCCCGCGTGGGCCCACAGCGCTGCCGAACGCGTCGGCAGCAGGTTCTCGTTCTCGACGTCGCGGTAGAGGGTCCGCTTGAGCTTCTTCGACGTCAGCCACGGCGTGTTGCTCATCATCGCCTGGACCACGAGGGTGACGTGGTGGCCGAACTTGGAGACGGCGGCGCCGAGCCAGATCGACACCATCGCGATCTTCGCGACCAGGATCATGTCGACGTGCGAGGACAGCATCCCGAATGCCAGCAGGCAGATGGCGTACTGCTCCGGGCGCGAGGCCAGGAAGACCACCCGATCGCGGAACGCCATGAGCACGAGGCCCACGAAGTAGGCGATGAGCGGCCACGTGGCGATGAGCCCGGCCTCGGAGTAGGCCGCGGAGGTCTGCTGCCCCGGGATCACCAGCGCCACGACCAGCAACGCGACGAGGGCGAGGTAGAGCCCGACATCGAAGCCGGTCCGGGTGAAACCGGCCGTTCCCGGCACCCTGTCCCCGTACGGCGGGCACCGCAGGGTGCCCGGCCGGGCCCAGTACTTCCAGCCGCCCGTGAACGGCCCGAACTTGAAGGACAACGGACCCCACGACGCGGCGTGCCCGGTGATCTCCCACAGCACGATCCAGACCATCAGCTTCTGGTAGACGATCAGCTCGCCCCACCAGCCACCGAGGTCGAACAGGCTGAGGCTCGTCGTCAGGCCGACCACCAGCCAGCCGCCCACGACGAACGCGATGGTCTTGATCACGTAGAGGGCGTGCATCTGCTTCGGGCCGCCGAAACCGTAGTCGGCCCAGTGGATCGCGAGCATCTTCATGCGTTCCATGACGGGCATCTGCTCGAACTGCTCCGGATCGACCGGGGGCATGTCCGCGGTGGTGAATCCCATGGACCTCAGACCTTTCTCGATGGCGTGCGCACGAGATGGCGCAACGTGGGCTTGTCGATCTTTCCGACGGGGTTCTTGGGCAGCGCCTCGATGACGTCGACCTCGACCGGGACCTTGACCCGCGTGAGCGTCCGGCGGCAGTGCGCGAGGATGTCGTCGGCGGTCACCGGGGCGCCGGGGTAGGCCACGACGAACGCGACCGGGACCTCGCCGAGCACGTCGTCGGGCCGGCCGACGACGGCGACCTCGAGCACCCCCTCGACCTGGACGATCGCGTTCTCGATCTCCTTGGGATAGAGGTTCTCGCCGCCGCGGATGATCATGTCCTTGATCCGGTCGACCA
>CAYXFT010000031.1:6209-22189 GCA_964464335.1 uncultured Aeromicrobium sp.
TCGTCGAGGCGGCCGACGTCGCCGGTGCGCAGCCAGCCGTCGACGATCGTCTGCGCCGTGACGTCGGGCTTGCCGAGGTAGCCCTGCATGACGGTCGGGCCGCTGATCAGGACCTCGCCCGTCTCTCCCGCGGGCAGGTGGGTGCCGTCCGGCCCGGCGATCGCGAGGCGTTGGCCCGGCAGGGCGGGACCGACCGTGCCGAGTTTGCGGATGCCGTCGACGGGGTTGCAGGCCGACGCGCACGTGCCCTCGGTCAGGCCGTAGCCCTCGACCATGACGAAGCCGAACCGACGCTGGCTGGCCTCGAGGAGTTCCTTCGAGACCGGCGCGGCGCCGCACACGACGAAGCGCAGCGAGGACGTGTCCGGTCGCACCTCGGTCGGCAACGCCGCCAGCAACGCGTAGATCGTGGGCACGGCCGAGAAGTAGGTGGGCCGCAACCGTTCGACCTCGTCGAAGAAGGTCTGGGGACTGAACCGACCCACGATCGTGAGCCGGCCGCCCACGCGCAGGGGCGCCAGCAGCGACACCATCACCGCGTTGACGTGGAACAGCGGCAGGATCAGCAGGCAGTGATCGGCCGCGGTGAGCGAGAGGTGTTGGCCCATCGTCGAGGACATCGCCTCGACGTTGGCGTGGTTCAGCATGACGCCCTTGGGCCGGCCCGTCGAGCCGCTCGTGTAGACCAGCAGGGCCAGGTCGCCCGGAGCGACCTCGACCGGGACGGCGCCCGTGGGAATGGCCGTGGAGAGAGATTCCACGGTCAGCGGTCGGGCGCCGCCGGTCGGGGCATCGTCGTGTTCGACGACGATGAGGCGGGCGCCGGAATCGCCGACCTGATGCGTGGTCTCGACCTCGGTGAATGCCGGGTTGATCGGGGTCGCGGTGCCGCCGAGACGCCAGGTGGCGAACAAGCAGACGACCAGTTCGACCCGGTTGGTCAGCATGACGGCCAGCACGTCACCGCGACCGAAGCCCTCGGCCGCGAGCCGCCCCGCGACGGCATCGGCACGCGCGTCGAGCTCGGCGTACGTCAACGACGACCGGTCGTCCGCGACGGCGGGTGCGTCGCCGAAGCGGTGTGCCAGCCCTGCGCTGAGGTACCCCAGAGTCATCGAGTTCCGTCCTCTCCATCAGTGCTGCATTCATGTGACGCAGACCACACTGAAGGACGGTACGGCCGTCACCATGCACGACGGATCGCCGTTTCGGACGAACTTTGCGGCGAACTTCGTGCACGGTGCACAAACGACGACGACGCGATCCCGATCGTTGTCGCCCGTGCACAAGCCGGTCCGCCGGCTTGTCCGATCTGCCATGTCACACAACGCGACGCCGGTCGTAACCCCGGCGTGACCTCGGCTTCCTACCGTCGTGCCATGAAGGTGACGATCATCGGAGCTGGCATCGGCGGCACGAGCGCGGGCATCGCCCTGCAGCGGCTGGGTCACGACGTCACGATCTACGAGCAGGTCACCGAGAACCGCCCGGTCGGCGCCGCGCTGTCGCTGTGGTCCAACGGCGTGAAGGTCCTGAACTGGCTCGGCGTCGGGGCGCAGGTCGCGGCCATGGGCGGGGACATGGCGACGATGTCGTACCGCGACGGGCACACCGGCGAGGTGATGTGTGAGTTCAGCCTGGCGCCGGTGACCGAGCAGACGGGCCAGAAGCCCTACCCCGTCGCCCGTGCCGACCTGCAGGCGATGCTGATGGAGCACTTCGGCCTGGAGCACATCCGGTTCGGGATGCGGATGACCGCCGTGGGCGAGGTCGACGGCAGCGCGATCGCGACGTTCGAGAACGGCGAGACCGTCACCGCCGACCTGGTGATCGGCGCCGACGGCGCGCGGTCCCTCGTACGCGACTACGTGACGGGCGCCGCGATCACCCACGAGTACAGCGGCTACACGAACTTCAACGGGCTCGTCCCCGTGGACGACCGCATCGGGCCGGCCGACCAGTGGACGACCTACGTCGGCGAGGGCAAGCGCTGCGCCGTGATGCCCGTCGCCGGGGATCGCTTCTACTTCTTCGTCGACGTGCCCCAGCCCGCGGGGACGCCGTACGACCGGTCGATGGGCAAGCAGCCGATGTACGACGCGTTCGGCGACTGGCGGGCTCCCGGGGTGCAGGCCCTGCTCGCCGCGATCGATCCGGAGGTGTCGTTCACCCGGGTCGAGATCTGGGACGTCACCCCGTTCGACACGTGGGTCAAGGGTCGCGTGGCGATTCTCGGCGACGCCGCCCACACGACGTCACCGGACATCGGTCAGGGCGCGTGCTCCGCGCTGGAGGACGCCTTTGCGCTCGGCACGCTCTTCGCCTCGCACACGTTGAGCGTCGAGGACACCCTGCAGCGCTATGAGCGGGTGCGCACCGGACGCGCCGCCGAACTGGTCCTGCGGGCCCGCAAGCGCGCCGAGGAGACCCACATGTTCACCCCGGGCGTGACGGAGGCCTGGTACGACTCCCTCCGCGGGACCGATGGCACGGGCATCATCCGCGGCATCGTCGGCAACATCGAAGGCTCGCCGATCTCGCTCGGACTGTGACGACCCAGGCCCGATACTTTCCCAATTCTCAGCCGAATCACGTTCGGGCACTTTAGTCACACCGGTACCGTTCGAGCGATCCCCCCGGAATTTCGAAAGGTACTCCCATGCGCCGCACCCTGCTCGGCCTGCTCACCACCCTCGCCATCGTCGGCGGCAGCGCCCTCGTGGCGGCGCCGGCCGAGGCCGCGGCCAAGCCGGTCCGCATCACCAACAGCACGAACGCCTGGGTCGGCTGGGACGGCAAGGCCACGATCACGCCGAAGTTCTCGAAGGCCAAGCGCGTCACCATCAAGAAGAAGGTGCTGACGGTCAAGCAGGGCGGCAAGGTCATCGCCAAGAACCGCACGAAGGTCACCCTGCGCGCCGGCACGTACCGCGTCGCGGTCAAGGTCACGTACAAGTACAAGGGCAAGACCCGCACCGCCGCCAAGTCGCTCACCGTGAAGGCCAAGCAGGGCAAGTGCGCCACGAACGCCGACGTGGCCAGCGTGAAACTCGCCGACCTCGAGGCCGCGACGATCAACGGCGACAGCCTCGCAACCGTCCAGAAGAAGCTGCACTCGACCGGCGTCGTCACCGAGCGCATGACCTTGCGCGAGATGCTCGAGAGCGAACTCGAGGACGCGGCAGAGTACCCCGAGGATTACGACGCCGAGGAGATCGCCGAGATCCAGGCAATGCTCGACACCCTCTCGGAGGAGGAGCTCAATTCCGACGTCATCCAGGTTCGCGGGTTCGCCTCCTGCGGGCAGCCGAAGAAGCCGGTGACCGCGTACTTCGTCTTCGACTCGGGCACCTCCGCCGTGGTGTTCCTGCTCAGCCCGGACGATCCCTTCTACGCCTACCTCTGAGCCGCGAGGAACGTCCCCGGACGTTTCCTCGCCCGCGCCGCCGAGTTCACGCCACACTGTCCCCATGACCGACGTGACGTGGTGGGGCCACTCGTTCGTCACCGTCGACCTGCCGGGGGCGGCCGTCGTGACCGACCCCCTCATGTCGCGGCGCCTGTTCCACCTGAGGCGGGCCAGTCCCCCGCCGCCGTCCTCAGCGACGCGGTGCGACGTCGTGTTGATCTCGCACCTGCACCACGATCATCTGCACCTGCCGTCGCTGCGCCGGTTCGACGACGCCGTCCCGGTCGTCGTGCCGCGCGGGGCGGTCGCGGCCGTGAAGTCCCTCGAACGCCTCGCGGTGATCGAGGTCGACCCCGGCGACCGGATCGAGGTCGCCGGGGTCGAGATCGAGGTCTTCGCCGCGCGCCACGACGACCGACGCGACAAGCGACCCGGTGCACGGACCGCCCCCGCGATCGGCTTCCGCTTCGCCGCCGGCGGCGCGTCGTGCTGGTACCCCGGCGACACCGGCCAGGACGACTTCTCGGCCGTCCGGCCTGTCGACCTGGCCCTCGTCCCGATCGGCGGCTGGGGCCCCTCGCTGCCCGACGTGCACATGGATCCGGTCCAGGCGGTCGCGGCGGTCGCCCAGGTCGGCGCCCGGTGGGTCGTACCCGTGCACTACGGCACCTTCTGGCCGGTCGTGACGCGCCGGGACACTCCCGTGCACGAGCACTTCTTCGCCTCCCCCTCCGACCGCTTCCGTGACGCGGCCACCGAGGCCGATCTCGACGCGACGGTCGTCGTGCCCGAGTTCGGCGCCCGGACGGCCCTACGATGACGTCCGTGAGCAACGGTTGGGCCGCGCCGGCCCCCACCCGCGGGCGCTGGCACCGCGTCAACGACCTGGCGCAGGGGCTGTGGACCCTGCTGGTCACCTTCGTCGCGGTCTTCGTCGGCCTGTGGGTCGCGGGTGTGTCCACGCACGACAAGTGGGGCCTCGTGATCGCGATCGTCGTCGCGACCGTGCTGCTCGACCTCGTACTGGCCAGTCCCCTGCGCTGGCTGGCGGCGCGCGGCAGCGTCGTGCTGGCCCTGCTGCTGGGGTTCGGCGCCCAGGTGGTCGTGCTGGCGGCCGCCCTGAGCCTGGCCACCTACAGCGACGTCGGGGTCGACGAGACCGTGATCGTCCTGCTCGTCGCATCCACGATCCTGGCCATCGGACGCTGGTTCTCCGGTGCCACCGACAGCGCCTACGTCGTCGGCGCGGCCACGGCCCGGACGTCTCGCAAGCTCGGCCAGCTGCGCGGTGAGCGGCCCGAGCGAGGACTCCTGGTCATCCAGCTCGACGGCGTCGCACTGCCCATCCTCCGTCGCGCGATCGCCGGCGGTCAGGCTCCCAACATCGCCCGCTGGATCGGCTCGAGCCACACGCTGTCCGGCTGGTGGGCGACGATCCCGTGCACGACCCCCGCGACCATGGCCGGCATCCTGCACGGCAGCGACGACGTCGTGCCCGCCTTCCGCTGGTGGGACCGCCGCTCCGGTCGACTCGTGGCCGCCAGCAACCCGACCGACTCGCACATGGTCGAGGGCCGGTTCACCCCGGGCCAAGGGCTGCTGCGCGACGGTGGTGTCGCGATCAGCACGACCTACACCGGCGAGTCCGACCAGGGCTACCTCGTCATCAGCAACGCCACGAAGATCCAGCAGATGGGCTCGGGCTCGGGTTACCTGTCGTTCTTCATCCGGCCCTTCCTCCTGCCGGGTGCACTGGTGATGACGGTCGGCGAGGTGGTCAAGGAACTCCATCAGGGCCGCCGTCAGCGGGTCCGGGGCGTCGAGCCGCGCATTCCGCGCAAGGGCGGTTACGTCGTGCTGCGCGGGCTAACCAACGTGCTGCTGCGCAAGCTGAACCTCTCGCTGGTGGCCGAGGAGATGGCCAGGGGCGCCCCGATCATCTACGCGGACTTCGTGGACTACGACGAGATCGCCCACCACGCCGGCCCCGAGCGGCCCGAGGCGATGCGCGCGATCGAGGGTCTCGACGGAGTCCTCGCCGCTCTGGAGGACGTCGCGCGGTCGGTCTCGACCACGTACGACCTCGTGCTGGTCTCCGACCACGGTCAGAGCCTCGGCCGGACCTTCGCCGATCTCACGGGCCGCGGGTTCCCCGATCGCGTCTCGGACCTGATGCAGGTCGACCGGGCCGGCGCGACCGTCATGACCAACGCCGAGGGCGGTGAGGACTGGGGTCCGATCAACGCGTTGCTGGCCTCGGTTCTGGGCGACCGCGCCCGGCGCACCGAGCGTGTCGTGGTCGACAATGAGGAGTTCCGTCAGGTCGATCAGGACCTGATTCCCGAGGTCGTCGTGACCGGTGGCGGCAATCTCGGCATGATCTGGTTCCCGCGGCTCGAGTCGCGGCCCACCCTCGCGCAGATCGACGAACTCTGGCCCCGGCTGGTCCCCGGCCTGCTCGCCGGCGAGGGCGTCGGCCTGGTGATGTCCACCGACGACGAGGGGCGACCGCTCGTGCTCGGGCCGTCCGGCGCACGTGGCCTCGGCGCGGACCTGTACGTCACCGGCGACGACCCGCTCGCGGGTTACCCGTCGCGGACCGCCGCCGATCTGGCGCGGTTGCACGCGGTCGGCGACGCGGGCGACCTGGTCGTCATCTCGACGGTCGATGCGCTCGGCCAGATCCACGCGTTCGAGGGACAGGTCGGCTCCCACGGCGGCATCGGCGGTCCCCAGAACGAGGCCATCCTGATCCATCCGCGACGGTGGCCCATCGATCCCGAACTCGCCGAGGTCGTGCCCGAATTGGGCACCGACTCGGTCCTCGTCGGCTCGTGGAACATCCACCGCCAACTGCTCGCATGGCGAGAACTGGAGCGGACCGATGGCTGACGAACTCGACCGGCTCGCGCGGTGGACCGACCACGGCGGGACGTGTCGCCTGATCGATCTCGACACCGACTCGGCGGTCGTCGTGCTGAACCGCTGCGACGGCGGTGAGGAGGCCGACCGGTTCCGGACCCACGACCCCGCGACCATCGCGTGGGTCCGCGCCCACGCGTCCTGACGGGTCAGACGCGGTGCGCGCGTCGTTCCTCGGCCTCGGCCCAGCGACGTCGTTCGTCGTCGTCACGCACGACGAGTGAGGGGATCGGTGTCCGAGGCGTCGAACGTGACGAGCTCACCGACGTGGACGGGCTCGCGGAACACGACCCGGTCGACGGACAGCGTGACGACGTGACTCCGCGCACAGCGACCCGCGCACGTGAACGCGACCTGGTCGAGCAGCTCGAGGATCGTCCTCGCCCTCGTCGGCCATGCCTCAGAGTCGCAGATCAGAACGCGGCGCGCACGGATCCGACCCGAGATCCACCACCGAGGATCACCCGCTCCCGCAGCGACTCCACGGCCTCGAGATCCACCGCGTCGTCGAGCGCCCCGAGCTGGTCCAGTGCCGCGACCAGCGCGACCGCCAGCGGCCGCTCGGCCCCGTCCAGGACCTTCAGTGCGACGGCCCGGCCGTCGGGCAACCCGGCCGCGAAGACGCCGTCGGCGCCGTCCTTGGCGATGAGCCCGGGCAGAGCGCGCATGAGCGTCGTCGTCGGTCGACGGGCGCCGGCGACCATGTTGGGATGAGCGGCCATCGCGCGGGCGACCGCCGCCTCTGCGGCCTCCGGGTCACGGTCGGGCGCCGCCGCGATCCGCGCGAATGCCCGGGCCAGGCCGCGCACCGTCGTGGCGAACAACGGCGCGCCACACCCGTCCACCGTCGCGTCCGTGACGGGGACGCCCGTGAACTCACCGATCGTCTCGCGGATCGCGACCTGCAGGGGATGCGTGGGCTCGAGGTAGGTGAGCGGGTCCCAGCCGGCCGTGACGCACGTCAGCAACATCGCCGCATGCTTGCCCGAGCAGTTCTGCGTGATGTGCTCCGGCCCGTTGCCCGCGGCCAGCCAGTCGCGCTGCGCCCCGCTCCCCCACGGCAGGTCCGGGGTGTTCTGCAGGGCGCTCTCGTCGAGGTCGGCCAGCGCAAGGATCTCCCGGGCGCCCGCCAGGTGCTCGGGCTCGCCGTTGTGGCTGGCCGCGGCCAGGGCCAGCAACCGTTCCGGCAGGTCGAGACCGGAGCGCACCATCGCCACCGCCTGGATCGGCTTCACGCTCGACCGCGGCCAGAACACGACGTCAGGGTGACCGAGCTCGAGCCCGGAGCCGCCCTGCGACGTCAAGGTCACGAGGTGGCCGAGGTGGATCGACTCGACGAGATCGCCGCGGACGACGTGCGCCAGCGGTGCTGCCGGGACGGCCGAGACATCGGTCGGGAAATCTGCATGGGGCGTCACCTTTGGAGGATATCCGCGGGATGTCGGCCCGGCTTTGGGACACTGGTCCGGTGAGAGTCTCCACGAAGTCCGATTACGCACTGCGTGCCCTGATCGAGATCGCCGCCCGCGGGGGTGAACAGGCGATCACCGCCGACGAGCTGGGCCGGGCCCAGGAGATCCCCCACGGCTTCCTGCAGTCGATCCTCGGCGACCTGCGCAAGGCCGGGATCCTGCTGGCCCAGCGCGGCCAGTCCGGCGGATGGCGGTTCGCCAAGTCACCGGACACCATCTCGATCGCCGACGTCATCCGCGCGGTCGATGGTCCCCTCGTGTCGGTCTACGGGGTGCGGCCCGAGTCCGTGACCTATCAGGGCCGCGCCGAGACTCTCAAGCCCGTGTGGGTGGCCGCCCGGGACGCGCTGCGTGAGGTGCTGGAGGCGGTCTCGATCTCCCAGCTGGCCGCCGACGAGCTCCCCGAATCGGTGGTCCAGCGCATCGCCCACGACGAGGCGTGGCGATCGCACTGATCCGCGTCGTGCCCTGATCCGCTCCGAGCCGATCAGGAACCCGACGCCAGCACCACCGCGGGCGGCGGGGGCGGGGTGTCGACGCGCTCGATGACGGCCCGCTGCGCGATCGTCGAGATCGCCTGCGACACCGCCTCCGGATCGGAATCGTCGACTCCGTCGAGGCGTTCGAGCAGCCAGTCCCGCAGCAGGTCGCGCACCCGTGCGATCACGTCGGTACCCATCGCGGTCAACGCGAGGTCGTCCAGCGTGCCGCTCAGGTGACCGTCGGCGAGCAGTCGCTGGTACAACGGCCGATCACCCCGCGAGGCACCCGCAACGAATGCGCGATCGTCGTCACGTCGGCCGTGCGGCCGGCGGTGCGCAGGGCATGTACCTGGACCAGTCCCCAGGTGCCGCCCGCGTCGATCGGCATCGCCCCGGAGTCCATCAGCTGGACCAGTCCGTCACCGCGCCTGCGGCAGGAGCAACGCCAGTACGAAGGCGATCAGGGCGACGACGCGATGGCGGCGGTCAGTGGCTCGTCGAGGGCGTTGGCGTACAGCGTCCCGAAGGTCGCCGAGCCGAACGCACCACCCATCGTGCGGAAGAAGGTGACGCCCGAGGTGGCGACTCCCAACTTCTGGTACGGCACGGAGCCCTGGACGATGATCGTCAGCACCTGCATGCTCAGGCCGATGCCGAGACCGAGGGTGAACAGATACGCCGAGGCCGTCCACAGGCCGGTGTCCGGATCCATCCGGGACAGCAGCACGAGCCCGAGGGCCATCACCAGCGTGCCGACCACCGGGAAGATCTTGTAGCGACCGGTGGTCCCCACGACGTTGCCGGCGACCACCGAGGTCAGCAGCAACCCGAGCACGAGCGGCAGCATGCGCAGTCCCGACTCCGTGGCCGAGTCGCCCTCGACGAACTGGAAGAACGTCGGCAGGAACGTCATCGAACCCATCATGGTGAATCCGACGACGACGCTGAGGGCGCAGCAGTCCGCGAACACCCGCGACCGGAACAGGTGCATCGGCAAGATCGGCTCCTTGGCCCGCAACTCGATCAGCACGAACCCGACCATCGCCGCGACACCGACGACCAGCAGCCCCACGATCTGCCAGGAACCCCACGCATACGTGGTGCCGCCCCAACTGGTGGCCAGGACCAGCGCCGAGGCACCGAGGGTCACGGCGGCCATCCCCTCGAAGTCGATCCGCACCCGCGGCCCGCGTGGCACCTGCGGGATCGCGCGGCTGGCGATCACGACGACGAGGATCGCCAGCGGCACGTTGATGTAGAAGCACCAGCGCCAGCTGAGGTGGTCCGTGAACAGGCCGCCGAGGAACGGTCCGATCACGGTCGCGACACCGAAGACCGCCCCGAGCGCGCCCTGGAACTTCCTGCGCTCCCGCAGCGGGATAATGTCGGCGATCAACGCCGTCGCGGTCACCGTCAGCCCGCCGGCGCCGAGACCCTGGATCGCGCGCGACACGATCCGCCACGTCATGCCCTGCGCGAGGCCGCACACCGCGGAACCGGCGATGAACACGATGACGCTGGCCTGGAAGACGGTCTTGCGGCCGAACTGGTCGCCGATCTTGCCCACGACGGCCGTCATGGCGGTCTGGGCCAGCAGGTACGCCGTCACGACCCACGACATGTGCGTGCCGCCGCCGAGGTCGCCGACGATCGTCGGCAGCGCCGTCGCGACGATCGTGCCGTCCAGCGCCGCGAGCAGCATGCCGAGGGCGATCGTGCCGAGCGCGACCGTGCGCGACCGGCCGGTCAGGGTCCGACCCGTCGGCGCCTGCGGCGTGGGTGCGGTCGCGGTCGACGTCATGGTGGGCCCCCTGGATGCGGGCCGGCGCCCCCTCGGCGTGCCCCCTCGGTCGATCATGCTCGCGGGCGTGCGATCCGTCCACCGGTGGCGGTCGTGCCTAGAAGGACCAGACCCACGGCACGTAGAACACCGCTACCAGCAGGAACAGCAGCAGGAGCGGCAGACCCAGCCGCCAGTAGTCACCGAACCGCAGGCCGCCCGGCCCGAACACCATGGTGTTCGCCGGGGTCGCGATGGGCGTCAGGAAGGCGGCCGCACCGGCGACGCTCAGGGCCATCAGGAACGGCAGCGGCGAGACCGCGAAGTCGTCCGCGACGGCCAGGGCGACCGGAATCACGATCAGCACGGTCGCCATGTTGGAGATCAGCTGGCCCAACGCCATCGTCGCGAGGCAGAGCACCAGCAGGGCCCACCGCGGGTCGGCGCCGCCGAGGGCGTCGAGCAGCAGCTCGGCGACCCGGTCGGCGGCACCCGTCGTGGTGAACGCGGTCGACAGCGGGATCATCCCGGCCACGAGGACGACGGTCGTCATCGAGATGCTGCGGAACGCGTCGTCGACGTCGAGCACGCGCGTGATCACCATCGCTCCCGCGGCCAGCATCGCGGCGACGGTCGCCGGGACGACACCACCGACCGTGAGCGCGATCATGACCACGAGGATCACGACGGCTCGTCGCGCACCCCGACCGAACGGCACCGTCCTGCGCAGGGCGCGCGGTGAGTCCACGACCAGCACGTCGGGCCCCGCCGTGTGCTGCTCGAGGTCGCTCCACGTCCCCGCCAGCAGCAGGGAGTCCCCGACCTCAAGGCGGGCGTGCGACCCGCGCAGCGCCGAACCCCCGCGGCGAGCGCCGAGCACGACGAGGTCGCCGTGGGGCGTCACCATGCCGGGTTCGACGTGCAGGCCGACCAGGTCCGAACGGGGAGGCACGACCACCTCGGTGACTCCGTTCAGTGATCCGAGCAGTGGCTCGTGGCCCTCCGTGAGACCGTACTCGCGGGCCAGCAGGTGCTGATGACCGCTGAGGTCGGCGCCGATCCCGACGGGTGTGCGCTCGGGGATGAGTCGATCACCCCACGCCATCGTGATCGCCAGCGTCCCGATCACGAGCGGGATCCCGACGAGCGCGAACTCGAAGAACCCGAACGGGCCCGCTCCGACGTCGTCGGCGGTCTGCGAGACGAGGATGTTGACCGGGGTGCCGGTGAGCGCGAGCATCGAGCCGGCGTGCGCGGCGAAGGCCAGTGGGAGCAACAGCCGTGACGGCGACAGTCCCAACCGCACGGCGACGACCACCACGAGTGGGATCAGCGCCGCCACCGCACCGTTGACGCTGATCAGGGCCGTGAGCAGCGCGGACAGCACCATCACCGCGAGCAGCAGCCGCGGCCGGGATGTCCCCGCCGCCCCGACGACCCGCTGGGCCACCCACGTGGTCACGCCTGTGGCGTCGAGCGCCTCGCCGACGACGAACAACGACGCGATGAACAGCACGACGGGGTCGCCGAATCCGGCGAGCGCCTGCTCGAGGCTCAGGATCCCCGTCGCCCACAGCGACAGCGCGACGCCGATCGCCACCACGGCCATCGGTATCCGGTTGCTCATCAGAGCGACGACGGCGAGCCCGAGGATGACGAGCGTGGTCGCGACCGGATCCATGACAGTCAGCCGGCCAGGAACTCGACGACCGTCGGGGCGAAGTCGGGGGCCACGACCGCGAGCAGGTGGTCGCCGTCGACTAGGTGCAGGCGCCCGTTCGGCAGGGCGTCGGCGAGAACCTCCGGGTTCGCCGCCAACTCGTCGTCGCGGCCGGCGACGACGAGCGTCGGTGCCACGATCCGCTCGAGCGCGACCCCGCCGTGGTGGATCGCACGGGCCTGCGCGGCCAGTGACGGCCGGTCCGCGCCGATCGCGTCAGCGAACCGGCGGAATGCCAGCACACCTTCGGGGTAGACGCCGAGGTCGCCTTCAGCCAGCAGCGCGGCGACGACGAGTTCACCGTCGACGGCTCGCGTGTCGACCCCGCCCGTCTCGATGACCCCCGATCCCACGCCACCGACGACGAGGCGAGTGATGCGCGGGTCGTCGGCTGCGGCGAGGAGCGCGACGATGGCGCCCATCGAGTAGCCGACCAGATGGAACTCACGCAGTTCCAGCGCGTCGGCTACCGCCGACAGGTCAGCGGCCATCGCCGGCTCGCCGTAGAGCGCACTGTCGGGTGACTTCTGGGAGTGACCGTGCCCGCGGGCGTCCACGCCGACGACGTGACGACCGGCGGCGACCAGCGCGTCCACCACACCCGTGGCGTGCCAGTTCGCCTCGGTCGACGCCGCGAACCCGTGCTGCAGGAGCACCGGCACCGACCCGGCCTGTGCGTTCCACTCGTGGAACGCGATCGTCATGGCGTCGGGTCGGGTCAGTTCTCGGGTCTGCACGACTCGATGCTGCCACGCTCAGCGATCGGCCTTCCGAATCCACGCCGGGAGCGCGATCCACAGTGCCGCGACCATCACCGTCAGCACCACGGCCACGATGATCGCCCACGTCTCGTTCACGACGACGTCCACGACCAGCCACGTCGTGCCGATGTTCGCGACGACGAGCAGCACCAGACCGGCTCGCGACAGCTGGTTCGCCGCGTCAACGAGCCACGGGCGTTCGCCACGGTGGAACAGTTGGCGGTGCAGCGCCACGGGCGTCAGCAGGAGCAGCATCGAGGTCATGGCACACAACAGGACGCCCACGTAGACGGCACGCTGCTCGTCCGACAGTGCGTCGAAGCGGCCTGAGAACGGAACCGTGAGCAACAGCGCGGTGAGGATCTGCACGCCGGTCTGCGCGACGCGCAACTCCTGCAGCAGTTCGCTCCAGTTGCGGTCGATCCGTGGGTCGAGCTTCTCGGGGGGACCGTCGCTCATCAGTGGTGACGGAGCGCGTCGATCAACTCGCCCTTGCGCTTGTCGGAGTAGTTGGTCAGGCCGAGTTCCTTGGCTCGCTTCTTCAGCTCGGCGACGGTCCAGTCGTCGTAGGAGCCGGACTCGCCGCCCTTCGCGGCCACGGACTTCGCCGATCGGCCCTTCTGCTTCGTCGCGTTGGAGATCCGGGCCGCCTTCTCCTTGGATGCGCCGTCGTCGCGCAGTTCCTCGTAGAGGTCGGGATTCTTCAGGCTGCGGTTGCGTTCACGTGGCATGGGTCCTCCTGTGTCTCTCCCCCAGTTACCCACCGTTCGGGGATCGGTGCACGGCGAAACCGTCGAGCCGACGGAAATGACGAACCCCGGAATCCATGGGATTCCGGGGTCGGTCGCGGGTGGGCGATGACAGGTTCGAACTGTCGACCTCTTCGGTGTGAACGAAGCGCGCTACCACTGCGCCAATCGCCCTGCGCACTCGCTCGGAGTGCGACGCCCACCTTAACGCACCCGTCGCACCGACCTGAAATCAGGACGTCGACGGACACCACATCAGGCCGCCGCACAGCCCGTGCCGTCGCGGGCGTGCGTGTAGACGTGGCAGGCGTGACACAGTCCGACGAGGTTCGCCATGTCGGTCGGACCGCCGGCCGACCAGGCCCACCGGTGATGGATGTGGTCGATCGAGTTGCGACAGTGCGATGTGTCGCAGGTTCCGCCTTGCTCGAGCCACACCGCTCGGCGTTGACTTCGGGTGGCGGCGCGTTGGGCGCGACCGACGTCCAGGACCGTGTGGTCGAGTTCGACGTCCTCCACGAGGATCGGCGTCAACGCCGCTCCGCAGGTCAGGTGCGCCAGCAGCCGTCGCCCGATGCGGCCGAAGCCGACCAGCGTCGCCGGCTCGTGGGGTGTGAACAGCGACGCGGACGCGGGTGCCAGGGCCGCCTGCAACGTGCCTGCGTCGACGACGACGTGGATCTGCGGCACGACCGTGCCGTCCGTGGGCAGGCCGTCGGCGAGCACTCGGGTCAGCAGGAGGTCGAGCGCGTCGACGCGCCGTTGGGCTGCCGTGCGCGTGTCACCGCCCTCGCGCGGCACGGAGAAGGAGGTCAGTACCGCGTCGAGCCTGGCTCCGACATGAATCGGGAGGAAGCCGTTGACGAACCATCCGTCGGCGAACTTGGACACGTGCAGGTCGCGCGCCTCCATCCCGCGAATCCAGGCCTCGTCGAGCTCGTCCGGGTGCTGTACGGCCTTGGTGTGGCGGACGACCTTCTTCAACTCGGCCGGCTCGGCCGCGGTGGCGACCCCGACCAGGACCGGTTCCAGGGCGATCGTCTCGTCGCGGCCGACGTGTCGCATCGCGAAGTCGAACAGCCGGGCGTGGGCGAACGACATCAGGCCTCGGGCGTACGCCGAGCGCGCCTCGGGCAGGTCGCGCAAGGCGTGGGCGGTCCGGACTCGAGCCCGGGCCTCGGCGGAGCCCATCTGCAGTTCGCGCGCGGCCCACACCGCCAGGCTGGAGGCGTCCTCGACCTCGAAGCCGCGAGTCGCCTCCATCTCGGCCAGGCCCTCGGTGATCGCGGCGTCCAAGGCATCGCGGGCGGCCATCATCGCCCGCAGTTCATCAGGCTGGCTGGCGGTCGGCGAGGTCAGCGCGTGGGCGGCGTGCCGCATGGCGACGAGCGTGTCGTCGACGCGGTTGTCGATCCCGATGGTGGCATCCCCCGATGGCATGCGCCCAATATAGAAGCCGGGTCAGACAGTTTCGTGCGACGGCGAGAACGACTGCGAATCCAGGGTCACGGGTCGATGTTCTCGGCCATGCGGCGGTCCCAGATCTGCCGGGCGCGTGCCGTGATCGGGCCGGGAGCCGGCAGCTCGCGGTCGTCGACGCGCTCGATGCCCTGGATCATGCGGGTGGTGCCGACCAGGATCACCTCGTCGGCTTCCTGCAGGACCTCCAGCGGGGCGTCGCGCTCGACGACGTCCAGTTCGCTTGCGAGCCATTCGATCGCCAGCGCCCGGGTGATCCCTGCCAGACACCCGGAGTCGAGGGTAGGCGTGACGATCTGCCCCTCGACGACGTACATGACGTTCGAGCCGGTGCCCTCGCACAGGTCACCGCGCGTATTGGCCATCACGGCCTCCGACGCGCCCTGTGCCCGGGCGGCCTCGACCATCTTGGCGTTCTCGGCGTACGAGGTCGTCTTGAGTCCGGCCAGGGCGCCGCGTTCGTTGCGAACCCATGGCACCGTCGCGATCGCGCTGACCGGGCCCGGCTGGTCGCACGGTTCGGTGATCACCACGTGCGTCAGCGGGCCGCTCCCCCGCGGCGAGCCGAGCGGTCCCGAACCCGAGGTCACCGTGATGCGAATCCGTCCGAACGGCAGGTCCTGACCATCCGAGGTGGCCGCGACGGCCTCACGCAGCATCCCGAGGTCCGGCGTGCCGATCCCGAGCCCCTCCGCCGACCTCGCGAGGCGCTCCAGATGACGAGTGATCGCGAACGGCCTGCCCGCGATCACCGCCACAGTCTCGAACACCCCATCGCCCACGACGAGCCCGTGGTCCAGGACGCCGACCGCCGGATCGTTCGGAGATTCCAACAGCCGACCGTTGATCCACGCCTTCATGTCTCGACCATATGCCGACCCCGTTTTGGATGCTCGGCGCGCATCGGCTAATCTTCTTGTCGGCCGGTAAACGGCCAGTGCGGACATAGCTCAGTGGTAGAGCATCACCTTGCCAAGGTGAGGGTCGCGAGTTCGAATCTCGTTGTCCGCTCGGATGAGGGTCTCGCCAGACCCATCCAGCGGTGGGTTGGCCGAGAGGCGAGGCAACGGACTGCAAATCCGTTTACACGGGTTCAAATCCCGTACCCACCTCGAGGACAAATGAATAAGCACGGGCGATTGGCGCAGCGGTAGCGCGCTTCCCTGACACGGAAGAGGTCACTGGTTCAAACCCAGTATCGCCCAC
>CAYXFT010000032.1:0-22077 GCA_964464335.1 uncultured Aeromicrobium sp.
GACACCTGCGCGAGGCGGTAGACGTTCGACTCGCGGGCGCGGAAGTCGCCGCCCTTGACGGTGTCGTAGAACAGCCGGTAGATCGAGTCGCCGTCGTTGCGGTAGTTCTTGGCGGCGTTGATGCCGCCCTGGGCGGCGATCGAGTGGGCGCGGCGCGGGCTGTCCTGGTAACAGAACGCCTTCACCTGGTAGCCGGCCTCGCCCAGCGTGGCTGCGGCGGCGCCACCGGCCAGACCGGTGCCGACCACGATGACGCTCAACTTGCGGCGGTTGGCCGGGTTGACCAGCAACATGTGCGCGCGGTGCTCGTCCCAACGCTTCTCGATGGGACCGCCGGGGGCGGCCTCGTCGTGGATCTCGTCGCCTTCGACGTAGTACTCCAAGGTCATGTGTCCGTGCCCTCTCAGTCGACGAATCCGAGCAGAATCGCCCACGGCGGAATCAGGAAGCCGATCGTGATGAGACCCGCGATGATCCACGCCAGCGGCGTGAGTCGCGAACCCGATCGGGTGGCGCTGTGGTTGGCGCCGAGTGTCGTCAGCGCGCTCCAGACGCCGTGCCACAGGTGGAAGCCGACCGCCAGCAGGGCGATCGTGTACGACAGGACGACCCACCAGATCTGGAAGCCGTTGACGACCCGCTCGTACGGGCTGTCGCTGGCGCCACCGGGGTGGATCTGGTTACCCGTCAGGTGCAGCAGGTGGTAGAAGACGAACAGCAGCACGACGACGCCGCCCCACCGCATCGTGAACGACGCGTAGCTGCGCTGGATGCCCTTCGAGCCGCGCGGCGAGTGGTAGCGCTTGCCGCCGACGTACCCGGCGGCCTTCTTGTTGCGCTTCCACAGCGTCGCGGCGCTGAACACGTGGCCGACGATCGCGGCCAGCAGGACGATCCGGATGATCCACAACGCACCGCTGTACGGCAGGTAGGGCTCACCGAGCGTCCGCAGATGGTGCGAGTAGTCGTCGAACGCCTCCTGGCCCGAGAAGACCTTGAGGTTGCCGTACATGTGCAGGAGCAGATATCCGACCATGATCAGGCCGGACACCGCCATCAGGAACTTCAACGCGACCGTCGACCGTGAGGCCGGTACGCGTGTCATCTGAGAAGTGGCCACGGGAGCAGGTTAGGCGCGATCGTCGATTCACGCTAAGTCGAAGTAAGGCCGACTTTCATAGACGATGGCTATGATCGGTGCGTGCAACTGCGTCATCTGGCCTACTTCGTGGCCGTCGCCGAGGAGGGCAGCTTCACCCGGGCCGCCGAGGCGCTCGCCGTCTCCCAGCCCACGCTGTCCAAGCAGATCCGCGCCCTGGAGAACTCGCTGGGTACGCGGCTCGTCGAGCGAGACCGCTCGGGCGTCGAGTTGACGAGCGCCGGCCAGGCCCTGCTGCCGCACGCCCGACGGATCCTGATCGAGACCGAGAACGCGACCCGTTCGGTGCACGAGGTCGCCTCCCTGCGGCGCGGACGGGTGCGCATGGGCGCGACCCCCTCGATGGTCGAAGGTCTGCTGGCGCCCGTGCTCACCAGGTTCCGGTCCGAGCATCCGGGCATCGACATCGAGATCCACGAGGCGGGGTCGCGCGACCTCACCGCGGAGCTCTCGACCGGCCGGATCGACCTGGCCCTGCTGATCGTGCCGCTGGCCGCCCGCATCCCCGACCTGGAGACCGCGGTCGTCTTCAGTGAGCGACTCGTGCTGGCCAGCCCGGTGGACGCCGACATGCCCGACCAGATGGACGTCGCCGATCTCGAGGACCTTCCTCTCGTGATGTTCCGCGAGGGCTACGACTTGCGGGACGTCACCCTCCGGGCGTGCGCGGCCGCCGGGTTCGAGCCGCGCTTCGCGGTCGAGGGCGGCGAGATGGGGTCGGTGCTGCGCTTCGTCGAGTCGGGCCTCGGCCATGCCGTCGTCCCGGACATCGTCATGCGCGCCCGCACCGGTCTGCGCAGCACCCAACTGGACAAGCCGCCGCTGTCGCGCAGCATCGCCGTGGCACACCGGCCGCTGGAGACCCTGCCGCTCGCGGCGCGCGCCTTCCGGGACGCGCTGGTGCAGACGCTCGTCCGCTGATCAGCCGAACGGGAAGGTGTGGGTGGGCACCCAGCCGACGTCGGGATCGTCGACGTAGAGGTGGAACGCCGCGACCTCGAAGTGCAGCTCGAACCCCTTGAGGTCCTCCAGCGCACGGTCGAGGGCCTCCTCGGGGACGTTGTGGGCCACCGTCACGTGGGGATGGAACGGGAAGTCCGGAGCGGGCGCGTCCAGGGAGTCCTGCAGGGAACGCGCCAGCAGTTCGATCTGGGCGATCCCCTCGCTGACGGCGACGAACACCACGGGCGAGACGGGCCGGAACGAGCCCGTCCCCAACAGCGCGACGCGGAACGCGGCGTTCGCCGCGGCGACCTCACCGAGCCGCGCGACGATCGACTCGACCTCGTCGTGCTCGATCTCCAGCGGCGGCGCCAGCGTGATGTGGCTGGGGATGCGATCGGCCATCGGGTCGCCGTACGACCGGCGACGGTCCCGCAGCATCTCGCCGTGGGGCTCGGGAATCGCGATCGAGATGCCGACGGTGACGGTCACGGCTTCGCGCCCTTCATTGCTGGGCCTTCACGAATCCGGACCTCTCGTAGACGAGCTCGAGGGTCGGCGCGGCGACCGCCCGGGCCTGTGCGGCGCCCGCGGCGAAGATCCGGTCGAGTTCGCCACGGTCGGCGAGGTACTGGTCGACCTTCGCCGAGAAGGCACCGACGAACTCGCCGACGATCTCGGCCAGGTCGACCTTGAGGTGGCCGTACTGCTTGCCCTCGTACTCCTTGACGATCGCGTCGACGTCCTTGCCCGTCATCACCGAGTAGATGGTGAGCAGGTTGGAGACGCCCGGCTTGGCCGCCGGATCGAACCGGATCTCGGTCTCGGAGTCCGTGACGGCGGACTTGATCTTCTTCTGCACCGTCTTGACCGGGTCCGACAGGTCGATCACGCCCGCGTGCGTGGGGTTCGACCCGCTCATCTTGGTCGTGGGTTCCTGCAGGTCGTAGATCTTGGCGCTGGACTTCACGATGTACGCCTCGGGCACCGTGAACGTCTCGCCGAACCGGTGGTTGAAGCGCTGGGCGAGGTCACGGGTCAGTTCGACGTGCTGGCGCTGATCCTCGCCGACCGGGACGGCGTCGGCCTGGTAGATCAAGATGTCGGCGGCCATCAGGATCGGGTACGTGAACAGACCCACGCTGGCCTTGTCCGTTCCCGACTTCGCGCTCTTGTCCTTGAACTGCGTCATCCGGCTGGCTTCGCCGAACCCCGTGATGCCGTTGAGGATCCACGCCAGCTGGGCGTGCTCGGGAACCTGACTCTGCACGAACAGGGCGCTGCGCGCAGGGTCGACGCCGGCCGCCAGCAACTGTGCCGCGGCGATGTACGTGCGCTCACGCAGTCGCGCGGGGTCGTAGTCGACCGTGATCGCGTGCAGGTCGGGGATGAAGTAGAAGGCCTCGAACTCGTCCTGCAGGGCCACCCAGTTCGTGAACGCGCCGATGTGGTTGCCGAGGTGGTACGAGTCCGCGGACGGCTGCGCGCCCGAGAGCGCGCGCTTCCGCGAGGAGGCAGGGGTGGCGGGCATGCGGACGATTGTGCCAGCCGTTCCTGTGACTAGGGTGATCGGCGTGGACGGTGTGCGGCAATGGCGGGTGCCCGGTCGGGTCAACCTGATCGGCGAGCACCTCGACTACAACGGCGGTGCCGTGCTGCCGATCGCGATCGACCACTCCCTGCTCCTGAAGGCCCGGTCCCGTGCCGACGGAATCGTGAACGTGTGGAGCCGCGGCGACCGCTCTACGTTCCCGGTCGACGCCTCGCCGGGTTCCGTGGAGGGTTGGGCGGCCTATGTCGCCGGCGCCGTGTGGGCCTCCCGCGCGGCCGGGATCGCCGTGACCGGGGCCGACCTCGTCCTCGAGACGTCACTGCCGGTCGGCGCGGGACTGTCCTCGTCGGCCGCCCTCACGTGTGGTGTCGCGCTGGCCCTCGACGATCTCGCCGGCGCCGGGCTCGACCGGCGCGCGCTCGCCGACGTCGCCGCAGCCGCCGAGAACGGATTCGTCGGAGCTCCCACGGGGCTCATGGACCAGTACGCCGTGCTGTTGGCCGAGCCCGGCCACGCGTTGCACGTCGACTTCGCGACGTCCCCGCCGGCGACCGCTTCCGTGCCCGTGACGTGGGGCGAGGACGGGCTGACGCTCGCCGTCATCGACACCGGCGTCCGTCACGCCATGGCCGGCGGCGAGTACGGCGCGCGCCGCGCCGAGTGCGCCGCGGCGGCCGAGGCGTTGGGCCTCGACCGGCTCGCCGCGATCGGGCTGGACGGCCTGCTGGGGCTCGACGACGCCCTCAAGCCTCGCGCTCGACACGTCCTCACAGAGACCGCGCGGGTGCGCGCCGCCATCACGGCATTGCGCCGACGTGACTGGACCGCCTTCGGTGCGATGCTCTCCGCCTCGCACGAGTCCCTGCGCGACGACTACGCGGTCTCGTGCGAGGAACTCGACACGGCCGTCGACGTCGCGCTGTCCTCCGGCGCGCTGGGCGCCCGGATGACCGGAGGCGGCTTCGGTGGCAGCGCCATCGCTCTGCTGCCACCGGAGTCCGTCGACGGCCTGCGGGTGCGGGTCGAGGCGGCGTTCGCCGCGCGCGGGTGGGCGCCGCCGCGCGTGTTCACGGTGCGACCCTCGCCCGCCGCCTGCCTCGAGGACTGACCGTCACCTCCGGATCGTGAAGGTCCGTTTACCGACGCTCGGCTTGTGGGCGCTGCTCCCGGAGTAGGCGACCCGAACCACGTGTTTGCCCTTCTTGAGTCTCTTCGACTGCTTGGCCGTGACGAGGAGGCTCGCCTTCCCGCGCGACACCTTGACGACCTTCAGCCGCTTGCCGTCGAGCGTGAAGGTCACGGTCCCGGAGGCCGTGGGGGCCACGGTCACGCTCAGCCGGAACTTCTTGCCCTTGCGGGGCGTGGCCGGGCCGACCTTGACCGACGTCCTGGTCGCCAACTTGGCGACGACCGGCTTCGTCGTGGGCGCCGTCGTCGGTGCAGTGGTCGGTGCGCTGGTGGGTGCGGAGGTGGGAACCGTCGTGGGCACGACCACCGGCAAGACGCAGTGGCTGATCGTCACGTCGTCGACCAGCCATCCGTACTCACCGCCGCACTGGTCGGTGCCCAGGTCGAAGCGGACCTGCACGGTGTCGCCGACCGCGGCTCCTGCGGACTCGAGGTCGACGACAGACGCCCCCCACCGGGACGCGCCGGTCTGCGCCTCGCCGCCGCTCCAGACGGCCTGGCCGAGCAACGGGTTGGCCGAGGGGTCGCCCCAGCTCGCGGGCCAGTCCGCGACGACGTCGAAGGGACCATTGGCGAGGTAGGCGTCCTGCGAGATCGACACCCACGCCCCGTCGTTGATCCGGATCTTGACCTGGCCCCCGTCATAGCCGTCCTCGAGGTACACGCTGTGCCGGAACCGCAGTCGCGGGGAGACGCCCGGGGTCAGCGTGACCGTCGGGCTCGTCAGGGTGGAGAGTCCTGCCACCGAGTCCGTGCCGCATTCCGCAGGATTCGCCGCGAGGGCGGCGTGCCCGGCGTTCCCGGAGACCCGGTCGCTGACCGTCCACGCGGTGGGACCCGGCACCGCGCCCGCGCTGGGCGTGACGCCGGGGGTCCAGCCGTCCCAGCCGTCCTCGAAGTCCTGCTCGAGCAGGTCGACCGACTGGTACTCGCCACCGCAGCCCGTCGGCACGTCCGACGTGAAGTACGGCGTGAACTGGCAACGCTCGGCCATGTCGGTGCGCAGTTCGGTCGCCGCGACCACCTTCGCCAACTCGGCGCAGTCCGTCGCGGTCACCGCCGCGGACGGCCCGGCCGGCGCGCCGGTGCTGAGCGCGGGGATCGTCGCGCCCTCGAGGGTGCGGCACGACTCGGTCAGGGCGGCCGCGAAGTCGGCGAAGTCGGACGTCGGAGTCAGGTACGCCGCATTCGCCCGCCACCACACCTGCGCCGCCTTGTCGAGACCGACTCCCGCGACCGTCTGCCCGTTGAAGGTGCCGCCGTCGACGAACAGCGAATAGGCACGGTTGGGTACGCCCGAGTGGCTGTGCACCCGACCCCAGTCGGTGGTGCTCGTCGAAGCGGTGTCGCACCTGTACTGGGCGTCCGAAACCTTCGCCGGGTTGCCGAGGCAGGTCGGGTTCCACATGTCGCGGAGGGCACCGCCGAATCCGGCGGACTTCTCCCCGACCAGCCAGCGGTGGTGGACGGTGTCGTTCGCGCTCGGGCTGCTCACGGTCGCGGTCACCGTTCCGGACATCGCCCGGATCGCGTCGCCGTCGACCTTGGCGATGCGCACGAGTGGCAGCACACCGGATCCGGTCGAGGAGACGGACGCCTCGCTGGTCGTTTCGGCGACGAGGACTCCGCGCGCCCCGGCCGCGAGAGCCATCTTGGACTTGCGCGCGAAGGTACAGGTACCACGATCGAGCAGCACCCACTTTCCCGCGACAGCGGCGGCGTTGGTCAGCGCGGTGCAGCCGTCGGTCGTGGACAGGCCGACCGGGTTCGAAGCGTCGGTGCCCGCGACGATCGAGATCTCCTGCGGCGCCTTCGACAGACGCAGGCCGAACTGCGCCTCCACGCCGACGCAGGCGCGGGCGGTCGGAGCGGTCACGGTCAGCGTCACCGAGCGATCTCGGGTCATGTTCAGGTCGCTGGTTCGTCCCGAACAGGTGTCGTCGGCCCTGACCGCGTTGTCCTCGCCCTCGTCGTTCCGACCGTTGACGAGGTCGAGCGTCTCTCCCCAGACGTCGGAGTAGGACTCGTTCAGCGCGCCGGACTGCCACTGGTAGAGCAGGCCCGAGCTGTACTGCGTGTAGGCGTGGCCCCACTCGTGCGCGACGATGTCGTCGCTGTCGACGCCCGCGCAGTAGCTGACCCGGACGCCGTTCCACGACGCGTTGGGGCACGAGTCCGTGCGGTCGTGGAGTGTCACCATCGTGGCACCGGCGCCGTCGTACGAGTCCACGCCGAAGGCGCTCTCGAAGAGCCGGTGTGTCTCGGCCGCCGCCGTGACCAACCGCAGTTGGTCCGCGGCGAGCCCGCTCGTCGACTGGCCTTCCTGCCACACCTGCGACGTGGTGTCGTCGTTCACGTCCTGGGTGCCCTTGTCGTCGGTGCTGAGCAACGTGCGGTCCAGGGCACCGTGCGTCTGGCTGAACCGGTTGAGCGGCTTGAGCGACTCGGCGTCGAGGACCACGCGCTCGTAGACGGACGCGCCGGCGATGACCGTCACGTCCCACGCGAGGCGAGTCGTCCCGGCCCGCCCCAGCGGCGAACCGGTCTCGTAGACCACCAGCTCGGCCTGCGACGTCGGGTCGTCGACGTGTGCCGGGTCCCCCTCGTCGTTGGTGGGCGGATCCGCGCGCACGATGCGCGTGCTGCGAGCCTCGGCCTGCTCCGCGGTGGTGTGCGGGTTCGTGGAAAGCTCGAGGTCCGGCACGACGTGCCCGTTGACGCTGCGCAGGTCACCGTCGGCGTCGAGGTTCGCCTTGAGGGCGGCGCCCCACACCGGCAGCCCTCGGTACTCCTGGGCGTAGGTGACGGTGCGCCCCTCACCCGACGCGGTCTCGCGGGTCTCGACCAATTGGTCGGCCTCGATCCCGAAGAGGCCGGCATGGTCTCCGAGCCAGCTCTCGGCCTTGGCGCCCGAGGAGGCCGATCGGGCGGACACGCCCGGTGCGAGGTCGCCGCTTCCGGTGGAACGGACGAACTCCACCCGACCCGAGGCCGCGTCGCGGGTCACCGAGACGGTGCCGTCGGCAGCGGCGCGCACCTTGTCCTCGGCGGTCGACGGAGGCGCTGCGGCCGCCTCGACGAACGGCACCGTGAGGCCGGCCGACACGAGGACGCCGGCCAGGGCGAGGGAGAGACGCACAGAGTTCTCCTGTGGCTGGAGGGGACAGTGTGTCTGACGTTATCGGTCGCTGGCCGGAGGGGACGCAGGATTCGGCATTTGGGTACCTGAGCGGGGCCGACTGCCGAATCCTTCGTCGTCCACAGGCCGCCCGGTCGGCTCGCGCGCGTCCACAGCCCACGACACACCACTGGTCCGAGGTCAGGGGCAGAACACACGCTCGATGGATGTCAGACGTGCTCACCACCGCTCGAGCGATCGAGTCCTTCGGCAGGAGCGTGCTGCGTCAACGCGTCCGCGCGGGAACGTGGCAGCAGCCCGCCCGAGGGGTCGTCGTCACCCACAACGGTCCACTCACACAGGACCAGGTGGAACGCGTCGCGCTCGCCGCCAGCCCCACCGGCGCCGCCCTGGCCGGCCTCACCGCTGCGCGTCGCTGGGGCCTCAAGGGCTTCGACCCCGAGCAGGTCACGGTGGTCCTGCCCGCCGGTGCCCGCGGGACGCCCGGCGAGCTCGAAGTCCATTGGAGTCACGAGTTGAGCGCGCTCGACGTCCCGCCCCATCGCGAACCGCGCAGGACCACGCTCGAGCGAAGCGTCCTCGACGCCGCCAGTTGGTGCGAGGCAGAGCGCAGGGCCCGCGCCATCGTGATCGCCGTGTTCCAGCAGGGTCTGACCAACGTCCGCCGGATGCGTCAGGCCTTGGAACGCCGGGGGACCTGCCGCCACCGCGCCCTCATCAAGGAATCGATCCTCGACGCGTCCGGCGGGATCCAGTCGCTGCCCGAGCGCGACTTCGACGAGTTGCGGATCCGGGCCGGTCTGCCGCGGCCCACGCGGCAGGCGGCGGTGCGTTCGCCGAAAGGGCGGTACTTCCTCGACGTGTGGATCGCGGAGTTGAACCTCGCGATCGAGGTCCACGGCATCCCGCATCTGGCGGTCGCCCAGTGGAGCGACGACCTGCATCGCGCGAACGACGTCGTCATCGACGGACGGCGCGTGCTGGCCTTCTCGTCCTTCTCGATCCGCCGGGAGCCCGGGCGCGTCATCGAACAACTCGTGCGGGCCCGGCTCGCCTTCGCGTCCTGACGGGACGCAGGATTCTGCCTTTCGCCCCGCTGGAGTACCCGAATGCAGAATCCTGCGTCCCCCGGGAGGGCCGAACGCAGAATCTCACGTCCACACGGATCCCGCGCGGACCTCGGTAGGCTTGGCCGGTGCGCATCGCCTACCAAGGTGAGCCGGGCGCGAACTCCCACCTGGCGATCCTGCAGAACCAACCCGACGCCGAGCCGGTCGCCTGTGCGTCCTTCGAGGATGCCTTCGCCGCCGTGAAGTCCGGCGACTGCGACCTGGCGATGATCCCGATCGACAACTCGCTGGCCGGACGCGTGGCCGACATCCATCACTTCCTGCCCACGAGCGGGCTGCACATCATCGGCGAGCACTTCCTGCGGATCCAGTTCGCGCTGATGGCCACCCCGGGCACGACCCTGGAGTCCATCAAGACCGTGCACAGCCACGTCCACGCGCTGGGCCAGTGCCGCAAGATCATCCGCGAGCACGGCTGGAGCCCGATCATCTCCGGCGACACCGCCGGAGCGGCGCGCGAGATCGCCGAGGCCGACGACACGACGATGGCCGCGATCGCCCCGCCCCTGGCGGCCGGCATCTACGGGCTCGACGTGCTGGCGACCGACGTCGAGGACGAGGAGCACAACACGACCCGCTTCATCCTGCTCTCGCGCGACGACGTCCGCGCCCGTCCCCACAACGGCCCGGTCGTCACGAGTTTCATCTTCAACGTGCGCAACCTGCCGGCCGCGCTGTACAAGGCGCTCGGCGGCTTCGCGACGAACGGCATCAACATGACCAAGTTGGAGAGCTACATGGTCAGCGGCGAGTTCACCGCCACGATGTTCCTGGCCGAGGTCGACGGCCATCCCGACGAGCCGGGACTGGCCCGCGCGCTGGAGGAGCTGACCTTCTTCACCACGGAGGTCAAGGTGCTCGGCGTCTACCCGGCCGACCCGTTCCGCATCAACGCCTCCTGACTCCGCCATGAGCGACCTCGAATGGCCCCTGGGCGTTCCGGTCCTGAGCGACGGGCTCGTGACGCTGCGGGCGCACGTGCCCGCCGACATCGAGCGCGCCTTACAGATGGCCCAGGACCCCGAGATGGTCCGCTGGACCTCGGTCCAGACGCCCCACAGCCGCCCGATGAGCGAGCAGTTCCACCTCGAGGTCATCCCGGCGGGCTGGAACGACGGCACCTCGATGACCTGGGCGATCGAGTTCGAGGGCCGCTACGCCGGCAACGTCGACCTCCGCGGCAAGGACGCCCTCGTCGACATCGGCTACGCCCTGCACCCGGACTGTCGCGGCCACGGCGTGATGACGGCCGCGGTCCACCTGGCGATCGACCACGCCTTCGTCGAGGCCGGCAAGGAGGTCGTGCAATGGCGCGCCCACGTGGGCAACGTCGCCAGCCTGCGCGTCGCCCACGCCTGCGGGTTCCGGCTCCACCACACGGAGCCGGACCTGCTGTTCGAGCGCGGTCGGACGATCGACGCCTGGACGGCCTCTCGCCGCTTCGGCGACGCCCCCGCACCGCGCACGAGGTGGCTCGACTCCCGGCTCGAGATCGACGCCGCGGTGCTGCGACCGCCGCACGAGGACGACCTCGACCGTTGGGCCGAGGCCGAGTCGGACGACACCACCCGGCACTGGTCGAACGAGCCCGTGCGCACCGCCGACGCCTTCCGGCCGGCCCTGCACCGCGGGATCTTCCGGGCCGCCCAGGGCCAGCGCGCGGTGTGGACGATCGCCGGTCCCGACGACGACCGGTTCCTCGGTCAGGTGATCATCGACGGTCTGGGACGAGTTCCCGAGCTCGGCTACTTCACCCACCCCGACGCCCGCGGGCGAGGACTGACCAAGGCCGCCGCGCGCGCCGCCATCGAGCACGCCCTCGACCCTGACGGCCTCGACCAGCGCCGCATCGAGGCCTACGTCGCCGTCGGCAACGAACCCAGCCTCGCAGTGGTCCGGTCCGCGGGCTTCCGCGAGTACGGCCGACGCACCGCCGCCGAGCCGCTGGGCGACGGCACCTTCGCCGACCTGATCTGCTTCGAACGGCTCCGGTGAAGTCACCTACTGGGGGATGGCGATCGTGTCACAGCCGACATCACCGGGCAGCACCCTGATCTTCAGGTTCGGCAACGAGAACGGGCCGCCGATGATCGCGTTGTAGATGTCCCCCCGCAACGCGTACAACTTGCCCGAGTCCGCGTCGATGCCCCAGTAGCCGGCGGTCCCCGTGGGCGCCTCGAAGGGGTTGTCGGCGCCCGAGACCGTCGTGATGTCATCGGACGTCAGTCCCAGTTGTACGCGGCCATCGAGGTTCACGCCCGCCCCTGAACCGTTGGTGGACGCCTTGAGGTTGTCAACGTCGAAGACGGCATTCGAACCGGCGACGTCATAACTGCCCAAGGTGCCGTCGCCTGCTTCGAGGCGCACGGTCCACGTGGTCCCCGCGATGGTCTGCTTCTGGGAGACACACAGGCCGTCGAACCGGCCGTTGGCGAATCCGGACCGGAGGACCTGCTTCGTCCCGGCCGCCGTGGTGATCGGAACCATGCCGAATCCGACGTCCGTGCCGTCGATCTGGCTCGACGAGAACTGCGACGGAGAGTCCTGGAACGTGATCGTCGCCGCGAGGACGTTCCCACTCAGCATGGCCGTGAGGACCCCGACGATCGCCAGGCCGACTCCGATGGCGAAGATCGACCGGGGCCACCGCGTGCCGTGGGTGGCGTTCATGGGGATACCGCCGTGAAGGTGGTGTTCGGCATCCTGATCGGGTAGCTTCCGGTCGAGCTCCCCGACGCCTTGTAGGACGTCATGTAACGGATCTTCAGGTCGATGTCGCAGCCGTCCCAGTCGGTGCCGTTGAGCAACCAACTGAAGGTGTTCAGGAGATTGACCGTGATGGTCGTGCAGGCTCCGAGCAGTTTCACGGTAAAGGTGCTGTTGCCGTCGACCCACAGGTCGGTGTTGATGCCGGCGGCACCGAACTGCGCCGTCGAATCGGGCACCATCGTCAGGTCGTAGTTCGCGCCGTCGACCGTCAAGCTCGCACCGGTGTTGATCTTGAACTGCTCGAACGTCATGTGCACGACCGAGGACGACGTTCCGTCCGCGTACTTGAGGGTCTTCGTCCCGTTCGTCCGCACCTTGGCCACCGTCCATTTGACGGTCTCGCTCGGCCACGACCCGGACCTCGTCACGAGCAGGCGCATCGCCGGCTTGGCGACGCACGGCGTCATCGTGCCGTTCGTGTAAAGCGCCAGACTGTTGCGATTGGCATCATTCGCGCCGCAGGAGGTCGCCGCGTGGGCGGCCTGACGCTCGTGGCCCGGGCTGGGCCAGAACACGAAGGCACCCACCAGGACGACGAGAACGGCCAGCACGAGCGCGCGCTGCTTGCCCCGAGAAAGATCGGTCATCGGGTGTCGTCCCCGTCCGCCCCGCCACGCTGCCCGCGAGCCCGCCGAGCGCCCTTGGGCTTCTTCTCGCCCCAGGCCCAGATCATCGAGCCGCCGATCACGCCGAGCACCGTCCCGATGAGGTAGCCACCGAGGTTGGCCGAGACGAACGCTGCGAGCGCGAACAGGAACGCCAGCACGCCCACGAGCGTGCGGTAGTGGGGAGCGAACCATGCGACGAGACCGAACAGTGCCAGCCCGCCGCCGAGGATGTATCCGGCGGCGAAGTTCCAGCCGCCCGTGACGGCCAGACCGAAGCCGAAGTTCATCGCCCGCATGATCCAGAGCCCCGCGAGGACGCACCACAGACCGCCCCAGAACGGACGCGTGCGACGGAACGCACGGAACCAGCGCCGGGCGGCGCCGAGACCGGAGTGCATGCGCTTTCCGACCGACCGCTGGGCCTGGTCCTGCGCCTCGAACGAGTCGTCCTGGTCCTCGATCGGATCGGTCATGATGTCGACCTTAGGGGTCATGAGTTCGCCACCGCCTGGCAGTCGCTCTGTGTCTTGGTGCCCGGCAGGGTGCGGACCTTGATGCCCGGCAGCGCGACGCTGCCGTGCAGGTTGAGACCGTACGAATCGCTGGAGTAGCCGGCCACGTTCAGGTGTTCCGCGGTCAGCCCGAACCCGCCGGCGACCGGCGCGGTCTGGCCCGTGGGCCACTGGCCGGAGTTGACGTTCGCGTCGCCGACGACCCCGGTCGCCGCGCGACCGAGGTTGAGCCCGCTGAGCTTGTTGCCGTAGCCGCTCAGGCTCGAGGCGTTGAGGAACAGGTCGGTGATCTTGACGGCCTTGGTCAGACTCGTCCCGGCGAGTGCTCCGTTGGCGTCCACCGTGATGGCCGCGCCGTTGCCGTCGGTCATGTTCAGCGTCGAACTGTCGAAGGCCGGTCGGACCGGCACCCCGGACACGATCATCAGCGAGACCGCGCCGACCACGGGCAGCGTCTGGTGCGAGATCGCGCACATCCCGGAGAGCCGTGCCTCCTTGATGCCGATCTCGGCCACGCCCTTCGAACTGGCCGAGCTGAAGCCCGTGTTCGCCGAGAGCATGCCCGCCGAGGAGATGCCCTCGACGTAGTTGGAGTACACGTCGAACTCCCGGTCCGACGTGGTGAAGTTGACGGCCAGCACCCCCGCGCTGACCAGGTGGTACAGCGCGAACAGGGAAGCCAGCCCGGCCGCCATGAGGGGCGTGCCCCACCAGCGGGTTCCGAGATTGCGGTCGGCGTCGGCCAGCATCTGCCGGTTGCGTCGCGCGACCTCCGTGAGCGGATTCACCATGGAAGGAGCCGCCTCAGGAGCAGTCGGTCTGCGTCTTGGCACCCTGTTGCAGCTTGATGCTCAGCTTGGGCAGCGTGATCGCGCCCTGCAGGTTGAGGCCGAACGACTCGCCGCCGAGCCCGGCCACGTTGAGCTGCTGGGCGTACAGGCCGAAGTTGCCCGCCGCCGGCTGGGTCTGACCCTGCGCCAGCGTCGGCCACGAGATGCCGGCGGACGTGCCGACCGTGGACGCGGACTGACCGAGGTTGAGGCCGGAGATCTTGTTGCCGTAGCCCGTGATGGTGTCGGAGTTGATGTAGAGGTTGTTGGCCGACACGGCACCCGTGGCCGACGCTCCGGTCAGTTTGCCCGTGTTCGCGTCGACGACGACGCCCGCGGGCACCTCGGTCTGGGTGTAGCTGTCGGGCACGGCGTCCCCGGCGGTCAGCACGAACGACCAGGTGCCGAGCGCCCCGATGGCCTCCTGCTGGATGATGCACAGGCCCGAGAGCTTGGCGGTCTTGATGCCGAGGTCGGACAGGCCCTGCTGGGCGCCGTTGGCCTTCGTGCTGGGCGAGAGGAACGCGGCGGCCTGCTCGGCGTCGAGGTAGTTCGAGTAGAGCTTGAACTCGGTGTTCGACGTGGTGAAGTTCACCGCGAGGATGTTCGCGCTGACCATGCCGACCATCACCGCCGTCGCGCCGAGTCCGGCAGCGGCCATCACGGCGCCACGCTTGCGGGTGCCGCGGCGGGTGCCGTCGGCGGCGCTGGCGAGCATCTCGTCGTTGCGGCCGAGCAGGTCGGCGCGCTTGGCGGTCAGATCCGCACGGACTCCGGCGATGCGACCGGAGAGGCCACCCTTCGCGGCACGGCGGCCGGGGGCGTCAGCGGACGTGACGGCCTTGCGGACGGGCAGGTGGAACTTCACGTGTGTCCTCCCTCAAGGACGGTTCCCGAGAATGAGAAGGTGCAGCGCTGGGCTGCGTCAGTGTTGCTGAACAGGGGGTCGGGCCTGCGCGGCACCCTGGCGTGCGGTGCGCTGTTGCTTGCGTTCGGCCTTGCGGCGGGCCCGGCCCGCGAACTCGGCCAGCTGGGCATCGGTGTACGGCGCCCACGCGAAGATCAGGCCGGAGCCGACGATCCCCAGCACCATGCCGACCAGCCAGCCGCCGAGGTTGGCGAACGGCAGCGAGGCGATGCTCAGCACCATGCCCATGATGCCGAGGAAGTAGCGGTTCGACGGGACGAACAGGGCGAGCACGGCGCACAGGACCATCAGTCCGCCGATGATCAGCGGATTGGCGGCCCGGATGCCGGCACCGACGACCATCTGCAGGCTCGCGCCGAGCATCGGCGCCATGACCTGGTATCCGCCGAGTGCGAGCACCAGCGCGCCCCAGAAGGGACGGCTCGTCCGCCACCGGTTGACGGCGTGCAGCACGCCGGACGAAGTCGAGGACTCGGTCACGGTCTCACCTTTCTGTGGTTGCAGCGATTTCGGCGGTGCGGTGGTCCCGGTCGACAGTGTGACCGGGACCACCAAACACCGAACTGATCAGATCAGCAGGAGCCCTCGACCTTGCCCGGCGTGGCCGCGATCGCGAGGTTCTGCAGCGTGAGGCCGTCGAGCGTCAGCGCGTACAGGTCGGCGTCGAGGTTGCCGATGTCGACCGAGCCGTCACCGGTGGTCTCCATGCCGAAGCCGCCGGCCGCGTAGCCGTTCGACGTCGTGGCGTCCTGGTGGGTCAGGTCGTTCTGGGCGAAACCGATGTGGGTCTCACCGAGAGCGGCCGTGTCGCCACCGAGCGTGTTGGCAGCGAGGTCGGTCCAGTCCGAGCCGAGGCTGACGTCGCCCGACGACTCGATCTTGATGCCCAGGATGCCGATGACCGGGACGGTCGTGTCGGCTGCGAGGCACATGTCCGAGATCGTGCCGTTCTTGAGCGACACCAGCGCGTCGGACTTGCTCGTGGACGTCGCGTCGGTCTCCGACGTGGCAGCGCTCACGTAGTTGGCCGTCAGCTCCATGCCGTCGCCGGTCGCCTGCGAGCCGGTCACCTGGAACGAGGTGGACGAGGCGAGCGCCGCGCCGACCATGCCGTTCAGCATCGCCGCACCGAGGCCGACCGAGGCGACCGTGGCCGGAACCGTGACGGCCGCGAAACGACCGAGACGGGTGCGACCCATTCCCTTTTCCTTCATGTGTAACTCCCTCAAGTTCGAGCCCGTCCCTCAACGGGCTTTCAGTTCCACATCGATGTGACATGCGACGTGTCACGTGTCACGACGGTGCGACTGTGACGAGTGTTACACACGCGCAGAAGGTGTAACACCGGTTTAGGTGATATTTCCGAAACATTCCAAAGACCGTCGGTACGCCGTTTCAACACCCCGCTCCAGTACTGTGATCCGCGCCATGAACAGTTCCCTGAGATCGGAGCGCGGAAGCGCCGCCCACCGCGTCGTCGGCATCGGGGCGCTCGTACTGTTCTTCGTCGCCGCGATCGGGGCGATCGCCGTGTTCACGTTCGCCGTCACCGTCGACGGGCACAGCATGGACCCGACCCTGAAGACCGGCGACCGGCTCAGCGCCAACATGTTCGCCAAGGACGACGTCGAGCGTTTCGACCTCGTCGAGGCGGCCGAGCCGGGCAACGGCACCCACATCGTCAAGCGCGTGATCGGCATGCCCGGGGACACCATCTGGGTCTCCACCAGTGCGGCGGGGCCCTCGGTGTACGTCCAGCCCCGCGGCGACGACACGACCTACCTCGTCGAGAACCCCACCTGGCCGGCCCAGCTCGGCAGCTCGCTGACGTCGTGCTGCGACCCGAACGGTGCCGCCTCCGACCAGCCGAAGAAGGCGACGGTGCCAGCCGACCGCTTCTGGGTGATCGGCGACAACTGGGGCGGCTCGACGGACTCGCGCGCCTTCGGCTGGGTCAGCGCGGACGAGATCAAGGCGACGCTGAACTTCCGCGTGCTGCCGTTCTCCCGGTTCGGCGCCGTCCCCGTGCCGGACGGGCTCGCCCTGGTGGCCCAGGACTGAGTCAGTCCTTCGACAGCGAGGCGCGCGGTGCCCAGTCGTCGAACTGGACGAACTCCGGCGACGCCTCACACGTGGCGGTGTTCTTCGGGCACGACGCGAACTCCGGGAGGAACTTGCGGATCTGGTAGGTCCGGTCCTCCTCCGCGCCGGCCGGCGAGTAGAAGACCGTCGCCGCCCCCGACCAGTACGTGTCGCGCAACTTCTCGACCGAGGAATCCTCGAACACGGTCGGCTCGGTCAACAGGAAGTCGCTGGCCTTCGCGGGCAGTTCGAAGCGGACGATCAGCAGTCGCCCATGGGCCCGCACCGACGCCTCGTCGCCGATGTTGGTGTAGATCGTGGTGATCCGCGCATCGGTCGGCAGCGTGGCCTCACCGGCGATCTGGTCCATGCCCTGCTCGAGCGACCCGTCGACGTCACCCTTGCCGAAGTCGCGGCCCCACGCGGTCAGGCCCCAGTCGAAGCCGCTGGCCTGGTCGAGGCGGTACTCGAGCGTGTCCGCGTTGATCTGCACCGGAACGCCCTTGGAGAAGGTCGTCACGTCGGCGAGGGCGCTGCGACTGCCCACGCCGATCTTGAGGAACATGCTCAGCGCGAGGACGGCGATGATCGCGACCGCGAGGCCGACGGCGCCGAAGACGAGCAGCAGCTTGCGCCGCTTCGCGTCCAGGGCGTCGAGTTCCTCGTCCGACATCGCGATGATCCGGCCGTCCGCGTCGATGCGCTCGATCTTGGTCTTTCCCACGCCGGGAGTTTAGATCACATGACATGACCCATGTCACATAAGTCCCTCAAATCATCCGGCTGGACCATCGGAGCGGATCCGCCTATAGTCCACGTGGAATATTCGGAACGGAACGTCGTGCTCACCCCTCTCGCCATCGCCGCGCTCGCGCTCCTGCGCGAACGGTCGATGCACCCCTACGAGATGCACCAGTTGTTGCTGGAGCGTCATCGCGACGAGTTCGTGAAGTGCAAGGCCGGTTCGCTCTACCACGCGATCGACCGGCTGGAACGGCTCGCACTCGTGGAGTCCGCAGGGACCGAGCGCGAGGGGAACCGTCCCGAGCGCACGACCTACCGGCTCACCCCCGCAGGGGACGAGGCGATCGAGCAGTGGGTCCGCGGCCAGCTCGCCGTCCCCGTGAACGAGTTCCCCGCCTACCCGTTCGCCCTCACCGAAGCGCACAACCTCACGGCCGACGAGGCCGCCGAGGCCCTCTCGACCCGCGCCCGAGAACTGTCGGTGCACATCGACAGGATCGAGGCGATGGTCGCCGCACGTCCCGACACACCCGAGATACATCTCCTCGGCGCCGACTACCACCTGACGATGCTGCGGGCCCAGCTGGACTGGACCCGCCATCTCGTCACCCGCATCCACGACAAGGACTTCCCATGGCAACCGCACGCCTGAATGCGCCGGGCACCCTGCCCGCCAACCCCTGGCCCGCACTGTGGGCCATGGTCATCGGCTTCTTCATGATCCTGGTCGACTCGACGATCGTCTCGGTCGCGACGCCCGCGATCCGCGACGACCTCGCGACCGACTACAACTCCGTCATCTGGGTCACCAGCGCCTACCTGTTGGCGTACGCCGTGCCCCTGCTGATCACCGGCCGTCTCGGCGACCGCTTCGGCCCCAAGAACGTCTACCTGACCGGCCTGACGGTGTTCACGCTGGCCTCCCTGTGGTGTGGCCTGACCGATTCGGTCGAGTGGCTGATCATCGCGCGGGTCGTCCAGGGTCTCGGCGCCTCGCTGATGACCCCGCAGACGATGTCGGTGATCACCCGCACCTTCGCGGCCAACAGCCGCGGCAAGGCGATGGCGCTGTGGGGTGCCGTGGCGGGCGTGGCCACCCTCGTCGGCCCCGTCCTGGGCGGCATCCTGGTCGACCACGCGGGCTGGGAGTGGATCTTCTTCATCAACATCCCGGTGGGCGTCGTCGGATTCGTCCTGGCCATGCGTCTCGTGCCGCGTCTGGAGACCCACAGCCACGAGTTCGACTGGCTCGGTGTCGTGCTGAGTGCGATCGCGATGTTCCTGCTGGTCTTCGGCATCCAGGAGGGCGAGAAGTACGACTGGGGCACGATCTCGGGCTGGGTCTCGGTCCCGATCCTGATCGGTGCCGGTCTGGCCACCTTCGCGTTGTTCTTCTGGTGGCAGTCCAAGAACCAGCACGAGCCGTTGGTGCCCCTGAGCCTGTTCCGGGACCGGAACTTCTCGGTCTCGAACCTCGGCATCTCCACGGTGTCGTTCGCGATCACCGCGTTGGCGTTCCCGCTCATGCTCTGGGCCCAGACGGTGCGGGGCTACGACGCCACGCAGTCCGGACTGCTGTTCGTGCCGATGGCGGTCATGACCGCCGCGATGGCGCCGGTCGTCGGCCGGTGGACCGACCGGATCCATCCTCGGGTGCTGACGTCCATCGGCTTCGCCAGTTCCGCGGCGGCGATGTTGGGGCTGGCGGTGACGATGGCGCCGGACACACCCGTGTGGCAACTGCTCGCGTTCAACGCCCTGCTCGGCTTCGGCAACGCCTTCCTGTGGGCGCCCCTGGCGTCGACGGCGACCCGCAACCTGCCGATGACGTCCGCCGGTGCCGGCTCGGGCGTCTACAACGCCACGCGCCAGGTCGGTGCCGTGCTGGGCTCGGCCGCGATCGCCGCGGCGATCTCGAGCCGGCTCGCCGAGCACCTGCCCCAGGCCGGGGACCTCGCGTCCCAGGGCGGCGGAGCCCTGCCGGCCCAGCTCGCGGACCCGTTCACGCAGGCGATGGCCGAGTCGCTCATCGTGCCCGGACTCGCTTTCGTCGTCGGCCTGCTCGTCATCCAGTTCTTCGTCCGCCCCACCCACGAGCGCTGACCGCCCGGGGCGGAAGACGAGGTGGCACCTGACGCGGGACTCGGGCAGCGACCGAGCATCGTCGACGAGAGCCCGCAGCTCGCCGACCGTCATGTGTCCATTGGCCGGCGGACGGTCCTCGAGTACGAGGGCACTCACCACCAGAGCGACAGGAGTCAGTACTTGGACGACATCGATCGCCATGCCCGCTACCGAGCTGCGGGGCTGACGTACCTGCAGATCACCAAGGAGCTGGGCGCCTCACCGCAGACGATGGTGCGGCGGTCCACGCGCACCTCGTCACCCAGGGCTACGACAGTCCGGAGCCGAACTTCGGCCCGCGATGGCAGAACCTCTTCCGGAGCGTCGGCCGCGTGGCTGACTCACCGCTGATCGCACCACCGACGGAATCCGCCCCGGCGGTCAGAGCGAGGCGATGGCCGCGTTGAACGTGGCGGAGGGGCGCATGACGGCGGCGGCCTTGGCCGGGTCGGGCCGGAAGTAGCCGCCGAGATCGACCGCGTTGCCCTGGACCGCGAGGAGTTCGTCGACGATCGTCTGCTCCTCGGCCGCCAACTTCTCGGCGAGCGGACCGAACGCGGCAGCGAGATCGGCGTCCTCGGTCTGCTTCGCCAGCTCCTGGGCCCAGTAGAGCGCCAGGTAGAAGTGCGAGCCGCGGTTGTCGATCGAGCCGAGGCGACGGCCCGGCGAGCGGTTCTCGTCCAGGAAGGTGCCCGTCGCCCGATCGAGCGCGTCGGCCAGCACCTGCGCCTTGGCGTTGCCGGTCGCCGTGGCGTACTGCTCGAGACTGGGGACCAGCGCGAAGAATTCACCGAGGGAGTCCCAGCGCAGGTAGTCCTCCTTGATCAGCTGCTGCACGTGCTTGGGGGCCGAACCGCCGGCGCCGGTCTCGAACAGTCCACCGCCGTTGATGAGCGGAACGACCGAGAGCATCTTGGCGCTGGTGCCGAGCTCGAGGATCGGGAACAGGTCGGTCAGGTAGTCGCGCAGCACGTTGCCGGTGACGCTGATCGTGTCCTCGCCCTTGCGAATCCGCTCCAGCGAGTACGCGGTGGCGAGTTCGGGAGCCAGGATCTTGATGTCGAGGCCCTCCAGGTCGCCGCCCACGATCTCGGGGTCGGGCAGATAGGCGTTGACCTTGGCGATCAGGTTCGCGTCGTGCGCGCGCGACTCGTCGAGCCAGAAGACGGCCGGCGAACCCGAGGCGCGGGCGCGGGTGACGGCCAGCTTGACCCAGTCACGGATCGGCACGTCCTTGGTCTGGCAGGCGCGCCAGATGTCGCCGGCCTCGACGTCGTGCTCGATCAGCACGTCGCCGGCCGCGTTCACGACGCGGACGGTGCCGTCACCGGGCACCTCGAACGTCTTGTCGTGGCTGCCGTACTCCTCGGCCGCCTGCGCCATCAGGCCCACGTTCGGCACCGAGCCCATCGTGGCGGGATCGAGCGCGCCGTTGCGGCGGCAGTCGTCGACCACGGTCCGGTAGACGCCGGCGTACGAGCTGTCGGGCAGCACCGCGAGCGTGTCGGCCTCCTGGCCGTCGGGGCCCCACATGTGGCCCGACGTGCGGATCATGGCGGGCATCGAGGCGTCGACGATGACGTCGCTCGGCACGTGCAGGTTGGTGATTCCCTTGTCGGAGTCGACCATCGCCAACGTGGGTCCGTCCGCCAGCGCGGCTTCGAACGCGGCCGTGATCTCGGCCCCGTTCGGCAGGGCGTCCAGCCCGGCCAGGATGCCGCCGAGACCGTTGTTGGCCGACAGGCCCGCGGCCTGCAGGTCGTCGCCGTACTGCTCGAAGACGGGCGCGAAGAACGCCTTGACGACGTGACCGAAGATGATCGGGTCCGAGACCTTCATCATGGTGGCCTTCAGGTGCACGCTGAACAGCACGTCGGAGGCCTTCGCCTCGGCGATCGCGTTGCGCAGGAACGCCTGCAGGTTCGCGACCTGCATGACGGTGCCGTCGATGACCTCGCCGGCCAGGACGGGGATCGACTCCTTGAGCACGGTCGTGGTGCCGTCGGTGGCCTCGAAGACGATCTGCAGGGTGTCGTCGGCCTCGAGCACGACGGACTTCTCGTTGCTGCGGAAGTCGTGCTCGCTCATCGTGGCGACCGAGGTCTTCGAGTCGCCGCTCCACGCGCCCATCGAGTGCGGGTTCTTGCGGGCGTAGCCCTTCACCGACGCCGGCGCGCGGCGGTCGGAGTTGCCCTCGCGCAGGACCGGGTTGACGGCACTGCCCTTGGTCGTGTCGTAGCGGGCCTTGGCGTCGCGCTGCTCATCGGTCTTCGGGTCGTCCGGGTAGTCCGGCAGGGCATAGCCCTGGGCCTGCAGCTCGGCGATCGCGGCCTTGAGCTGGGGCACCGACGCCGAGCATCTCGGCGTCGG
>CAYXFT010000033.1:0-21508 GCA_964464335.1 uncultured Aeromicrobium sp.
GGGAGTCTTGCCTATGTCTTGAGAGATCCCTTGCCGATGTCCTGAACCAGCACACCACCGCCACCGCCAGTGTGATCACAGGGAAGCCCCGTCGAGCGAAAGCTCGGCGGGGCTTTCTCGTCGGGGAGCCATCGCGGTGGTCGCGATCGCGCACCGCGCGGGCTGACGTCACTGCGCCGTGAACGCGACATCCTGCTTGAGGTTCTGGGTCCCCCGCTGTCCGCCGTGACTCCAGTCGCGCCGATACGTCAGCGCAAGTCCGCTGACGTGCGTCCGGCCGGCCGTGGCGGGCGAGATCAGGGCGACGAGGTACTCCGGCGCGTCCGGTCCGACGCGCAGCCGCGTGCCCTTCTCGAGAGGACGTACGTCGGTGCACATCTCTGAGAGCGAATCGCCTTCCAACAGGACCATGCCGTAGGTGAGACTGCCCTCCTCGACCGGGCGCTGGGTGCACACGACGAACTCTGCGGTGGACTGCGACGCGTTCGTCGAGAACTGGAGTTCGGCACGTTCGAGGGTGACGGTCTCCTCCTGCGCGACGTGGACCGACTTCGCCATCCCTGCGACGAAGGGGAACGCGGACAACTCGCGTGGGTTGGCCTCGAAGCTGCACGTGTCGCACCCGGTGAACACCTCGGGCGACGACCACCAGTCCATCGCCCAGAGGGCGGCCACGAACGCCCCGCACCCAGCACCAGCGCGATCCAGAGCGTCCGTCGCCGAGGCCGTGCGCACTGGTCGACCGTCGTCATGGCCGAGATCTTGGCACGAAGAGCGCAGACGCTCGACCGGAATCCCGACTCCGGCCCCCCCCGGCCCGCTCAGCGGTCGTCGGCCAGCAGGGAGAGCAGCAGGGCGGCGCGCTCGTGCGGGTGGTCGACGTCGATGCCGAGGTCACGGAGGCGGTCGATGCGCTGGCGCAGCGTGTGACGGTGGATGCCCAGGGCGCGGGACGCGGACTCCCAGGACCCGTGATGTTCGAGGTGAACACGCAGGGTGCGCACCAGTTCGCGGTCGCGGTCGGTGTCGGAGCCGAGCAGGTCGGCCACGGCGGCGCCGGTGAGGCTGCGCACACGAGCGCGCACGACCTCGTCGTCGAGCAGGTCCTCGAGGCCGAAGGCACCGTACCAACCCATACGTTCGTGGCCCAACCGCGCCGACGCGACCGCCCGCCGGGCCTGCACGACGGCATCGCCAGCGCGGGCCGGCAGGGTGGGTCCACTGACGCCGACCACGACGTCGGGCCGTCCCAGCCGGCCCAACCCGTCCACCCAGTCGAGCACGTCGGCATCGGCGATGTCGGCCGGCACCACCGCGACGGCGACCGCGCCGTCCTCGCGCAGGACGTGACGCACGCGCCGGGCCCCGAGCACCTGCTCGACCGCGGCGGCGGCACCGGGTCGGCCGCGGCCCGGCTCGGCCACCACCACCCGCACCCGGTCGCCGTCGGGGAAACCGAAGGCGGCCAGCGACGGTCGCTCCTCGGCAGCACCCAGCAGCTGCCCGAGTGCCGCGGCGCCGAGTTCGCGGAAACGGTCCTCGAGGTCGGCCGAACGGGCCAGCTGGAGTGCCAGCAACGCCGCCGCCTGGTGCAGCAACAGCCGTTCGGACGCCGTGGGCGCCTCCGCGGACTCGACCGCCAGCCAGCCCATCGACCGGGTCGGCGAGCCCACGCGCATGACCGACAGGTGCCGGTCGGCGTCGATGACGCTCAGGCTCGACGAGCCCGGCGAACGATCGAGTTCCTCGCGCACCCGGGCTGCCAGACCCGTGGTCGCCCCGCTGGCGGCGACCCGGTCGAGGTGGGCGTCGAGCACCAGGACCGGCCAGCCGAGGTCGGTCGCGGCACCGGCGACGAGGCCGCCGACGCCTCGGTCGAGGGTGGCCGCCGTGAGTCGTCGACCGAAGTCGACGGCCTGCTGCAACTCACGCCGGCGCTCCTGCGCGAGGTGATCGGCCAGTTCGCGCACGACCGCCAGGAACGGCGTCTCCAACGGCACCTCGACGAGGGGAAGGTCCGCGTCCTTGCACGCCTGGACGAGCGCGCGGGGCACCGACGCGAAGCGGACCCCGATGCCGAAACCCAGCCCCGCGGAGCCCGCCTCGACCAGTCGTCGGACGTAGGTGGTCGCCTCGTCGGTGCCGCCGCGCCACCGCAGACCGGTGACGAGGACGAGCTCGCCGCCCTCCAGCCACGGCGAGGGATCCTCGAGCTCGATGGAGTGCGCCCACCGCACCTCGACCGTCTCGGGGTCCGGGCCGGCGAGGAGCCGCAAACCGAGAGCCGGGCGCTCCAGCAACCACGAGAGGGTCACGGCACCCGATGGACGGATCGTCGCGTTCACGATCCCGATCCTAGACGTTTCGTCAGGGTTGCCGGGCCGCCGCGGGAGCCTAGCCTCGAAGCATGACCGAGACCACCCCCGCCCCGATCGAGCAGAAGCGCGTCCTGCGGACCGCGATCCCCGGCCCCCAGTCCCAGGCGCGTCACGCCGAGCGCGAGCGCCACGTGCCGCGCGGCTTCGGCGTGACCCTGCCGGTGTTCGTCGAGCGCGCGGACGGGGCGATCCTCGTCGACGTCGACGGCAACCAGTTGATCGACCTCGCCTCCGGCATCGCCGTGACGAGCGTCGGCGCGAGCGCGCCGGCCGTCGTGGACCGGGTCCGCGAACAGGTCGGCAAGTTCACCCACACGTGCTTCATGGTCACCGAGTACGACGGCTTCGTGGAGGTCGCCAAGGCCCTCAACCGGCTGACCCCCGGCGACCACGAGAAGCGCACCGCGCTGTACTCGACCGGCGCGGAGGCCGTCGAGAACGCCGTGAAGATCGCGCGCACCGCGACCGGCCGCCCCGCCGTCGTCGTGCTCGAGCACGCGTACCACGGCCGCTCGCTCATGACGATGACGATGACCGCGAAGAACGTCCCCTACAAGCAGGGCTTCGGTCCGTTCGCGCCCGAGGTCTACCGCGTGCCCGGCGCGTACCCGTTCCGCTACGACGGCGACGAGAAGCAGTGCGCCGCCGACGCCCTGGCCCACCTGCGCGAGGTCGTCGAGACGCAGATCGGCGCCAGCAACGTCGCCGCGATCGTCGTCGAGCCGATCCAGGGCGAGGGCGGCTTCATCGTCCCGGCCGAGGGCTACCTGGCCGGCGTCGTCGAGCTGGCCCACGAGCACGGCATCGTGTTCGTCGCCGACGAGGTCCAGACCGGCTTCGCCCGCACCGGCGACATGTTCGCGTGCGACTACGAGGGCATCGTCCCCGACCTGATCTGCACGGCCAAGGCGCTCGGTGGTGGCCTGCCGCTGGCCGCCGTCACGGGTCGCGCCGAGATCATGGACTCGGTCGACCCGGGCGGCCTCGGCGGTACCTACGCCGGCAACCCCGTGGCGTGCGCCGCCGCACTCGGTGCGATCGAGACGATCGAGACGCAGGGCCTGGTCGCCCGCGCCCGCGCCATCGGCGACCGTGCGACCACAGCGCTGACCGCGCTGCAGGCCGAGGTCCCGGCGATCGGCGAGGTGCGCGGCCGCGGAGCGATGCTCGCGATCGAACTGGTCGGCGCCGACGGCACCACCCCCGCCCCGGCCGTCGCCAAGGACGTCGCCGCCCGCTGCCATGCGGCCGGCGTGCTGACGCTCGTGTGCGGCACGTTCGGCAACGTCATCCGGCTGCTGCCGCCACTGGTCATCGAGGACGACCTCCTCGACGACGCGCTGGCCGTGCTGGCCGACGCCGTCCGCGGCGCGACGGCTTGAGTTTGATGACCGAGGCCAGCCACGCCCCGCGCACCGGCGCGGTGGGCGACGACCTGCCGGTCAGCACCGAGGCCGACGTCGCCGCGGCGGTCGAGGCGGCGCGCGATGCCGCCGGTGCCGTCGCGAGCACCTCTCCGACCGTGCGCGGCGACTGGCTGCGGGCCGTCGCGGACGCGCTGGAGGCCGAGACCGAGACCCTCGCCGCCCTGGCCGACCGCGAGACCGCCCTCGGCCTGCCCCGGCTGACCGGCGAGATCGCGCGAGCCGCCTCACAGTTGCGCTTCTACGCGACCGTGGCACAGGAGGGCACCTACCTCGGCGCGACGCTCGACTCGGCCACCGCCACCGCCCCGGCGCTGGGTCGAGTGCGGGTGCCGATCGGACCCGTCGCAGTCTTCGGCGCCAGCAACTTCCCGTTCGGCTTCGGCGTGCTCGGCAACGACACCGCGTCGGCGCTCGCCGCGGGCTGCCCCGTGGTCGTGAAGGGACACCCGGCGCACCCCGAACTGTCCCGCGCTCTGGCGGACCTCGCCGGTGACGCCCTGACCGCGGCCGGCGCCCCCGACGGCACCCTCGGCTTCGTCGCCGGCTTCCGGGCCGGCGAGCTGCTCGTCGAGGCCGAGGCGATCCGCGCCGTCGCGTTCACCGGGTCGCAGGGTGGCGGCATGGCCCTGCGCGATCGCGCCCTCGCCCGGCCCGTCCCGATCCCCGTGTTCGCCGAGATGGGCACCGTGAACCCCGTCGTCGCCACGACCGGCGGCACGACCGATGTCGAGGCACTCGCCGCCGGGTTCGTGGGCTCGTTCACGCTCGGCTCGGGCCAGTTCTGCACCAAGCCCGGCCTGCTGCTCGCGCCGGCGGGGCGTGGTGTCCCGCAGGCCGTCGCCGCCGCGCTGCGCTCTGCCGCCCCCTCCGGGTGGGCGCTCACCGGACCCATCGCGGACCACGCCCGGGCCGGCGTCGACGATCTCGTGGCGGCCGGCGCGACAGTGCTCGAGACGGCTCCCGGTCCCGCCGACGGTTACGCCGTCGACGCGGTGCTGCTCCAGGCCGATCCGGCCGCGATCACTCCCGACAGCCGACTCGTGGCGGAATGCTTCGGACCCGTCGCGATCGTCGCCGAATACGCCGACGAGGCGGAGCTGGCAACCGTGCTCGGACGCCTCCAGGGGGCTCTCGCCGCGGCGGTCATGGCCGGTGACGACGACCCCGACCTGCCGGCCGCGCTCGACCTCCTGGTCCCGCTGGTGGGCCGGGTGACCGTCGGCGACTGGCCCACCGGGGTCGCGTGGACGTGGGCGCAGCAGCACGGTGGACCGTGGCCCGCGACCTCCGACCCGAACGCGACGTCCGTCGGTGCTGGCGCGCTCGACCGGTTCACCCGCCCGGTCGCCTTCCAGAGCGTGCCGGACGCCGCCCTGCCGCCGGCACTGCAGTCGGCCAACCCGTGGCGGCTCCCCCGCCGCGTCGACGGCGCGCTGGTGTCGCCGTGACCAGTCCCCTCGACGGCGTGGTGGTCGCCGACTTCAGCCGCGTGCTGGCGGGTCCTTCCGCCACCGCGATGCTCGCCGACCTCGGTGCCACGATCATCAAGGTCGAACGACCGGGCGCCGGCGACGACACCCGCGCGTGGGGACCGCCGTGGACCGAGACGACGAGCGCCTACTTCGAGGCGGCCAACCGCTCCAAGCGGAGCATCGCGCTCAACCTCGGCGACCCTGCCGACCTCGCGCTGGCCCACGAGTTGGTGCGGCGTGCGGACGTCCTCGTCGAGAACTTCCGCACGGGGACGCTGGACCGGTACGGGCTCGGCTGGCAGCAGGCTGCGGAGCTCAATCCGCGGCTCGTCTACTGCTCCGTGACCGGCTACGGCAGCGGTGCCGGCGCGTCCTTGCCCGGGTACGACTTCGTCGTGCAGGCCGTCGGCGGGCTGATGAGCATCACCGGACCCGACGCCGAGCATCCGCACAAGGTCGGGGTCGCGCTCGTCGACGTGCTGGCCGGCAAGGACGCGGCCATCGGCATCCTGGCCGCGCTCGCCGCACGTGACCGCTCCGGCGTCGGCGAGCACGTCGAGATCAACCTGCTGTCGAGCCTGCTCGGGTCGCTCGCGAACCAGGCCTCCAACTGGCTCACCACCGGCACCGCACCTCGGCCGATGGGCAATCGGCATCCGTCGATCGCGCCCTACGAGACCTTGCGCTGCCGCGACGGCCTGCTGGCGGTCGCCTGCGGCAACGACGGCCAGTTCCGGCGCATGGCCGCGGCACTCGGCATCCCCGCCGCGGCCGAGGATCCCCGGTTCGCCACGAACGCAGCACGGGTCGGGCACCGCGACGATCTCGTCACGACGCTCGAGGCCGTGCTCGCCACGGGCGACGCCTCCGAGTGGCACGATCGACTCGTCCGGGCCGACGTCCCGGTCGGCGTCGTCGGCGACATCGGCTCGGCGTTCGCGCTGGCCACCGAACTCGGTCTGGAGCCGACGGTCGACGTCGGCCCCGGCCACCCGCCGCAGGTGCGGCACCCCATCACCTATTCGCGCAGTCAGGTCGTGCCACCGACGGCACCACCGGGACTGGGCGAGCACGACGACCAGATCCGCCGCTGGCTGGCGACGGACGACCACCGCATCCCCGGAGGACCCGCATGAGCTCGACCACCACCACGCGCCGCATCGACCCGCTCGACCTCGCGGGCATCGACGATCTCCTCTCCCCCGAGGAGCGGTCGATCCGTGACAGCGTGCGGCACCACTGCGAGACCAAGATCCAGCCGCACGTCGCGGACTGGTTCGAGGCCGGTGAGATCCCCGACATCCGCGGCCTCGCCAAGGAACTGGGCTCGCTCGGTGTGCTCGGCATGCACCTGGAGGGCTACGGCTGCGCCGGTCTGAGCGCGGTCGACTACGGCCTGGCCTGCCTCGAACTGGAGGCCTGCGACTCGGGCATCCGTTCGCTGGTGTCCGTGCAGGGGTCGCTGGCGATGTTCGCGATCTGGCGCTGGGGCAGCGAGGAGCAGAAGACGACCTGGCTGCCGCGGATGGCCGCCGGCGAGGCGATCGGCTGCTTCGGCCTGACCGAGCCCGACCACGGCTCCGACCCCGGCAGCATGCGCACGCGCGCCCGCCGCGACGGCTCCGACTGGGTCCTCGACGGTCGCAAGATGTGGATCACGAACGCGCCCGTCGCCGACGTCGCCGTCGTGTGGGCCCAGACCTCCGACAACGCGGCGGACATCCGCGGCTTCGTCGTCCCGACGGACACCCCCGGATTCTCCGCGCCCGAGATCAAGCACAAGATGTCGCTGCGCGCGTCGGTCACCGGTGAGATCGTCCTCGACGGCGTGCGCCTGCCCGAGTCCGCGGTCCTGCCCGAGGTCAGCGGCCTCAAGGGCCCGCTCTCATGCCTCAACGAGGCGCGCTTCGGGATCATCTGGGGCTCGGTCGGCGCCGGGCGTTCGGCCCTGTCGGCCGCGCTCGACTACTCGACGCAGCGTGAGCAGTTCGGGCGTCCGATCGCGGGCTTCCAGCTGACCCAGGCCAAGTTGGCCGACATGGCGCTCGAACTCGTGAAGGCCGAGCTGCTGGCCCTGCACCTGGGTCGTCGCAAGGACCTCGGCACACTGCGCAGCGACCAGGTCAGCCTGGGCAAGCTGAACAACGTGCGCGAGGCGCTCGACGTGTGCCGCACCGCTCGCACGATCCTGGCCGCCAACGGCATCTCGTTGGAGTACCCCGTCATCCGGCACATGAACAACCTCGAGTCGGTGCTGACCTACGAGGGCACCGTCGAGATGCACACCCTGGTCATCGGCCAGGCCCTGACCGGCCTGTCGGCCTTCCGCTGAGGACGGACCGTTGAGCGACACCGCCCTGCCCGATCCCCGTGACCGGCCGATCGTCGCGATGACGTACTCGTCGACCGAGCTCGAGGGCTTCGTGCACTGGCGGCACATGTTCCGCGGGCTCGTGGCCGCCGGTGCCGTCCCGATCGCGATCGACTGCGCGGTGCCCGTGCCGCAGGTCGCCGAACTGGTCGGCCGGGTCGACGGCCTGGTCATCAGTGGCGGCGGTGACGTCAGCCCTGATCGCTATGGCGGTGACCCGGCCGATCCCACGCTGGGTGACGTCAACCCCGTGCGCGACGCCGGCGAACTGGCGGCGTTGGACGCGGCCCGGGAGTCGGGCCTGCCGGTCTTCGCCATCTGCCGAGGAGCGCAGTTGGTGAACGTCGGCCTCGGCGGCACGCTGTACGCCGACCTCGACCGCGACCGTCCCGGCTCGATCGCGCACCGTGCCGGCGAGGAGCCGCTGGAGCGCGTCCTGCACCCGGTGGCCGTCGACCCCTCGAGCAGGCTGTCGCGGTGGCTGGGCGGTGCCTCCGAACTCGACGTGAACAGCGAACACCATCAGGGCCTGCGCGACCTCGCGTCGGGACTGCGCGCGACGGCCTGGTCGTCCGAAGGCCTCGTCGAGGCCTTCGAGCACCCGACCGAGCCGCTGCTGGCCGTGCAGTGGCACCCCGAGATCCTCTGGGTCAACGAGCCCCACGCCCTCGCACTGATGGCCGCCTTCACGCGCTCCTGCGTCCGCTGACGCTTTGCGTCGGAGGCCAGACCCGAGGAGCGGTGCGTCAGCACCACGCGCGTCGAGGTGCGGTGAGCCAGCCACCACGGGGACCCCCGCAGTGGTGGCCGCAGCACCGCTCCCGGCCGGGCGGACACCGGAACGGCCGGCATCCTCGCGGATGCCGGCCGTTCGTCGCTTACGCGTGGGTCACGCCTTGGGGATGGCGTCGTCGTACGGTGCGCTGCTGCGGTCGTGCAGCGGGTGAATGGCCATGTAGACCAGGCCGATGATCACCACGACCGCGCCGGAGAGGGCGACGATCCAGTTGTCGTACCAGGCCACGTCGGGGGTCCGCGGCCAGGCCATGTTGATCATCGCGACGATGCCGTAGACCAGCGCGATGATGTTGACCGGCAGGCCCCAGGCGCCGAGCGAGTACTTGCCGCTGGGAACCCAGCCCTTCAGGCGGGCCCGCAGCGCGGCGAACACGACCATCTGGAAGCCCATGTAGATGCCCAGCGCGGCGAAGCTGATGATCTTCGTGATCGCGTTCTCCGACACCTTCGAGCCGACGACGATGACCGCCGGGACCAAGGCTGCGACCAGCAGCGCGTACGGCGGGACGTGGCGCGTCGCGGAGAACTTCTTGAGCAGCGAACTGCCCATGATCATGTCGTCGCGGCCGTAGGAGTACGCCAGACGCGAGGCAGCAGCCTGCAGGCTCATCGCGCACGACAGGAATGACAGCAGCACGATGATCAGCACGAGTCTCGCGCCGACGGTGCCGAACGCCTCGTCCAGCACCATCGTGACCGGGTCGGCGACCTCTCCGGAGATGACGGCGTCGATGTCGGTGACGGCCAGGATCAGCGCCAGGCAGACGAACGTGGCCGCGGCGCCGCCGATGTAGATGGTGCGTCGCATCGCCTTGGGGATCAGGCGACCCGGATCGGGGACCTCCTCGGCCACGTCACCGCAGGCCTCGAAGCCGTAGTACTGGTAGATGCCGATCAGGGCGGCCGCCGCGAACGCCGGCAGGTAGTTGCCGTCGCCCTCGGTGCCGAAGGTGTCGAACAGGACGCCGAAGCTCTGCTCGCGGTGCGCGATGAGCAGCCAGCCACCGACCACGAGGGCGCCGATGATCTCCGCGGTGAAGCCGATGATCGCCGCCTTGGCGAGGACCTTGGTGCCCATGAGGTTGATGAGCGTGGCGATGGCCAGCACGCCCAGCGCACACAGGATCGTGGTGTTGACGCTCGGGTCGAAGCCGAAGGTGGCCGCGACGAACGGACCGGCGCCGTAGACGACCGAGGCGATCGTCACGAGCAGCGCGACCATGTAGATCCAGCCGGTCATCCAGGCGTAGCGGCGTCCCCAGAGCCGCCGGGCCCACGGATAGACGCCGCCTGCGACCGGGTACTGCGCGACGATCTCGCTGAAGATCAGCGCGACCATCAGCTGGCCGAGACCGACGATCACGAAGGACCAGATCATCGGAGGGCCGCCGGTGGCGAGCGCGAACGCGAACAGCGTGTACACGCCGACCACGGGCGAGAGGTACGTGAAGCCCAGCGAGAAGTTCGCCCAGGGGCTCATCTCGCGCTTGAACTCCGACTCGTAGCCGAGCGCGTGCAGGTGCGCCGCGTCGTCCTGGTCGTGGAATTGGTAGTAGCCGCCGGTCTCGCCGGACGGCGACGTGGGTGTCGTCATGCCCTGGTCCTGTTCTCGGGGGACGTGTGACCTGAGTCACGGTTCGAACAAAACCTACATTTCTATTGGATTAGAGGTCAAGGGGTGGAACAGAACTGGTCGGCAGACTTAACACGGCCCTAACATGGCGTCGTCCCACTCGTCCCGAGCACCACAGGAGTCGCCATGTCCGGCCTCACGCCGCTGCTGTCTCCGTCCTCCCGTGGTGGACGGGCCGACGAGGTCGTCCAGCGGATCAGCGAGGCGATCCACCTCGGACTGCTGGCCGACGGCGAGCGGTTGCCCGCCGAGGCCGAGCTGGCCGCGCAGTTCAACGTGGCGCCGATGACGATGCGCGACGCGCTGGCCGCGCTGCGCGACGAGGGTCTGGTCGAGACGAAGCGCGGACGCCACGGCGGGTCCTTCGTCCAACGTCCGCAGTCCCCGCCGGAGGGGCCGCTGCGCCAGCGGCTCGCCGCGATGACCCTGACCAGCATCCGCGACCTGGTCGACGAGCACGTCGCCGTGGCCGGCCAGACCGCGATGCTCGCCGCCGAGCGTGCCGGCGCGCCCAATGTCCGCCGCCTGTTCACCCTGACCGAACAACTCGGCTCGGCCACCAACACCGGCGACCGGGTACGCGCCGACTGCCGCTTCCACATCGAACTGGCGGTGGCGTCGCAGTCCCAACGACTCACCCGGCGCGAGGTCGGCCTGCAGGCCGAGGTTTCCGGACTGCTCTGGCTGCCACCGGAGTCACCCGCCGACATCGATTCCCTCGTCGCCGAGCACCACGACATCGCGACGGCCGTGATCGGCGAGGATGCCGAGTTGGCTCGACGGCTGGCCCAGGCCCACGTCGGCGGGAACCTGCGTCGACTCACGGACCGACACCTGCAGTTGATCGATGAGGGAGTCCTCGCATGACCGACCTGCACCCCGGCAGCACCGCCGCCGAACTCGCCCGCGCCTCGTCTGCGGTCCTCGAACCGGCCTTCGATCGGATCGCCCGCGTCGCCCTGGACGTCCGGGCGCGCCACCGCGCCACGGACTGGTCCGAGACGGACCTCGTCGAGACCCGCGACCTGATCTTCGCCGAGCTCGCGCAGGACCCGATGCAGGTCGGCATGGGATTCGTGAGCGTCCCCGGGCTGATCGACGGGCGCGAGCGGTACATGCTCTGGTGGCAGCAGCACGAGGGCCGCACCTCGCGGCTGCGACTCAACTTCGACCGGACCAGCATCGACGTCTACGACTACGTCGAGATGGAGTGGTTCCAGTTCCTGCCCGGCGAGCGCACCCGGGTGACCTACGGGCCCTACGTCGACTACTCGGCCGCCGAGTTGTACATCATCACGGCCACCGTCCCGGTCGAGGTCGGGGGCGAGTTCATCGGCGTCATGGGCGTCGACCTGCTCTTCGAGGAACTCGAGCGCCGCCTCGTCGACGTGCTGCGTCGCGCCGACACCGAAGCGGTCGTCATCAACGCCGAACGCCGGGTGATCGCAGCCAATTCCGGACGGTGGGTGCAGGGCTCGCGACTGCGCGAACTGCCCCTGGCGGGCACCTCCGTCGACGAGGGAGCGGTACTCGAGGCGGCCGAGCTGCCACTGGGCAACGGCTGGCTGTTGGCACTCACGGACCTGCCGATCTCGCGAAAATAGATGTCCGGAAGGGTCTTGACAGAATACCTCCACTATTAGAGTGTTGGCTTATTGACAGCCAACTCTCCTGGTGGAGGTTCCCATGCAGACCCCCGGTTCACCCACGGTTCCCGCTCTCGACGTCACCGATCCGGACTTCTCGATCACCGGTGCCGCCGTCCACGCCGCCCGCGAGGAGAGCTGGTACGCGACCACCCCGTACGGCATCGCCGTGCTGCGGTACGAGCAGGTCAGCCGGCTGCTGAAGCACCCCAAACTGCGCCAGGGCAGCGTCGCGTGGCCCGCCCACCACGGCGTCACCGAAGGACCCTTCGCCGACTGGTGGGCCAGCTGGATCCTCAACAAGGAGGGCGAGGAGCACCACCGCCTGCGCCGCCTGATGAACCCGGCGTTCTCGCCCAAGCTGATCGGTGGCCTGGTGCCCCGGTTCCAAGCGCTGGCGACCGAGCTGATCGACGGCTTCGCCCAGCCCGGCCAGTGCGAGTTCGTCTCCGAGTTCGCGGAGCCGTACGCCGCGCGGGTCATCGCGATCATGCTCGGCATCCCCGAGGAGGAGTGGCCGATCATCGCCCGCGAGTCGGTGACGATCGGCCTGGCCCTGGGTGTCACGATCCGCGAGGACCTGCCCCAGATCGAGCAGGCGCTGGCCAACCTCTACGCCTACTGCGACGAGCTGATCGCCGACCGTCGGGCCCACCCGAAGGACGACTTCGTCACCGCGCTGGTCAACGCCGCACACGGCGACGAAGCCCGGCTCGACGACACCGAACTGCGCGACGGCATGGTGCTGCTGATCTTCGGCGGCTTCGACACCACCCGCAACCAGCTCGGCCTGGCGATGCAGACGTTCGCCGCGAACCCCGAGCAGTGGGCCCTGCTCGCCGAGCGCCCCGATCTCGGCCGCGCCGCCGTCGAGGAGGTCATGCGGGTCAATCCGACCGTCCGCTGGGTCACCCGCGAGGTGCTCGAGGACTTCGAGTACGAGGGTCTCGCGCTCGAGGCCGGTACGACGGTCCACCTCTACACCGAGTCCGCCGGCACCGACCCGCGCGTCTTCACGGAGGGTTTCGACCTCACCGCCGAACGCAAGCCGCACTACGGCTTCGGCGGCGGCGCCCACCACTGCCTCGGCCACTTCGTCGCCCGCTCGGACATGAGCGAGGCCCTGCCGCTGCTGGCTCGCAAGATGCCGGACCTGCGCCTCCTGCCGGGGGCGCAATGGCTGCCCGACTCGGGCAACACCGGTCCGACCGTCCTGCCCCTCGGCTTCACCGCCGGCCACTGACACCACCACCGCAACCCCGAGGAGTCACCATGAAGGTCACGGTCGACATGACCCTCTGCGAGGACCACGGCCAGTGCGCGATCGCCGCGCCGGAGGTCTTCCGCATCAACGACGACGGCCACCTGGAGTACGAGGGCGAACCGTCCGACGACCTCCTGGAGTACGTCGAGGAGGCCGCGGACGTGTGCCCCGTCCAGGCCATCCTGCTCGAGGACTGACATGACCTCCGAGCAGCGTGTGGTGGTGGTCGGTGCCTCGCTCGCCGGCCTCCGCGCCGCCGAGCAGGTCCGGGCCGCCGGTCACGCGGGGCCGGTCACCGTGATCGGTGCCGAGGGGCACCTGCCCTACAACCGGCCGCCACTGTCGAAGGACGTGCTGGCCGGGGCCGATCCGGCGACCGCGCAGGAACTGGCCGCGAAGCTGGCGTTCCGCCGCCGTGCCAGCACCGCCGACGTCGAGTTCCGGCTCGGCGACGCGGCCACCGCGGCGGACCTGACGGCCGGCACGGTCACCACCGGTTCCGGCGCGACCGTCGAGTGGGACGGGCTGGTCGTCGCGACCGGCCTGCGTCCCCGCCGCCTCGACGTCCCCGGCCCGACCGCCGGCCGGCATGTCCTGCGTACCGTCGACGACTGCTTCGGCCTGCGCTCCGAGCTGTCCGGCTCACGCCGGGTCGTGGTCGTCGGCGCCGGGTTCATCGGCTGTGAGGCCGCCGCCACGCTGACCAAACTCGGTCACCACGTCACCGTCGTCGAACCGGCCGGCCTGCCCATGGAACGCGTCCTCGGCCGCGAGCTCGCCGCCGCGATCCAGCGCCATCACGAGGCCCTCGGCATCGAGTTCCGGCTCGGCACCGGCATCGTCGGGTACACCGGCGACGACCGCGTGACCGGCGTCCGACTCGGCACCGGCGAGGAACTCACCGCGGACGTCGTGGTCGAGGCCGTCGGCTCGATCTGCAACACCGCATGGCTCGACGGGAACGGTCTCGACCTGCGCGACGGCGTGCTCGCCGACGACCGGCTCGCCGTCGTCGGTGCCGACCGGGTCGTCGCGGTGGGCGACATCGCCCGCTTCCCGAACCGACTCTTCGACGACGTACCCCGGCGCGTCGAGCACTGGTCCATCCCCACCGACACGGCCAAGCGCGCCGCGGCCACCCTCGCGGCCCGACTCCGCGAGCAGGATCCGGACGACACGCCGTTCGCCCCGATCCCCTCGTTCTGGAGCGACCAGTTCGACCTGCGTCTGCAGAGCTACGGGTCGCCGGCCCTGGCCGACGCCGTGATCGTCGAGGAGGGCGATCTCGACGCCCTCGCGTCCGGCGTCCTGGTCACGTACCGCCGCGACGGCCACCTCGTCGGCAACCTCGCCGTCAACCTGTCCCCCGCCCGCCAACGGGAACTGCGCGAGCAGTTCACCGCCCTCGTCCCGACCGCCTGAACCCGGAGGAAACCCTCATGAGCACGACAGCCCTCGACGAGCATCGTCACCTCAACGCCTCCAGTCCCGACCTCGCGGCGGCGCTGGCGACCATCAAGGACCGCGGCGTCAAGTACGTGTACTTCCAGTCGGTCACGATCACCGGCCGCGTCGTCGGCAAGGTCATGCCGGCCCGCCACTTCGACCGTGCGGCCGTCAAGGGCGTGCAGCAGCACCGCACGGCCGTCGCCAACCTGCAGACGACCCGCGAGGGGATCCTGCTCGGCGGCGGCGTCAACGCGGCCGAGTACACGGCGATCCCCGACCTCGACACCTTCGCGGTGCTGCCGTGGGACACGTCGTTCGCCCGGGTCTTCTGCCGCCTCTACGAGCCCGACCACCTCGCCGAGGGAGCCGGCGACCCGTACGACTGCGACAGCCGTGGCCTGCTGCGCCGCACCCACGAGCAGTTCACGGCCCGTACCGGCCTGGAGATGCGCACGGGCTGCGAACCCGAGATGACGTGGAAGGGCGAAGGCCTCGAGGGGAAGTTCCGGCCCGACTCGAGCCCGGCCTACCACATCGAGCACCTCGAACGGAACCGTCCGATCGTCGCCAAGGTCATCGACTACGCGCAGGCGCTGGGCCTGGACATGATCGAGGGCGACTACGAGGACGAGTACCAGGTCGAGCTGAACTTCATGTACGACAAGGCCGACCTCACGGCCGACCGGCTCGTCACGTATCGCCAGATCTGCAAGCAGGTCGCGCGTGAGCTGGGCATCGAGGCCAGCTTCATGCCCAAGCCCGCCACCGGGATGATGGGCAACGGCTGCCACCACAACTTCAGCCTGTGGCGCGACGGCGAGAACGTACTGGCCGAGCCCGGCCGCAGCGACCTGCACCTGACCGACGAGGGCAAGCACGCGCTCGGCGGCCTGCTGACGCACTCGGCCGGCCTGATGCTGATCAACGGCTCGACGGTGAACTCCTACAAGCGCTACTGGGACGCCGGCCAGTTCGCCCCTTCGCGGATCAACTGGGGCCTGGACAACAAGACCTGCACCGTGCGCCTGTCGACGGTCGGCCGGCTGGAGTACAAGCTCCCGGACGCCGCCGTGAACCCGTACCTGTCGCACTCGGCGATGTTGATCGCGTGCGAGGACGGCCTCAAGAACTCGATCGACCCGGGCGAGCCCACCGTGGGCTCGTCGTACGACTCGCCCGACAACGGGGCGTTCGGCCGGCTGCCGTTGACCCTCGGCGATGCGATCACCGCGTTCGAGGCCGACACCGTCGTCACGACCGGGCTGGGCGACGAACTGTCGCGACTGATGATCGACTTCCACGCCGATGAGTGGGCCCGCTTCTGCGGGTACGTCACCGACTGGGAGCTCTCCACCTACTGGGAGGACGCACCGTGACCGAGACCCTGCGACTGGCGTGCCTGGACGCCGACGCACCGCCCCTGTTCGGCCTGTACGACCCGGCCACCGGACGACGGGACGGGTACGAGCCCGCCGTCGCCGAGCTGATCGGTGCCGAGCTGGGCCGCCCGATCGAGTGGATCTGCGTGCCGTGGGTCGAGATGATCCCGGCCGCGCAGTCCGGCGCCGCCGATGCCGTGCTCTGCGGCCAGGGCATCACGGCGCCGCGCCTCGAACAGATCGACTTCACCCGCCCGTACGGCGTGTTCCACGAAGGCGTCCTCGTGCGGCGCGGGTCCGGCATCGCCACGGCGGAGGATCTCGTCGGTCGCAAGGTCGCCGCGATCGAGGGCAGCACCAACATGGCGCTGGCCGAGACGTTCACCGGAGCGATTCCGGTCGCGTTCGGGTCGGACGGCTCCGACGACGTGTACGCCGACATGCTCGCCGCGTTGGAGGGCGAACGGGTCGACGCCGTCATCGACGACGACGTCGTGTTCGTGCCACTGGGCGAGAGCGACCCGCGCTTCGCGTTGGCGTTCACCGCGCACACCGGCAATCGCTGGGGCATCGGCGTCTCGAAGGACCGCACCGACCTGCGCGCCGAACTCGACGGTGCGCTCGAGCGTGTCATCGCCGACGGCCGGCACCGTGCGGTCTGGCAGCAGTGGCTGCCGACGCTCGAGTACCCGTTCGACGCCGACGTGCTGGGCTGACGTGCGACCTCTCGTGGCCGTGATCGGCAAACGCAGCAGCACCGTCCCGATCCTGCGATTCAGTGCCACGCTGGCGGCCGAGGCGATCTGTGAGGCGGTGTACGCCGCCGGCGGCGAGCCCGCGATCGTGCACGGTCCGGCCGCCGATCCGGCGGCCGGACTGGCCGGCCGGCTGGAGCGGTTCGACGCCGTCCTGTTGCCGGGCGGCGCCGATCTCGATCCGGGACGCTACGGCCAGCAGGCGTCGGCCGAGACGACTGACGTCGTGGAGTTCCAGGACGACCTGGACCTCGCGACCATCCACGCCGTGCTGACGACGGGCCTGCCGACCCTGGCGATCTGCCGGGGCATGCAGGTGCTCAACGTGGCCCTCGGCGGCACCCTGCACCAGCACCTCACGGAGGGCGACGTGCTCCACCACAACGCGATCCACGACGTCTCCGTGCGCGACGGTTCGCGACTGCGCGACGTCGTCGGAGCCGCCCGGATCGACGTGTCGTCGTACCACCACCAGGGGCTCGACCGGGTCGCGGACGACCTCCTCGTGACCGCCACCGCGGCCGACGGCGTCATCGAGGCGGTCGAGCACCGCACGGCCGACGTCCTCGCGGTGCAGTGGCACCCGGAGGACCGCCACGCGACGTCACCGACGGACGCCGCCCTGTTCACCGACCTCGTCGAGCGGGCGCACCTGCGCGCGCGGAAGCCGGAGCTGACCCGATGACCATCGCCGTCCGCGTCGAGGAGGTCATGCCCTCCGTTCCCACCCCGGCCGCGCCGGTCGCCCACGTCGGCGTCCTCGTCTCGCTGAACTTCCCCGGCCTCACCGAGGAGACGGCCGCGCTGGTGCGCCGGTTCACGCGCGTGACGCTGGAGACCCTGGTCGAGGTCGGCGCCTCGTTCGAACTGTTCGACACCTCCACCCCGCTGCCCGACCCGACCGCGGTGGATCGCTGCGACGGTCTGCTGCTGCTGGGCGGCGGCGACATCGACGCCTCCTGCTACGGCGGACCGGCCGACGAGGAGGTTCCGCACTCCTACGGGGTCGACGCTCGGGCCGACCGCGACGCCTTCATCGCGATCGAGGCGGCCGAGAGTGCGGGCCTGCCCGTCTTCGGCATCTGCCGCGGCTCGCAACTGATCAACGTCCACCGCGGCGGCACGATCATCGCCGACATCGAGGACTTCGCCCTGCACCGCGGCGGCCCGGGCGAGCCGATGTTCCTCGACGAGTCGATCGGCGTCCTGCCCGGCACCCGGCTGCGGTCGCTGCTCGGCACGGACACGGTCGTGGGCCGGTCCGGCCACCACCAGGCGGTGGCGGTTGTCGGCTCCGGTCTCATCGCCTCCGCGCGTGCCCTCGACGGTACGGTCGAAGGTGTGGAGGACCCCGACCGCTGGACCCTCGGCGTGCAATGGCATCCCGAGGACGACGACGGCCCCGTCGAGGACCGCCTGAACCTGTTCCGCGGATTCGTCGACGCGTGCGTCGCGGCACGCGATTCCGCTCCCACCCCAGCCTGAGACCCACCCACCCCCGAAGGAAGGCCCACCATGACCGAGTACGCCGTCCACGACCCCCGCACCGGCGAGCTGGTGCAGAGCTACCCCACGGCGACCGACGCCGACATCACCGCGGCGCTCGACCGCGCGCAGGCCGCCGCGCGGTCCTGGGGTCGCACCAGCACGGTCCAGGAGCGGGCGGCGCTGATCACCCGCGTCGCGGACCTGCACGACGAGCGCGCCGACGAACTGGCCGACATCATCGTCCGCGAGATGGGCAAGCCGCACGACGAGGCGAAGGGCGAGGTCGAGTTCAGCGCGCTGATCTACCGCTACTACGCCAACAACGCCGAGACGTTCCTCGCGGACGAGTCGATCGACCTGCTCGACGGCAGCGGCGATGCCGTGATCCGGCGACGTCCGGTCGGCGTGCTGCTGGGGATCATGCCGTGGAACTTCCCGTACTACCAGGTCGCCCGATTCGCCGGCCCGAACCTCGCCGTGGGCAACACGATCCTGCTCAAGCACGCTCCCCAGTGCCCCGAGTCGGCCGCCGCGATCCAGTCGATCTTCGACGAGGCGGGGTTCCCCGAGGGTGCGTACGTCAACATCTACGCCACGAACGACCAAGTCGCCGACATCATCGCCTCGCCGATCGTGCAGGGCGTGTCGCTGACCGGTTCGGAGCGCGCGGGAGCAGCCGTCGCCGAGATCGCCGGCCGCAACCTCAAGAAGGTCGTCCTCGAGTTGGGCGGGTCGGACCCGTTCATCGTGCTCGGCTCGGACGACCTCGACGCCACCGTCACCGCGGCGGCCGAGGCACGGCTGGGCAACACCGGCCAGGCCTGCAACGCCGGCAAGCGCTTCATCGTGCTCGACGAGCTGTACGACCAGTTCGTCACCGCGTTCAGCGCCAAGCTCGCCGAACTGGCACCCGGGACCCCGCTCTCGTCGGTCACCGCGGCCGAGCGACTCGCATCGCAGGTCGACTCCGCCGTCCAGGCCGGCGCCGAGCTGCATTCGGACGGCGAGCGCGAGGGCGCGTTCTTCCCGGCCGGTCTGCTGACCGGCGTCACGGAGGACAACCCGGCCTTCCGCGAGGAACTGTTCGGCCCGGTCGCGATGGTCTTCAAGGTGGGCTCCGAGGACGAGGCGGTCGAGTTGGCGAACGACACGGCCTACGGCCTGGGTTCCTACGTGTTCACCCCCGACGCCGACCAGGCTCGCCGCGTCGCCGATCAGCTGGACGTCGGCATGGTTTTCGTCAACGGCGTCAACGCCGACGGGGTCGAGCTGCCCTTCGGTGGCGTCAAGCGCTCCGGCTTCGGCCGCGAGCTCGGTCGCTACGGCATGGACGAGTTCGTCAACAAGAAGCTGATCCGCACGATCGCCTGAGCCCTCGGGACCCGCTGAGTTTCACGTTTCGGCACGAGAACCGGCCTTTTTGCGGCTGAAACGTGAAACTCAGCGACAATGGACCGCAGAGTCGCGGCGAGCGGACGGTCGCGGCCATCAGTGCGGTGTTCGGCTGCCTGCTGACCCTCGGCGCGTTCCTCTGGTCCGTCACGATCATCGAGTCGGTCTGGCACCAACTCCGGCTTCCCGACGACATCGCGGGCGTGTCGACCTCCCGTCTGAGCCTCCTCAGCGGGTCACGACGCGCAGGGGCACGCCCGAGCAGGAGATCTGGGCGGTGAACGCGGCCTCGTCGACGAGGCGTCCGCTGAACAGTTCGGGCTCGTCCGACAGCACCACCCGGCCGTGGCCGTTGACGAGGGTGCAGCCGGTGTCTCGGAAGACCGGATCGAAGAGCGTCTCGAGGGTCTCGGCGAGGGTGTCGGCGCCGAACACGCCGACCATCTCGCCGGCCACCGTGACGGGAACGGTCGTGGTCATGACGTACTCGTCGGTGCACACGTAGTCGACGTACGGTCCGGTCAGGTGCGGGACGCCCGTGTCGCGCGGGACACGGAACCACTCCTGGCGCGTGTAGTCGGTGACCTGCACCGTGACGACCGGGTCGGCCAGCTGTTCCTTGTGCTCGCCCTGCCACCAGGCGAGGAAATGAGTGCCGTCGACGAGCGCATCCGGCGAGGCCACGAAGCCTGCACCGACGAGGGTCGGGTCGACGAGTATCTCGAGCGCCAGCGGCTCGGCCGCGCGGCGGACCTCGTCCGAACGCAGCGTCCCGGCGGCGAACAGCGCGGCCATCTGGTCGGCCTTTGCCACGAGGCGGGCGACGAGATCGACCCAGTGATGCGCGACGGCGTCGGCGCACCGCACGGCGGCGGCCGGGCCCGTGGTGGTCTGGTTCACGGCGTGCTCCCGAGGTGTCGGTGGATCCGGGCGACGGCGGCACACGCTCGCCGGACCTGGCTCCGGGTGAGGTCGCGAGCGCGGTCGGGGTCGTGCTCCTCGATGGCGTCGACGAGCGCCAGCCGGTCGACCCGGGCGAGGTCGCGCAGTGCCGCGTCGGCGTACGCGAGGCGCAGCACCGGGCCGAAGTCGGCCTCGGCGTGCATCGCCTCCCGCGAGAGGCGTGCCGACTGGGTCAGGGCGGCCACGCTGAGGTGGAAGTCGAGGTCGGTGTGCCGCCATGCACCGAGGTCGACCTCGGTCGGCTCGCCGGCCAGCAGGTCCCGGAGGCCGGCCGCCTCGGACCCGTCGGCGCGTTCGGCCGCCAGCTCGGCACAGCCCACCGTGACGACCTCGTACAGGTCCGCGCGGTCGGCCAGGTCGATGCGGGACATGGCCGCCAACCGAGCCTCGACGCCACCGATCTCGTCCGCCGGTCGGCGTACGAAACTGCCGCCGCCACGGCCGCGCACGGTGACGACCAGGCCGCGCTCGCGCAGCGTGTTGAGGGCTTCGCGGGCGGTGACGGTGGCGACGCCGAGCCGGGCGGCCAGCTCGGGTTCGCTCGGCAACCGCTCGCCGTCGGACAGCAGCCCGGAGCGGATCGCGGAGTCGAGCCGCTCCTCGACCAGGGCGGTGCGGCTGAGGTCGCCCAGCGGCGCGAAGACCGAGGACGTCGCCCGGGACGAACTGCGTCGGATGCTCGCCACGGTCACCTCCTCGTCCTCGTCCGTCGCCGCCCTCGCACAAAACGCAACGGGATCGTAACGGGAAGCGCTGGCTTTTTAATATCTGAACCCATATCTTTTCATGTCATGAGTATGACCGCCATCACGTTGAGCGGCCTGACCAAGCATTTCGGTGAGGTCAAGGCCGTCGACGGCGTCGACCTCACGATCGCCGACGGGGAGTTCTTCTCGATGCTCGGCCCGTCGGGTTCGGGCAAGACCACCGTGCTGCGGCTGATCGCCGGGTTCGACCAACCGACGTCGGGCACGGTCGAACTGGCCGGCGACGACGTCACCGTTCTCCCGCCGGCCGGACGTGACGTCAACACCGTCTTCCAGGACTACGCGCTCTTCCCGCACATGACCGTCATCGACAACGTCGCCTACGG
>CAYXFT010000034.1:0-21459 GCA_964464335.1 uncultured Aeromicrobium sp.
GCAAGGCCTTCGCGAAGGAGAACGGCGTCAAGCCCGCGCTGTTCTCGTCGAACTCCGAGGGCGCCTGCCCGAACTGCAACGGCGTGGGTGTGGTGTTCACCGATCTGGGCATCTTCAACACCGTCGAGTCGCCGTGCGAGGTCTGTGAGGGACGACGCTTCGACTCCGCCGTGCTGGACTACCACCTGGGCGGCAAGGACATCAGCGAGGTGCTGGCGATGCCGGTGGCCCAGGCGCACGCCTTCTTCGGCAAGGACGGCGTGAACGTCGGGGCCGCGGCGCGGATCCTGTCCCGGATGGAGGACGTCGGGCTGGGGTACCTGACCCTCGGCCAGCCGCTGTCGACCCTGTCCGGCGGCGAGCGCCAGCGGATCAAGCTGGCGACGCACATGGGGGAGAAGGGCGGCACCTACGTACTGGACGAACCGACCTCGGGTCTGCACCTGGCCGACGTCGAGCAGCTCTTGGGCCTGCTCGACCGGCTCGTCGACGCGGGCAAGTCAGTCATCGTGATCGAGCATCATCAGGCCGTCATGGCACATGCCGACTGGATCGTCGATCTGGGCCCCGGAGCAGGCCACGACGGCGGCACCATCGTGTTCGAGGGAAGGCCCGCCGACCTCGTCGCGAAGCGCTCGACCCTGACCGGCGAACACCTCGCGGCCTACGTCGGAGCCTGAGCTCGGTGATGCTCTACACGCGAGAAGTGGGCGACACCGGCGCCCGCGTCGTGTTCCTGCACGGGCTGTTCGGGCAGGGTCGCAACTTCACGTCGATCGCCAAGGCGTTGCAGCCGCAGTTCAGGTCGCTCCTGGTCGACCTGCCGAACCACGGACACTCACCCTGGACCGACCACGTCGACTACGCCGAGATGGCCGACGCCGTCGCCGAGACGCTGCGTCAGGGATTCGCCGCGGACGGCCCGGTGCATGTCGTCGGTCACTCGATGGGCGGCAAGGTGGCGATGACGCTCGCGTTGCACCATCCCGATCTCGTGGACCGGCTGGTCGTGGTCGACATCTCACCGACGCCGTCGGGCGGCACGGGCGAGTTCGAACACCTGCTCGACAGCCTCGCCGGCGTCGATCTGTCGACATTGTCGCGTCGATCCGACGCCGGCGACCGGCTGGCGCCGGCCATCGCGAACACCACGGTGCGCGGATTCCTGCTGCAGAACCTGCGCCAGCACGACGGTTCGTTCGGCTGGCTGGCCAACCTGGACGTCCTGCGGCGCGATCTGCCGGTGATCGGCGATTTCCCCGAGACTGACGCGACGTTCGACCGACCCGCGTTGTGGATCGCCGGCGAGACGTCCGACTACGTGCGTCCCGATCATGACGCGGCGATGCGCCGACTGTTCCCGCGGACGACGCTCGTCACGATCAAGTCGGCCGGCCACTGGGTGCATTCCGAACAACCCCAGGCGTTCGTGTCGGCACTCCGGGTGTTCCTCAGCCGAGATGTGTAGCGCAATCCACCGCGCTGACGGCAGATCCGGCCGATTTCGGTCGATTCCGCTACACATCCGCTCCCTCTCCGCTCGATTCTCACTTGTCCGATAATGCACATTATGTCAGTTACCGAGCAGGAATCGAGAAGCATCGCCCGCGGCGCTCTCGTATCGTCAGCGACAACACCTGCGAGAGGAACCCAAGATGGCCACGTCAGATTCCGGATTCACCGAGGCCGAACGCGCGGCGATGAAGCAACGCGCCGAGGAACTGCGCGCCGAGAAGAAGTCCGGCAAGGGATCGGCGAAGAAGGAACGCGAGGCGCAGGCCTGCATCGACGCGATCGACGCGCTCTCCGGAGCCGACCAGCAGATCGCCTCGCGATTGCACGTGATCGTGTCCGAGGAGGCGCCGGAACTCGACCCGAAGACCTGGTACGGGTTCCCCTCGTACGCCCGTGACGGCAAGGTCGTCGTGTTCTACCAGCCGGCGTCGAAGTTCGAGACGCGCTACGGGTCGATCGGCTTCAACGAGGACGCCCAACTCGACGACGGGGTCTTCTGGCCGACGGCGTACGCCGTCCTCGAGGTCACAAAGGACGTCGAGAAACTGCTGCGAACACTGGTGAGGAAGGCCGCCGGCTGAGCTCGGACCCATCCGCCCGGGTGCTCGGCTCCGAATGACCGAGCGTGGGACGACGTGACCTAGGCATCGGTGCGGTAGCAGGGCTCCTCGCAGCAGGAGCCGGGCTCGCCGCTGGCCATCTGACCGCGGCAGTGATGGCACCGGCGGCTTCGCCGGTCCTGGCAGTCGGGTCGACCGTGATCGACCTGACGCCGACTCCCGTGAAGGAGTGGGCTGTCGCTCGCCTGGGGACGGCTGACAAGCCCGTTCTTCTCGGATCGGTCTTGCTGGTCACGCTGGCGCTGGCTGCTGCCGGGGGCATTCTCGCCCGGTGGCGCTTCGGGGTCGGTGCGTCTCTCGTGGTCGCCCTCGTCGGTGTGGCGGGGGCGGCCACTCTCCTACGTCCGGCGGCGCGACCGATCGATGTCCTCCCGTCGATCGTCACCGCCATCGTCGCGCTGGTGGTCCTGAGGGCTTTCACGCCTCAGGCTCACGCCACGCCCGCGGACGGCCCGGGTCGACGGCGCCTGCTCATCGGAGCCGGTGCCGTCGCCGGTGCCGCGATGGTCGCAGGGGCGGCCGGCGAGTGGCTCATCCAGCGGGCCCGCGACGTCGTGGACATCGTGCTCCCCCGCCCGGCCGAGCCGGCGGCAACGCTCCCCCGTGGCCTGGAATCGCGGTACCGGGGCATCACGGCCTTCCGCACCCCGAACAACGAGTTCTATCGCGTCGACACCAATCTGACGGTGCCGATCGTCGACCACACGAGCTGGGAGCTCACGATCGACGGCGACGTGCAGAACCCGTTCTCGGTCACGTTCGAGGAACTGCTCGACATGCCGCTGATCGAACGGGACATCACGATGACGTGCGTCTCGAACGAGGTCGGCGGCGGGTACGTCGGCGCCGCCCGGTGGCTCGGCGTCCGCGTGACGGACCTGCTGGACCGCGCCGGCGTCGGAGATCGTGCCGACCAGATCCTCAGCACCGCCGTGGACGGCTTCACCATCAGCACTCCCCTGGACGTCGCACGCGACGGCAGGGACATGATGGTCGCGATCGCCATGAACGGCGTCGCCCTCCCCCGGGCCCACGGCTTCCCGGCGCGACTGATCACGCCCGGCCTCTACGGCTTCGTCGGCGGCACGAAATGGCTAGAGCGCCTGACGCTGACCACCTACGACGACGAGAAGGCGTACTGGACCGAACGCGACTGGGCGACCGACGCCCCGATCAAGATCGCCGCGCGCATCGACTCTCCCCGCGGCCTCAGCACCGTCGATGCCGGACGGGTCGTCGTCGGCGGGATCGCTTGGGCGCAACAACGTGGGATCGGCTCGATCGAGATCAGGATCGACGGCGGCGACTGGCAGCGCGCAGAGCTGGGTCCCGACGCCGGAGTCGACTACTGGCGCCAGTGGTTCATGACGTGGGACGCCGAACCCGGACGCCACACCCTCGCCGTGCGCGCAGCCACCGAGGACGGCGAGCTGCAGACCACGGACCGCGCCAAGCCCTTCCCCGACGGTTCCAGCGGAATCCAGGAAATCGTCGTCATCGTCGACTGATCGACCCATCCGTGCGGCGCCCCGCTACGAATCACTTCCGACTCAAGAGCACGACCACACCGATCGAAAGGCTCCACCATGAAGCGCACGATCCACCGCCGCCTTGGCCTCACCGTCGCCGCTCTGGCGCTCGGCACCGGCCTCGCGGCGTGCAGCGACAGCGGCTCTGACGATGACGCCGGCTCTTCCATGTCCGACTCGACACCCAGCGCCTCGGCCAGCTCGATGGACGACTCCGGCGACATGATGGGCGCGTTCGGCCCGGGTTGCTCCGCGATTCCGGCCTCGGGAGACGGCTCGCTCGAGGGCATGGCCTCCGAACCGGTCGCCACGGCCGCCTCGACCAACCCGCTGCTGACGACCCTCGTCTCCGCGGTCGAGGCCGCGGGCCTGGTCGACACGCTCAACGGCGCCGAGTCGCTGACGGTGTTCGCGCCGACCAACGATGCCTTCGCGAAGATCCCCGAGGCCGATCTCAATGCCCTGCTGGCCGACAAGGACCAGCTCACGAAGGTGCTGACGCACCACGTCGTCGAGGGCGAACTCGGTCCGGACGAGATCGCCGGCGAGCACAAGACGCTCGCGGGTGACACGGTGACCGTGGAGGGTTCGGGCGAGGACTTCACCGTCGGTGATGCCGCGGTGATCTGCGGTAACGTTCCCACCGCGAACGCCAAGGTGTACATCGTCGACACCGTGCTGATGCCGTGATCTGACGAAGCAGAGAGCGATCACCCGTGAATCACCTGCGCGCAGTGCCATCGGGCGACGGAACCCCGTCGCCCGAGGGGCTCGCCGACGTACTACGCCGATGCGGACGCGGCGACGAGGCGGCCTTCGCCGACCTCTACGACCAGACCGCACCGCGTGTCCACGGCCTGATCGTGCGCATCCTGCGCGACGTCGCCCAGTCCGAGGAGGTCACCCAAGAGGTGTTCCTCGAGGTCTGGCAGCACGCGGCGAGGTTCGATCCTCGGCGCGGGAGCGCTCTCTCCTGGCTCATGACCATCGCTCATCGCAGGGCCGTCGACCGGGTGCGCAGTGCGGAGTCCGCCAGCACGCGCGACATCACCCACGCATCGCAGACCATGACCGTGGAACACGACTCGACCAGTGAGACGGTTCACGCGCGGCTGGACGCCCAACGGGTGCGCAAGGCACTCTCCGGGTTGACCTCCACCCAACGCGAGGCCGTCGAACTGGCCTACTTCCGGGGTTGTACCCATACTGAGGTCGCCACCATGCTGGATGTGCCGCTCGGCACGGCGAAATCCCGCATCCGCGACGGCCTGATCAGACTTCGCGACACGATCGGAGGTGACCGATGAGCACCGCACACACGTTGTCGGGCGCCTACGCGCTCGACGCCGTCACTGACGAAGAGCGCGCTCAGTTCGAGCACCACATGGCCGGCTGCGAGAGCTGCCGCGAGGAAGTGGCCTCCCTGCGCGAGGCCGCGGCGGAGCTTTCTGCGCTCACCGTGCAGGACCCGCCCGCTGCACTGCGCGAGTCCGTACTCGGGGCGATCTCCGGTGTCCGCCAGTTGCCTCCCGTCGTCGAAGCCGAGGCTCCGGTCCGGTCCCAACGACCTCGTCGACTGCTGATGGCGGCGGCTGCGGCGGTCCTCGTCGCCGGCGTCGGGGTCGGCATCGCCCAACCCTGGAGCGACGATCCCGGTCAGGTCCAGGTGGCCGATACGACCGAGCAGGTCCTGCGGGCCGATGACGCCGAACGGGTCACGCAGACCTTCAAGGACGGCGCCAAGGCCACCGTCGTCCGTTCCGCCTCGGTCGGTCGGGCCGTACTGGTCACGCACGACATGCCCGATGCACCCGAAGGCCACAGCTATGTCGTCTGGCTCCAACAGGGCGACGAGATGGTCCACGCCGCCGTCATGCCGCCGGGCCCGGACAACACGGTCCTGCTCGAGGGCGACGCGTCCACGGCGTCGGCGGCGGGTGTGACGGTGGAGACCGATCCGCAGGCCACGGAGCCGACCACGAACCCGGTCGCGCTGTTCGCCTTCTAGGAGTCCGCCGCTGCCAGGTGCCGGACGAAGAACCGGCCGGCGTCGTCGCCCGCATGGGGCGGCACGCCGGTGTGGCCTCCCATGTTGGCCTGCAGCGTCTTCTCGCGTGAATCGAAGGCGTCGAACAGCTCCAGGGCCTGGTTCCTGTCGTTGCCCTCGTCGTCCCACTGCAGCAGGACGTGCAGCGGGATCGTGACCTCACGGGCCTCGGCGAACATCGCACGCGGAACGTAGCTGCCGGCGAACAACCCTGCGGCGACGATGCGCGGTTCGACCACGGCCAGCCGGATCGCGATCGCCATCACCCCGCCGGAGATGGCGACCGGTCCGCCGATCTCGGGCAGGGACAACAGCGCGTCCAGCGTGGCCTGCCATTCCGGGACGGCCCGGTCCACCAACGGCAGGACCAGACGGTCGACGATCTCGTCGACGGGCTGCCCCGTCGCCAGCGCCTGACGCAGGTCGGCGCGCGCCTGCTCGCCCTCGGCGGATCGGGGCCGATCGCCCCCGCCCGGCAGTTCGATGGCCACCGCGGCGCATCAAGGTGCCGCCGGAGCCCCGAAGGAGATCTCGGCTGCCGGCGCGACGGCGGCCACCCGCCCGGGGGCGTCCTGCCAGCTCCAGTAGAGGTTCGTGTGCGAGATGACCTGCGCGGGAGGGGCGCCGCCGTACTCGGTCAGGTCGTCGGTCGTGTGCCTCGGCGACGACACCCTGCTGCACGTCGATCACGACCAGCGCCGACCCGGGACGGTCCTGCAGCGTCGTCATGAGGTGCCCTCGATCTCGCCGCGGCGCGCGGTGACCAACCGCCGTACCAGCGACGGCGTCAGCGGGGCGGCGGGTTGGAAACGGATCGTGCCCTTGGACACGTCGTACTCCCCCAGCTCGGCGGCCAAGGACTCGACGACCCCCGCGCTGAACGGGTAGGCAGACAGGTGCTTCTTGGTCGACATCAGGCTCAGCAGCGGCTTGTCCCGGTATGTCAGCGCCGGCATGCCGTAGCCCTTGCCCTGTTCTGCCTCCGGGACCTCCTGGCGCGCCACGGCGTACAGCGCACCGAACAAGGTCGAGGTCTCCTCCGGCAACTCGGCCAGATAGTCGTCGATCGTTCCCATCGTCCGACGGTAACTCACACCGGATCGTCGAGCCGGAGCGCGAAGGCGTTCGCGATCGCGGACGCGAGCTGACGCTCCTGGCTCTCGAAGAGGAACCCGACATGGCGACCCAGTGTCGACTTGTCGATCGTCACGAGGTTGTCGCAACTCGCGACGCAGGCGTGATCGAGGCCGTTCTCGGGTCCGAGCGAGACCTCGGTACTGAGACCCTTCGCCGTGGTCGTGATCGGGGCCACCGTGACCCGTCGCATCGCTGCCCTGACGGGCTCACGAGTCAGCACCAGGACCGGCCGGGGCTTGTCCAGGTGGGCGATGTGGATGTCGCGCATCAGTCCTCGATCACCGTGTACCGGCTCAGTGCGTCGAATTCGTCATAATCCCCTGTGCGCTCAAGAATCCGGGCGTCGTCCTCGGCGATGCGCTGTTGGCGTTGCAGCGTGAGTGCACGGGTCACGACCGCGGCGCGCGAGCCCGCTCCCTCGGCCACGAGCGCGTCCACGTACTCGACCAACTCATCGGGCAGTCGTACGGCGATCTGAATGGTCATACCATCATGGTACCGGTATGGGATTCACTGCGCCACGCCGTAGGGCCGAAAACGTACGATGGAGCCATGCCCGAGTTCGTCACAGACAAGCGCTCCCGTCCCTTCCAGACCGTGTTCGGCTGGATCATCGCGCTGCTCTCCGCGGGCTACATGCTCCCGTGGGCCATCGCGGCCACCCGAGGCAAGTCCAACACCGGTGCCATCTTCTGGCTGAACCTGCTGCTCGGCTGGACCGTCGTCGGGTGGGTCATCGCCCTGGTCATGGCGTGCACCTCGCACCAGGTGCTCTGGATCAAGAACCCGCGCTGACCGGTCCGGCTCAGCCTTCGAACGGCGAGGGATCCCCGGCGCCGACGCGCAGCACCTCGGCGTAGCCCTCCGACAGGTCCACGACGGTCGTCGGCTCGGCGATGATCTCGTCGCCCGAGTCCACGACCGCGTCGATGCGTCCGTCCAGCTCGTCGCCGATCTGCCACGCCTGGGTCATCGGCTCGCTCTCGCCGGGCAGGATCAGGGTCGACGACAGGATTGGTTCGCCCAGCGCCTCGACGAGCGCCCGCACGACCTTGTGGTCGGGAATCCGGACACCGACGGTCTTCTTCTTCGCCTGCAGCAGACGCCGCGGCACCTCCGGGGTGCCCGGCAGGATGAACGTGTAGGGGCCGGGAGTCGCAGCCTTGACGGCGCGGAACACGGCATTGTCGACATGGACGAACTGGCCCAGTTGGGCGAAGTCCCGGCACACCAGCGTGAAATGGTGCTTGTCGTCGAGAGCGCGCAGGGTGCGGATCCGCTGCAGGGCGTCCGCATTGCCGATCTGCGCGCCGAGCGCGTAGCCGGAGTCGGTGGGATAGGCGATCAACCCGCCGTCCCGCAGCACCGCGACTGCCTGGTCGACAGTGCGCTGCTGCGGGTCGACGGGATGGATGTCGATGTAACGGACCATGTCCGTCAGCCTAGGGGCGAGTGACTAAGTGAAGAGGCTCACGCCACCCGGACCGACCAACAACGCCACCACGATCAGCACCGCACCCATCACGAAGTCCCTCTGGACGAGACGGATGATGCCGAAGATTGCAATGATCACCGCGGCGATCCACAAGATGGTGTCCCACATGGACGTACCTCCTTTTTCTGTTCAACTTCCACCTTCTCGTTGATCGCGACCGTTCGCATGTTGGACGGTCGGCGCATCGTGCGAATGGCCGACTAATGTCTGGATAATGAGCACTCCGACCTTGGCCGAGCGGCGTGAGCGCCAACTCGCTCACGACCGCGCGCGCGAGGTGAACCGGGCGGATCGTGCCGCGACCCACCGGCCCAAGCGCTCCCGTGAAGAGTTGAAGGCACTCGCCGAGGATGCGGCCGTGCGGTTCGCCGACAGCGACACCGACACGGTGCTGGCGTGGGTGGCCGTCGAGTTCGGTCACCTCACGGCCGTGGCCTGCTCGATGGCCGACGCGGTCCTGCCTGACGTCGTCGCGCGTCACCTGCCGTGGGTCGACACGCTCTTCCTCGACACCGGTTACCACTTCCCCGAGACCTCCGGCACCCGTGACGCCGTCGAATCGTCGATGCAGTTGACGATCGTCGACGTGCTCCCGAAGCAGACCGTCGCCGAGCAGGACGCCGAGTACGGCGAGCGACTGTACGAGCGCAACCCCGCACTGTGCTGCCAGCTGCGCAAGGTCGACCCGCTCACCGACGTCCTCGCCGGGTACGAGGTCTGGATCACCGGCGTGCGCCGCGAGGAGAGCCCGCTCCGCGCCGACACCCCGTTCGTCCAGTGGGACGACAAGAACGGCCTGGTGAAGGTCAACGCGCTGGCCGACTGGACGTTCGACCACCTGCTCGACTACGCCGCCGAGCACGACGTGATCGTCAACCCGCTCGTCAGCGACGGCTACCCCTCGATCGGTTGCGCGCCGTGCACCCGACGGGTCGCCCCGGGTGAGGATCCTCGCGCCGGTCGTTGGGCGGGATTCAACAAGTCCGAGTGCGGCCTGCACACGTGAGCGAGCGCCAGCGGTGAGTTTCCCCCTCACGCTCCGGCTCGAGGGCCGTCGCGTCGTCGTGGTCGGCGGTGGGCACGTCGCGACGCGTCGCACCCTGTCGCTCGTCGATGCCGGGGCCGACGTGCACGTGGTCGCCCCCACCGTCACCGACTCGCTCGGCTCGGCGATCGGCCGCGGGACCGTCACGTGGATCCAGCGGGACTACCGCACCGGTGACCTCGCCGGCGCCTGGCTCGTCCAGACGGCCACCGACGTTCCCTCGGTCGACGACCGCGTGGCCGCCGATGCCGAGCAGGCCCAGATCTTCTGCCTCAAGGGCGGCGACCCCGACCACGCCACGGCCTGGACGCCCGCGGTGGCTCGGGTGGACGAGGTCACGATCGCCGTCAGCGGCGGCGGTGACGCCGGCCGGGCGGTCGCCCTGCGCGACGCCGTGGCCACGGCCCTGCAGACCGGAGACCTCCCCCTGCGGCACCGCACGCACGCCCGCGGGTTCGTCGCCCTCGTCGGCGGCGGCCGCGGCGATCCCGGACTGCTCACGGCGCGAGGTCGCAGGCTGCTGGCCGAGGCCGACGTCGTCGTGCTCGACCGGCTCGCGCCACAGTCGGTGCTCGGCGAGCTCGCGCCCGACGTCGAGGTGATCGACGTCGGCAAGATGCCCGACCACCATCCGATCCCCCAGGACCAGATCAACGCGCTGCTGGTCGACCGGGCACGTCAGGGCAAGGTCGTCGTGCGGCTCAAGGGCGGCGATCCCTACGTCTTCGGCCGCGGCGGCGAGGAGTTGATCGCCTGCCGCGAGGCCGGTGTCGAGGTCGAGGTCGTCCCGGGTGTCACCTCGGCGATCGCCGTCGCCGCGGCGGCCGGCATCCCCGTCACGCACCGCGGCGTCGCGCGCGGGTTCAGCGTCGTCACGGGACACGAGTCGCTCGGCGAACTGCCCACGCGCGGCGACCACACGCTGGTGCTGCTGATGGGCGTCAAGCGCCTGCGCGAGACCGCCGCGGAGTTGATCGCCGGCGGCCACTCCCCCGAGACGCCGGTCGCGATCGTCGAGCGCGGTTTCGCCCCCGACCAGCGCACCACGATCGGCACGCTCGCCACCATCGCGGACCTCGCCGTCCACGCGACGGCGCCGGCCATCACGATCATCGGCGACGTGGTCACCCTCGCGCCGCCAGCCACCGATTCAGGCGACGCTCCCCCGTCTTCATGATCAGTCCGTGCGCCAGCACGAAGACCGGCCGCAGGATCACGTCGGTGCGCTGCATCCACCGTGGGGTGGCCGCCACCTGCCACGTGATGTCCAACCGGGTGAGATCGTCAGGGCCCGGCGAGAAGTCCAGGACCGCGTTCCCCTCCAGATCGCCGCGCGACCTCAGCCGCATCGACCGCGGACGATCCAGTTCGAGGTCGTGCACCGTGAACCGCAGCCGGTAGCCGAACGCGCTGCGTGCCTCCAGATCGAATTCGTCGCCGCGGTGGCCCGTCACGGTCACCGCGTGCCACCAGGGCATCGGGTCGGACTGCTCCAGCAGGTCCTCGAGCGTGTCCCACAGCGGTTCGGGCGCTTGGTCGACGAGCCACGTCGTCCGGAAGTGGTAGGACCGCGCCATCAGGAGACGCTCACGATCCGTGCCGTGTCGCTACCGGATTCGGGCCCACGTGCGGGTTTCAATGGAGTCAGCCCCGCGCGGTATGAGCGCACGGGGCTCTTGTCTGCCCGCGGGCCTGCCGGCCGGATCACCGGGTGCGACGCAGCCACCACAGACCCACGAACGGCAGCACCAGCGGGACGTACCCGTAGCCGCTGCCGAAGCCCGACCACACGGTCTGGTCCGGGAACAGTTCGGGATCGAGCACGCTGAGCAGGCCCACGCCGACGACGCCGACCAGCTCGAAGCCGATCGCCGCGGTGGCCACCTGCCGACGGTCCGTGGCCAGGGCCCACGTCGCGACGACGTAGACGACGCCCGCGACGGCCGACAGGGCGTACGCCACGGGCGCCTCGGACGCCTGCGTGGCCAGTTGGTAGACCGATCGCGCCGTCGCGGCCACCGCGAACACCGCGTAGACGGCCACGAGCGCGCGTCCGAAGCCGTGCTGGGTCGCGTGCTGCTCAGCCATGTCCCTCCCATATCTGGTGCGTACGGATCAGCATCACCGCGACAGTGAACAGCGCCACGGCGACCACTCCGGTCCCCCACCGGCTCGTGTCCCCGATCCCCCACAGCACGGCCGCCGGCGGGATCAGGACGGTCGTCACGAGGTAGGACAGGTACAGGCCGGACTCGACGTCCCGGGAGGTCGTCGTCACCGCCACGATCCCCCACACGAGAGCGATCACGAGCAGCAGCTGGACGACCCCGATGCCGTACAGCAGCGGGTTGCTGAACCGGTAGCCCTTCGCCGTGTGCCACGCCGCGAACACCGATGCCGCCAGGGCGGCGAGCGAGGTCAGGTACACGAGGGCGTCGGGCATGTCAGCGCCGAGTCTTTCACGCTGGCAAGATGTTCCGGTGACCACCCCGATCGTGCTCATCGCCCCGGCGATGGCGGTTCCGTCGACCTTCTACCGCCCTCTCGTCGCCGCATTCGAGGCACGCGGGTGGACGGCCACGACCCTGAGCCGGCGTGGCTTCGGGCCGGACGGTCCGCCGGCGTCGCGCCGCCGGGACTGGTCGTACGGCGACGAGATCGACGACGTCCAGCGTGCCGTCGACACCGCCCGCGCGGAGGCCGACGATCGCCCCGTCCTGCTGTTCGGTCACAGCCTCGGTGGTCAACTGTCGGCCGCGGTCCAACTCGGCGACCGGTCCGCCGACGGACTCGTGTTGGTCGGCGTCTCCGTACCGCACTTCCGGCACTACGGACTGATGGGTCTCGGTCTGGGCACGATGGCCCTGACGATCCCGTTCGTGTCGCGGCTCGTCGGTCACGTGCCCGCGCCGTGGTTCGGGGCGCCCGGTGCGCGCACGCTGATGACCGAGTGGGCGCAGATGGTGTGGCGCGATCGCCTGCCCTACCCGGTCGACGCTCCGTTCTCGACCCCGACGTTCGCCGTGCACCTGGAGGGCGACACGTACTCCGTCGCCGCGGCCGCGCGCGAGTTCGAGCAGCGCCTCGTCGCACCCGCCGCGCTCACCCGTTGGGAGTACGCCGCCGCCGCATCACCGGCCGGCGGCTCGACGCACCACGTGTTCTGGGTGCGCACGCCCGACCCGGTCGTCGACCGGGTCGTCGCCTGGTGGGATCAGGCGAACGCCTCGACCGGCGGGCAGGAACAAACCAGGTTCCGGTCGCCGTAGGCGTTGTCGATCCGGCCGACCGGCGGCCAGTACTTGTCCTGGGTGGTGCCCGCCGGGAAGACCCCTTCGGCCACGGAGTACGGATGGGTCCAGTCCACCAGCTCGTGCGGCGCATGCGGGGCGCTCGTCAGCGGGTTGTCCTTCGGGTCGTACTCCCCCGACCGCACCCGGTCGATCTCGGTGCGGATCGCGAGCATCGCCTCGCAGAACCGGTCGAGTTCGGCGAGGTCCTCCGACTCGGTCGGCTCGACCATGAGCGTGCCCGCGACGGGGAAGCTCATCGTGGGCGCATGGAAGCCGTGGTCGATGAGGCGCTTGGCCACATCGTCGATCGACAGGCCGGCCGACTTGGTGATCTCGCGCAGGTCCAGGATGCACTCGTGGGCGACCAGCCCGTTCTCGCCGCTGTAGAGCACGGGGAACGCGTCGTTCAACCGGGCGGCGACGTAGTTCGCGCTCAGGACGGCGACCGACGTCGCGTCGGTGAGGCCCTCGGCTCCCATCATCGCGATGTAGGCGAACGGGATCGGCAGGATCCCCGCCGAGCCGAACGGGGCCGCGCTGATCGTGCCGAGATCGCCGCGGCGCTCCGCGTCCGGATGGAACGGGTGCTTCGGCAGGAACGGCACGAGGTGCTCGCCGACGCCGACCGGGCCGACGCCCGGTCCACCGCCGCCGTGCGGGATGCAGAACGTCTTGTGCAGGTTCAGGTGGGACACGTCGCCGCCGAACTGCCCGGGTTGGGCGTGGCCGAGCAGCGCGCAGGTTGGCGCCGTCGACGTAGACCTGACCACCGGCGGCGTGGACGATGTCGCACAACTCACCGATGCCCTCCTCGTAGACACCGTGCGTGGACGGGTAGGTGACCATGATCGCGGCGAGGTCGGCTGCGTGGGCGTCGCACTGGGCGCGCAGGTCGTCCAGGTCGACCTCGCCGGCATCGGTGGCCTTGACGATCACGACGCGCATCCCGGCCATCACCGCCGATGCGGCGTTCGTACCATGGGCCGAACTGGGGATGAGGCAGACGTCGCGGGCCTCCTCACCGCGGCTGCGGTGGTAGCCGCGGATCGCGAGCAGACCGGCGAACTCTCCCTGCGAACCGGCGTTCGGCTGGACCGACACCGCCGCGTATCCCGTGACGTTCGCGAGCCAGGACTCCAGCGTGCCCACCAGTTCGATCATCCCCGCGGCGTCCTCGGCGGGGACGAACGGATGCAGGTCGGCGAAACCGGACCAGCTGATCGGCTCCATCTCGGACGTCGCGTTCAGCTTCATGGTGCAGCTGCCGAGCGGGATCATGCCGCGGTCGAGCGCGTAGTCGCGATCGCTGAGCCGGCGCAGGTAGCGCAGCATCTGCGTCTCGCTGCGGTGCTCGGCGAAGACCGGGTGGGTGAGGATCTCGTCCTCGCGCAGCCACGCGGCGTCCAGCGACGTCGCGGCGTCGTCCGGCAGGTCCGTGGCGCCGAAGGCGGCCAGGACGGCCGTCAGGTGCGCGTCCGTCGTGGCCTCGGACACCGAGATCCCGACCCGGTCCGTGTCGAAGGCCCACAGGTGGATCCCGGACTCGCGCGCGGCACGGACGACGGCCTCGGCGCGACCGGGGACGACCGCGGTGACCGTGTCGAAGAACCGATCGGACGCGAGGTTGATCCCGGCATCGCGCAGCCCCGCCGCCAGCCGACCTGCGCGGGCGTTGACGTCCTGCGCGATGACCTTGAGCCCCTCCGCACCGTGGTAGACGGCGTACATGGCCGCGACGACGGCGAGCAGGACCTGCGCGGTGCAGATGTTCGAGGTCGCCTTCTCGCGGCGGATGTGTTGTTCGCGGGTCTGCAGGGCGAGCCGGTAGGCGGGGCGGCCGGACGAGTCGACCGAGACGCCGACCAGCCGACCGGGCAGGTGACGTTCGAGGCCGGCGCGCACCGCCATGAACCCGGCGTGGGGGCCGCCGTAGAACATCGGCACGCCGAAACGCTGGGTCGACCCGACGACGACGTCGGCGCCGAGGCTGCCGGGCGAGCGCAGCAGCACCTGGGCCAGCGGGTCGGTCACCACCACGGCGAGGGCTCCCCCGTCGTGTGCCGCGACGATGACGGGCTCGGGGTCGACGACGGTGCCGTCAGCCCGCTGGTAGGCCACGATCACGCCGGAGAAGTCACCGGCCGGCAGGCCCTCGCGCAGGTCGGCCTCGACGAGCGGCAGACCGACGGCCTCGGCGCGGGTGTGGAGGACGGCGAGCGTCTGGGGCAGGAGGCCGGAGTCCACCACGACGGGAAGGTCCGTCCGCTTGCGGTCGGCGCGCCGCACGAGCGTGAGCGCCTCGGCCGCGGCGGTGCCCTCGTCGAGCAGCGAGGCGTTGGCCGTCGGCAGGCCCACGAGGTCCTCGACCATCGTCTGGAACGCGAGCAGCGCCTCGAGCCGGCCCTGGGAGATCTCGGGCTGGTAGGGCGTGTACGCCGTGTACCAGGCCGGGTCCTCCAGCACGTTGCGGCGGATCACGGCGGGCGTGATCGTCGCGTGGTAGCCGAGCCCGATCATCGAGACCCCCGGGAAGTTCCGGTCGGCCAGCTCGCGCAGGCGGGCGGTCGACTCCGTCTCGGAGACCGCGTCCGGCAGGCCGGCCAGGGCCGTCCGGATCCCGGCGGGGACGGCCGCTTGCATGAGCGAATCGAGGGAGTCATGACCGAGCCGCTGGAGCATCGCAGCCTGGTCGGACTCGCGCGGGCCGATGTGGCGGTCGGCGAAGCTGGTGGCGGGACGGCGATCGGTCATGGTGACAACTCCGTGGGGTGCGACGTCTGACAACGCCTCCCCCTCTGTCACGACGACGTCGTCGCTCCACAGTTGCCTCGTACGCACGGTCCTTGGGCCTGAGAGGTTCCGGGGAGGAATTGCCCCTTCGGCGCCCTTGCGGGACTCTCCCGTGCGGGTCGACGGCACCGTCAGCCTACCCGACATGACAGCGACGCCGCCCCGGGCGGGGCGGCGTCGTGACGTTCGTCGATCGTGCGTGTGACTCAGTTGGCCTTGCGGGCCCGGCGTGCCGCGAGCTCGTCGCCGGCGGTCGGCTCGTCGACCTCGGCCTTCTCGGTGGGCAGTTCGTGCAGGGATCCCTCGATCTCCTTCCACACACCGCCGATCGCGATGCCGAAGACGCCCTGACCACCCTGCAGGAGGTCGACGATCTCGGTGGCCGAGCGGCACTCGTAGACACTGGCGCCGTCGCTCATGAGGGTGACCTGCGTGAGGTCCTCGGTGCCGCGCTCGCGCAGGTGGTCGATGGCGGTGCGGATCTGCTGCAGCGAGACGCCCGCATCGAGCAGTCGCTTGATGATCTTGAGCAGCAGGATGTCCTTGAAGGAGTACAGCCGCGCGGTGCCCGAACCGGTGGCCGAGCGGACGGTCGGCTCGACCAGTCCGGTGCGCGCCCAGTAGTCGAGCTGGCGGTAGGTGATTCCCGCCGCGTTGCAGGCGGTGGGACCACGGAACCCCGTGTCCTCGGGCATCGGGGCCAGGTCGTCGTCGAACAACAGACCCTGGGCACCAGCCCGGGCCTTGGCCTCCGCAGCCTCGTCACGAGGTTCGATCATGGTCACGCCTTCCTGACGGCCGTTGCCGGCCTCCAACGACAAGAGAACCACACGACTGTGGTCTTGCGTACCCTCAAGTTAAGGGTGAGGGTCAGTCCGAGGGGGCCACGACACGCCGGAAGGCCTCGGACAAACTTTCAAGTTCAACTTCAAGGTTTCTCGAAATCCTCCGGATCGACGTGGTCGAGGAATTCGCGGAACTTCGCGATCTCCTCGTCCTCGTCGCGGGTCTGGGCGAACCCCGCGGCGTCCAGGACGTCCTCGGAGCAGACCACCCGCACCCCCGTCCGCAAGGCCAGGGCGATCGAGTCGGACGGTCGCGCATCGACGATCACGCCACTGCTGAACGCCAGCTCGGCGAAGAAGACGCCATCGCGGACGTCGACGATCCGCACCTCGTCGAGCTCGTCGCCGAGCGCCTCGATGATCGCGGCCATGAGCGCGTGGGTGGGCGGGCGCGGCGCCTCGGTGCCCTGCTGGGCGAAGGCGATCGCGGACGCCTCGATGGCGCCGACCCAGATGGGCAGGTAGCGCGTGCCCTCGATCTCACGCAGCAGCACGAGCGGTTGGTTGGTCGGTGTCTCGACGCGGACTCCCACGATCTCGAGTTCGCGCATCGGTCAGGCGCTCCTTCTCACGAACGCAGGCCGGCCCGCACCAGCACGGTGTGCAGGCGCACGGCCAGGGCCGCCAGCTGTGCCAGGTCCGCCGCGCCACCGGCCTGCTGGCGGGCGGCCGGCGGGACGACCTGGTCGAGCAGACCCAACTCGCGGTCGGCGGTGGTGCGGAATCCGCGCAGGTGCCGCGGCTCGAGGCCGACGGCCGCCAACTGGCCGACGAGCGAGGCCACGACCAAGGCGTCGGCGTCGTAGTACTTCTGCTGGGGGCGGCGCCGGATCAGCTCGAACTGTTCGATCTGGTCGAGCGTCGGACCGTCGATCCCGGCGGCGTCGATCAGTTCGTCCCGGGTCAGGCGCGTCGCGCCGGATCCCTCGGTGATCGATTGGGGCGTGGGCATCCCGTCGGTGTCCAGCGTGACCTGTGGGACCTGGAGCGTCGCCCGCAGTTCGGTGTCCGGGACATCGCCGGAGTCCATCTGGTCGAGGACCTGACGGATGTGGCTGAGCGGCCAGTACCGGTCCTTCTGCATGCGCAGCACGAAACGCAGGCGCTCGACGTCGCCGTAGGTGAACTTGCGATAACCCGCCGGCGTGCGGCGCGGCTCGACCAGACCTTGTTCGTCGTAGTAACGGATCCGGCTCTGCGAGATGTCCGAGAACTCCTCCTTGAGCTCGCCGATCACCTCGCTGATGCCCAGGAGCCGCTGGCTCGCGGCCTCACCGGAGGTCATTGACCGCCGTCCTTCGCGGCCGATGCCGGGAAGTAGATCAGGCGGTACTTGCCGAGTTGCACCTCGTCACCACCCGAGAGCAGGATGTCGCCGTCGATGCGGTCGCGGTTCACGTACGTGCCGTTGAGGCTGCCCAAGTCGGTGACGACGTAGCCGCCGCCGTGCCGACTGAACGTCGCGTGCCGGCGCGAGACGCTGATGTCGTCGAGGAAGATGTCGCTGGACGGGTGACGGCCGGCCGAGACGACGTCCTGGTCGAGCAGGAAGCGCGAGCCCGCCTCGGGTCCGCGCTGGACCAGCAGCATCGCGTTGCCGGCGGGCAGGTTCTCGACGGCGAAGACGTCGGCAGCCGACATCTCCTCCGTGTCGGCCTCGATCGCCGGGATGAAGTTGGTCTCGTCAGATCCGTCCGGCGTCGTCAACGGGATCACTCCATCTCACACGGCTGGGGGTGGGCAGGGGGGTGGGGCATCTCAAGTACTGCTTCAGGGTTGCGAGCCCAACCTAACATCCGAGGCGTCGTCGGTCAGCCGCTCACGATGGCCGAGTAGGCCTCCGCAGTCATCAGGGTCTCGGTGGGGTCGTCGTCGGACACGCGCACCTTGATCAACCAGCCCTCGCCGTACGGATCGGAGTTGATGACCTCGGGCGTCGCCTCAAGTGCGTCGTTGCGAGCGATCACGGTGCCCGAGACCGGACTGAAGACGTCCGAGACCGACTTGGTGGACTCGAGTTCGCCGACGACGGAACCGGAGTCGACCGTGTCGCCCTCACCCGGCAGGTCGACGTAGACGATGTCGCCGAGCTGGTCCTGGGCGAAGTCGGTGATCCCGACGATCGCGACGTCGCCCTCGAGGCGCACCCACTCGTGCTCTTCGCTGTAGTAAAGGTCCTCTGGAATCACGGTCCGTCCTCCGTCTGCGCTGATCAGTCGTTCGCGGGTTGAGCGTACTGGGGCTCGGGCACATCGGCCACGGCGGTCACCTGGATCCGGCGCCGCTTCTCAACGGAGACGTCCCCGCCGCGGCTCTCGACTCGATCGGCGAGGCCGCCGCGGAAGATGACGGCGTCGGCCAGCGTGTCCGGATCGCCGATGACCTCCATGACGTACGGAGGCTTGAGTACACGCCCGCTGACACGCACTCCGGCGTCGTCGTCGAGGAACCACGTCTGGGCGACCACGCGGGCCACGCCGTTGAGGGCGATCACCTCGGCCCCCGCATCGCGCATCTCCTGGACGGCGTCCAACAGGACCGACGCCGTCACGGCACCCTCAGGCGCGGTGATCGTGATCTCGATCCCCTCCCCCTCGGCACCGACGGTGCCCGCCAGGATCGCCAAGGAGTTGGCCCGGCGAACGGCGGCCTCACGCGCCTCGGCGGACGTCTCGTTGGAATCGCGCAATTGGTCGCGCGTGGTCGTGAGCGTCTCGATCTGATCGGTCAGGCGGGTGTTCGTGGCGTCCAGGGACTTGAGCAACTCGGCCAACTCGGCGCCACGGACGCCGCTGAAGTCCTCGGTCTCCTCGGCCTGGCGCCACTGGACGGTGACCGTGAAGGCGAGTGCGCCGAGAAGCAGCGCGACGAGCCAGCCGTACCGTCGGCGCCGGGTGCGGCGCGCCTCGTCGACGCTCTCGGTATCGGACTGGGACGTGGTGTCCGGGTCGAGCGCGGGTTCGTCAGGCATGGAAGATCAGCCTTCGGATGGCGGCGGCATTGGCGAAGATGCGGATGCCCAGCACGACGATGACGCCGGTCGACAACTGCGCGCCCACGCCGAGCTGGTCCCCCAGGAAGACCATCACGGCAGCGATCGCCACGTTGGAGACGAACGAGACCACGAAGACCCGGTCGTCGAATCGACGCTCCATCAGGGCGCGCGCGCCTCCCACGACCGCGTCGAGCGCCGCGATGATCGCGATCGGCACGTACGGCTGCAGGCCCGTCGGCACGGTCGGCTGGAGGATCAGTCCCGCCGCAACACCGACGACCAACCCGATGATCGGGATCACGAGGCACTCCTGCTCAAGGGCTCTGCTGACACCGTCAGCCTGGATTCGGGCGCCGCCGGCAGGCGGACCTCGTCAGATCCTCGCACGCTGTACCTGATCTGGTCCTCGGTGGCGCGGCTCGTGAGGTAGCGCCCCGACGGACCCTTCTCCCACTGCTCGACGATGGTGTCCGGGTCGCCGATGGCCGAGATGACGATCGGCTCGGTGACCGATCGGTAGTTCACCGTGATCGCCTCTCCTGCCGAGCGGATCGCCGACGTGGTGGTGAGACGGTGGCCGTCGATCGAGACGGCCTCGGCTCCGGCGAGCCACAGTCCGTTGACGATCAACTGGACATCGGTGTCGGTGAGTTGCCCGTAGTTCGTCTCCTCGTCGTCGGCCGAGGAGACCTCGACGACCATGCCGGGGCCCTGCACCGCGATCGCGCCGGTCGAGATCCGCAGCGCGCGGGCGGCGGGCGCATCCGCGGGCGAGGCCGCCTGCAGGTCGGCGATCTCCTGCTGCAGTCGGGCGACGGACTCCTGCTTGCTGCCGACGAGGTCCTGACGCAGTTGGATGCCCTCGATCACGGCATCGCGCTCGGCCGCGGTGGCCGGCCGGTCGTTGCGGGTCTGCACCGCGGCGACGGTCAACAGCAGGCCGAACAATCCGGCGACGACGCCGGTCAGCACCCGCGCCGGTGTGGACGGCCCGCTGCGGTGCGGGCTGTAGTAGTCGTCGTCGAGGGCCGTCGCCGCGAGTCGTTCGAGGATGGACTCCGCATCGCGCACGGACGCCGACGGCTCGAGGTCGCGGGTCATCGCAGCCGTGGTGTCGTGGCCAGCAGGCGGCGCACCTGGAACACGTAGAGAACTCCGGCCCACCAGTAGAGCCCGACGCCCCAGATCGTGAACGCCCAGCCGAACACGCGGGCGAGGTTCGCGATGGCGCCGTCCCCGTCGCCCAGCAGCAACAACGGGAAGGCGTACAGCAGGCCCGCGGTGGCGGCCTTGCCGAGGAAGTGCACGGGCAATGAACTGAACCCGCGCGTCCGCAGGAACGGCACGAGAGAGAACAGCAACACGTCACGCAACGGCACCGCCACGGCGAGCCACCACGGAATGACCTCGCGCAGACCGAGGCCGACGACGGCGGCCAGGATGTAGAGCCGGTCGGCCACCGGGTCGAGGATCGCCCCGAGCCGAGTCGTCTGGCCCATCTTGCGGGCCAGCTTGCCGTCGAGGTAGTCGGTGAAGCCAGAGACGATCAGCACGCCGATCGCGGTCAGATCGGCCTCGGGAACCAGCACGAGCCACAGGAAGACCGGCACCAGCAGGATGCGGATCGCACTCAGCAGGTTCGGGAGGGTGAAGATCTCGGCGCGCGTGAAGCCCGCGGAGCCGGCGACGGTGGGCGGCGACGGCGGGACGGCGGGCGACGAGGGGACGGCCGGTGCCGTCGGCACGGCCTCGCCCACCTCGGTCCGCCCGTCGATCTCCTGCTCGTCCCCTTCGGGACGGCGCGCGCGCTTGCCACTCACGGCATCAGACTACCGGCGGCCGTCCCGAGGCTTGGGCCAACCTTGCGGCGCGCAGGTCAGGTGACAGACTGAGCAGTGAACGTCAGACGACACGAACGATCTTCAGGAGGACGCGTGGCCGACTACACCCTGCCGGACCTGCCTTACGACTATGGGGCACTCGATCCCCACATCTCGGGCAAGATCATGGAGCTGCACCACAGCAAGCACCACCAGAACTACGTGAACGGCCTCAACGGCGCGATCACGAAGCTCGAGGAGGCGCGCGCCACCGGTGCCTACGACACGATCAACCTGCTGGAGAAGAACCTCGCGTTCAACCTCGGCG
>CAYXFT010000035.1:0-21299 GCA_964464335.1 uncultured Aeromicrobium sp.
GAAGTCGACGACCTCGAGCTTGTTGTCGCGGGCCTTGCGCACGATGGTCTCGTAGCCGCGCCAGAACTGCGCGAAGTCCATCGTCTCGACGGCCTTGATGTTCGGCACGAGCAACTGACGCGAGCCGTCGGGCTTCTGCACGTCGATGGCCAGACCGAAGTTGATGTGCTCGGGGTTGAGCTGGACCGGCTTGCCGGCCTCGTTGTACTCGAAACCGGTGTTCATCTCCGGCATCGTCTTCATCGCCTGGATGACGGCGAAGCCGATCAGGTGCGTGAAGGAGACCTTGCCGCCGCGGGCGCGGGCGAGATGGTTGTTGATCACGACGCGCTGGTCGAAGAGCAGCTTGACCGGCACCGAACGGACGCTGGTCGCGGTGGGCACCGCGAGGCTGGCGTCCATGTTGGCGGCGGTGCGGGCGGCGGCGCCCTTGAGGATGACGCGCTCGACCTCACCGGGGCCGGCAGGCTTCGCCGGCTCGGCGGCCTTCGCCGGGGTGGACTTGGACGTGGTCCGGGCGGACGGGGTCGCGGCCTTCGCGGCGGGCGCGTTGGTGGCGTTCGACTTCGGCGCGGCCGGGGCGGCGGCCGGGGCCGGCGGGTCCTTCTCCTCGGCTGCGCGCGAGGCGGGACTCTTGGCGGGCGTGGCCGGGGCGCTGGTCTCGTGGGCCTGCTGCTGCTTCACCGGCTCGGCTGCCTTGGTCGTGCCGTTGCCGGACGCGGAGGTGCCGGCGGAGCCGTTGGATCCGTACCCCCCTTCGCGGAAGAAGGACGCCCATTTCGCATCGACCGACGCGGGGTCGGAGGTGAAGCGTTCGTACATGTCTTCGACAAGCCATTCGTTGCTGCCGAAATCGGGGTGATGCGCGTCGGTCGTCGACGCGGTGGGGGAGGACTCGGCCACGGCCTGAATCGCCTCTTCCGGGAATGTTGCTGGCGTGTTTCGCGCAGTGTGGGACTCAAGACAGCCTAACGCGGCGACGAAGCCGATCGCAGGCAGGTCGAGCAATGCGTCGACCAGCGGTCGTCGCCTCGCGGCGAGCCGTGTGGCGCGTGCCACACGGCTCGCCGTGGGGCTGTCTCAGGCGGTCTCGAGTGCAGCGTCGAGAGAGATGTCGTCGACGCCGTCGAGCGCCTTGCTCACGGGACAGGTGGCCTTCGCCTCCTCGGCGATCTCACGGAAGCCCGCCTCGTCGATGCCGTCGACCTCGGCGCGCACCGTCAGGGCGATCCGGGGGATCTTGAAGCCGCCGTCGGGGTCGGGCCCGAGGGTGACCTCGGCGGTGGTCTCGACCGAGATGGGTGTCGCGCCGGCCTGACCGAGCAGGGCGGTCAGTTGCATCGTGTAGCACGAGGAGTGGGCGGCGGCGATGAGTTCCTCGGGGTTGGTCGCTCCGCCTCCGTCCTCGGACGAGCGCTTGGGAAAGGAGACCTCGAACGTCGCGAGGCCGGACGAGGTGAGCTCGACCTGGCCTGACCCGTCCTCGAACCCGCCGTCCCAGGCAGTGCGTGCGGTGCGCTTGGGCATGGATACCTCCTGGTGTGTCCTGGTGGTGGTGCGGTGGTGATATGTCTCCGACGCTAACCACGATCAGGGCGTTCCGCACGGGGCTATCGTCGTCTCGTGCTGGAGGTCACCGAAGTCGCGGACGGAATCTGGTTCGCGCACACCGACGTGGTCAACTGGATCGTGCTCGTCGAGGGCGCTCGGGTCGCCCTGGTCGACTGCGGTTATCCGGGTCAGGCCGCGCTCGTGGAGGAGTCCGTGCACCGGGCCGGTGCGTCGATGGCGCAGGTCGAGGCGCTGCTCCTGACGCACAACCACGTCGACCACACCGGCTCGATGCCCGAGCTCGAGCGCCGCGGAGCCCGCGTGTGGGCCGGAGTCGACGAACTGCCGATGCTGCGCGGTGAGCGGGTCGAGAGCGCGACCGCGCTCGACGTCCTCGTCCGGGCGTGGCGCCCGAGCGTGCTGCGCTGGGGACTGCGGATCGCGCGACTGGGCGGCTCGCAGCATCCGCGGGCCGAGCATCCGCAGGCGGTCACGCCGGGTCGGGCGCTCGACGTTCCTCTGTCGCCGGTGCCCGTACCGCTCGCGGGCCACACGTCCGGGCACACCGCGTGGTACTTCCCGGACCGGCGAGTCGTGGCGACCGGTGATGCGCTGGTCTCCGGACACTCGCTCAGTCCGGTCGAGGGCCCCCAGGCCATCGACGGGTTCTTCCACCACGACGTCGGTCTGCTGCGCCGTACCCTGCCAGACCTCGCCGGTCTCGATGCCGACCTCGTCCTGCCCGGCCACGGCCCCGCCCTGCGGATGCCGATCGCCGATGCCGTCGGGCAGGCGCTCCGGGCCTGACCGGGTGGGGCGGTGAGTGGGCCACCACGTGAGGGTGGTCGGTGGTGGCTGCGGCACCGCCCGCCCGTCACCCGGAGAGCGAGAGGGCCCGGGCGGGTCTGCGACGATGCTCCGGTGACCTCCTGCGCCGCAGACCGCCCGTTCGACCTGGCCGTGCTCGGTCTCGGCGCCCTCGGGGAGGCGATCGTGACGGGCCTGTCGACGGGCCCCGAGGCTCCGCGCATCCTGGTCTCGGGCCGCAGCGCGGAAAGGTCGGCCCGCCTCGCGGCGACACATGCGAATGTCGAGGTCGATCCCGACAACCAGTCCTTGGTCGACCGGGCGAGAACGATCGTCGTGGCCGTTCGGCCGCAGGATGCCGTCCGCATCCTCACGCCGTTGCGGTTCGCCGACGATCACGCGGTGGTCAGCGTCATGGCGGCGCTCTCGATCACGCAGCTCGGCGAACTGGTCGGTCCGGCCGCACCGATCGCTCGCGCGATCCCGCACGTGGGGGTGGCCCGCCGAGCCGTGGCCACGCCGGTCTTCCCGGCGACCGACCAGGCGCGGGCGATATTCGGGCCGCTCGGTGGCGCGATCGATCTGGCGACCGAATCCGACCTCGACAGCGTCTCCGTCGCGTCGGCGACGGTCGCCGCCCACCTCGAGTACGTCGGTGCGGTCGCCGACTGGTTGACCGACCAGGGGCTCGCCCGCGAGCAGGCCGTCCGGTTGCTCGGCGGGATCTTCGCCGAGACCAGTCATGAGTTGCGCGACGCCGCCGATCCCGCGGCCCTCGCGGCGGCACATGCGACGCCCGGTGGACTCAACGAGCGCTTCGCCGCACATCTGCGAACGGCCCGGGTGTTCGACGCGGTCGCGGACGGACTGGACCTCGGTCTGGAGTCGGTCCGCGGAGATGGTCTCACCCGGGACTGACGCGTTTCCACGATTTGCCCTCTCGAAGGTGCTAGGGATTTTCCATGGAGTCGATCGACGAATACGTCGTGCGAGCGTTGCCGGCACTGGGGCGGGCTCCCGACGGTGCGATCGACGAACGGACCACCGCCGACCTGCGGGCCCTGTTCGCCGCCCAGGTGCAGAGTCGCCATCTGGATCTGGCCGCCCGTTGGCTCCAGTCGCGCGGCAGCGGGCACTACACGATCGGCTCGGCCGGCCATGAGAGCAACGCGGCGATCGGACTGCTGTCGAAGGTGACCGATCCCGCGCTGTTGCACTACCGCTCCGGCGGCCTGTACGCGGCACGCGCGGCGAAGGCCGGTCTGGAGCGTCCCGTGCGAGCGATCCTGCTCAGTCTCGTCAGTGCTCGCAGCGACCCGATGTCCGGCGGGCGGCACAAGGTGTTCGGGCATCCGGCGTTGAGCATCATCCCGCAGACGTCCACGATCGCTTCGCACCTGCCGCGTGCCGTCGGACTCGGACTCGGCCTCGAGTTCGCGCGGGCGGCGGGCCGCCACACGGCCTGGCCCACGGATGCGGTGGTGGTGTGCAGTTTCGGCGACGCCTCGGCGAACCACTCCACGGCCGTCGGCGCGCTGAACGCGGCCGCCTACCTCACCCATCGCGGAGTGGACTGCCCGGTCCTGTTCGTGTGCGAGGACAACCGCATCGGGATCAGTACGGCCTCACCGCCGGGATGGCCCGATGCGATGCTCGCGAGTCTTCCGGGCCTGGAGTATCGGACCGTCGACGGTGACGACCCCCTGGCGTTGCTCGAGGTCACCGGCGCGGCACTCGAGGCCGTGCGCACGACGCGACGCCCGTCGGTCCTGCACCTGCGCACGGTCCGGTTCATGGGCCACGCCGGTTCCGACGCGGAGATCGCGTACCGGACGCGTCGTCAGATCGAGGCCGACCACGACCGCGACCCGCTCGTGGCGACGGCTCGCGTGCTGGTCGGGGCGGGCGTCATGACGGGGGTCGAGGCGCTCGCGCAGTACGAACGTGTGCGGATGCTGGTGGGCTCCGAGGCCGAGACCGTCCTGGCCGAGGCGCACCTCGACTCGCGCGCGTCGGTGATGGCGCCGTTGGACCTACCGCAGATCCTCGCGCCGGAGGCCGAGCCTGAGCGCGACGACACCCGGCTGACCCTCGCGCAGGCCGTCAACGCGACGCTGGCCGAACTGCTCGACGAGCGGCCCGAGGCGCTGGTCTTCGGTCAGGACGTCGCGGTCAAGGGCGGGGTCTATGGGGTGACCCGCGGCCTGCGCAAGCGGTTCGGTGGCCTGCGGGTGTTCGACACGCTGTTGGACGAGCAGACGATTCTCGGCACGGCGCTGGGCACGGCGCTGGCGGGGTTCGTGCCGATCCCGGAGATCCAGTACCTGGCCTACCTGCACAACGCCGAGGACCAGTTGCGTGGCGAGGCGGCGTCGCTGGCGTTCTTCTCCGGCGGTCAGTACCGCAACGGGATGGTGGTGCGAGTCGCGGGACTGGCCTACCAGCGAGGCTTCGGCGGGCATTTCCACAACGACAATTCCGTCGCGGTGTTGCGTGACATCCCCGGCCTCGTGCTGGCCGTGCCGAACCATCCGGCCGACGCCCCCGGGCTGTTGCGCGCGTGCTTCGAACTGGCCCGTCAGGGGCGCGTGTGCGTCTTCCTGGAACCGATCGCGAGGTATCACACGCGTGATCTGCATGCCGACGGCGACGGGCTCTGGACGGCCGCCCTGCCCGCGCCGGACACGGCCGACGGCTTCGTCCGTCCCGGTGAGATCGGCACGTACGGCGAGGGCGGCGACGTCGTCCTGGTGACGTTCGGCAACGGCACCTACCTGGGCCTGCGGGCGGCCGAGACCCTGCGCGGGGAGGGCATCGACGCCACCGTCGTTGACCTGCGCTGGCTCGCGCCGTTGCCCGAGAAATCGATCGTCCAGGCGTGCCGCGGGTTCGACCGTGTGCTGGTCGTGGACGAGACCCGACACTCCGGTGGGGTGGGGGAGGGCGTGGTGACGACCCTCGTCGAGGCCGGACAGCTGGGCCGGATCGCCCGGGTGTCCAGTGCGGACAGTTTCATCCCGCTCGGTCCGGCCTCGGACACCGTCCTGCTCGGCGAGCAGGAGATCGTCGATGCCACGCGCGCCCTCGTGAGGTCCTGAGCGGGCTCACCCGTCCGGCGGCTCGTCCTCGAACCGGTCGGAGAGTGCGTAGCGCAGCAGGACGACGTCGCCGAGCGTGCGGGTGCCGGCCAGTCGGGCCCGGTGCCGGCCGTCCCAGGGGAACGCGCCGTCGCCGACGAACCGGCACGCGCGCGAATCGCCCACGAACAACGGGGCCACCACGAGTTCGAGCTCGTCGGCGAGCCCGAGCGTGAGGAACTGCGTGTGGATGCGGCCCCCGCCCTCGACCATCAACCGCCGCACGCCCCGGGAGCCGAGGTCCCGGACGATGTCGCGCAGGTCCACGGGGAAGCCCACGTCGACGACCTCGGCGAGACCGGAGAGCCGTGCGCGCAGTTCGTCGGCCTTCGGAGCCGCGCAGTAGACGAGCCGTTCGGCCGGCCCGGCGGTGAAGAAGTTCGCCGCGGCATCGAGCTCGCCGCGCTCGGTGACGGTGACCTTCGTCGGAGACGGGTCCCGTCCCGCGGCGATCCGTCGCCGCCGTCGCTCGGCGCTGCGGACCAGCAGGCGCGGATCGTCCCGCCGGACCGTGTGGGCTCCCACGAGGATCGCGTCGGCCCAGGCACGGACTCCGTCGACCCGGTCGAGGTCCGCGTCGTTGGAGAGCACGAGCCGCTCGTCCGCGGAGTCGTCGAGGTATCCGTCGAGCGACATCCCGCAACTGAGCACCGTGTACGGACGTTCGCCCGCCTCAGCCATGACGAGCCCCCTGAACGGTCGGACGTCGCGGGCTCGAGTCGGCCGCGAGGACGACGACGCCCGGCAGGGTCGCGACGATCGACATGACGCCGTAGACGACCGCGACCGTCAGTCCGGTCGAGGCGTCGAGGCCCGCGTGGGCGAAGGCCCACACGGCGACGCCCTCTCGGGGGCCCCAGCCGGCGACGTTCACCGGCACCGCCATCGCGACCAGGACCAGCAGGGCGATCGGCACGAGCAGCTCCACGGACGCCTGCACGCCGGCCGCCCACGCGGCGGCGAGGAACATCGTGACGTAGCCGGCGACCGCAGCGGTGCTCGCGACGACGATCCCGATGCCACGCCGTCCCGTCGCCAGCGAGCGCAGGTCGGTCAGCAGGATCGTGCGCAGCCGTCTCGTGGCGAGACAGGCCGCCACCACGACGACCGTCACGAGGAGGGCGATCGTGGGCCCGCGCAACCCGAACGGATCGGGCAGGACGGCGACCGCCGCGACGGTGAGGGCCACCTGGACGCCCTGGCCGAGGGCGCGGTCCCAGGCCACGGCGCGCAGCCCGCGCGCCCGATGGCCGTCCTCATGACCCAGCCGCAGTCCCCGGTGCACGTCGCCGAGCACGCCACCGGGCAGCGCGGCGTTGAGGAACTGCGCCCGGTAGGACGCGGCGATCGCCGCAGGCAGGTCGATGCGGGTGCCCAGGCCAGTGGCGACGAGGCGCCAGCGGTGGGCGGCGCACAGCGTCGTCCCCGCGCCGACGACCAGCGCGATCGTCAGGATCCGGGCGTCGACGAGGCGCAGACCGTCGAGGAAGGGTCCGGCACCGAGCCGCCACGCCAGGATCGCGACCACGGAGAGCGCCAGCGTCGGGCGGGCGATCCTCCACATCGTCCCGCGCGTCACCGGGGCACCCCCGCCGGGCGGCGGGCGACCGCGTCCAGCACCCGCTCGATCTCGCTGACCGTCCGGTCCCAGCCGGTGAGCGTCCCGCGCCGGGCCCGGGCGGCCTCCCGCATGCGCGACCGGAGCGAAGAGTCGGTGAGCCAGCGCCGGAGTGCCGTCGTCAACGCCGCCGGGTCGCCGGGCGGGACGAGGAGCCCCGCGTCGGGTGACCCGAGGGACTCGGGGACGCCGCCGGTGTCGCTGGCGACGATGGGCAGGCCTCGGGCGAGCGCCTCCGTGACCACCATGCCGAAGCCCTCGCCGAGCGTCGGATGCACCAGCAGGTCGCCGGTCGCGTACACGTTTGCCAACGCTCTGCGGTCCATCGCGCCGGTGATCGTGACGCCCGCGGGCGCGAGGCGTGTGAGGTCCTCGGCGAAGTCGGGGTCGACGGTGGTCGAGCCGACGACGGTGCACGTCCACGGGGCGGTCCCCAGTCGCCGCAGTGCCTCGAGCAGGACGTGCTGTCCCTTGGTGGGCGTCAGCGCGCCGACACACAGCAGGTGCGTGCCACCGGGCGTCCCGGGCGCAATCGGTGCCCGATCGGTGCCCGGAGTCGCCACGTGGACCGCACCGGGATCGAGACCGTGCAGCGTGACGAGCCGGCTTGCGGTCCAGGCGCTGGTCGCCACGACGGCCGTGCAGGAGTGCAGAGCGCGAGATTCCGCGTCCAGGAGTCCGGTGGCGCCGGCGGTGACGGGCAGGTCACCGAAGGCCTGGTGCTGCAGTGCGACGAGACGCAGCCTCCGGGCGTGCGACTCCAGCGCCGTCGGCGCCCGGGTCGCGATCAGGCCGTCGACCACGACGGTGTCGCCGTCGTCCGCGTCCTCGAGCGTCGCGTCCAGCCGGCCGGCGGTCGAGCGCCGCACGACCACGTCGCCGCCGAGCGCGACGAGACCGTCGATGATCCGGGCGTCGTAGTGGTTCCCGCCGCTGGGTCGGGCCGGATCGTCGAAGCCCTCCGGGACGACGACGTGGACGCTCATGGCGCTCGCTCGTAGCCGGCGGACGCGACGTGGGACTCGTGCAGGACCACGGCGATCGTGGCGAGGTCGTCGGGTGCGACGCCCAGGGCCCCTTCGCGGGCCCGCTCCGCGAGCCGGTCGGTGATGTGCCGCGCCAGAACCTCGGTCGTCGTGTTCGCTCCGGCGAACACCGGGTCCTCGTCGAGGTTCCGGTACGTCAGGTCCGCGACGACCGCGCCCAGTGCCTCGGCCGCGCGCCCGATGTCGAGGACGATGCCGTGCTCGTCGAGGCCGTCCCGCCGGAACGTCGCGTCGACGACGTAGGTCGCGCCGTGCAGGCGCTGGGCCGGACCGAACACGTCCCCGTGCAGGCTGTGGGCGATCATCAGGTGGTCTCGAACGGTCACGCTGAACACGGCGGCTCCTCGTAGGTGACGGTGTGGCAGAGCGCCCTCAGGCGGCCCTCGGTGAGGTCGGCGAGGACCTGCGGCAACTCCTCGAACGGTGACGAGCCGCTCAGCAGGGCGTCGAAGGCGTCGTCGCGCAGCAGCTCCATCGCCAGTTCGAGGCGCTGCGCGGGCGTGCGGCGGGCGCGCCGAGAGGCCGCCACGGTGCCCACCTGGCTGGAGCGGATCTGCAGGCGGCGGTCGTGGAAGTCCGCGCCCAGTCGCACCTCCGTGACGGCGTCGCCGTACCAGCTGAGGTCGACGACGTGGCCTTCGAAGCCGAGCAGGTCGAGGCTCGTCTGCAGGCCCGCCGACGTCGCGCTGGCGTGGACGACGAGGTCGACGCCTCCGCCCGTGCGCTCGGCCGCCTCACCGGGTGTGGCGAATCCGGTCCCGAGCGCGTCCGCGACCGGCGCCCGGGCCGGGTCGACGTCCACGAGGGTGACGTGCACGCCCGGCAGCAACGCGAGCAGTCGCGCGACGCAGCAGCCGACCATGCCCGCTCCCACCACTGCGACCCGGTCGCCCACGAGGGGAGCGGCGTCCCACAGGGCGTTCACGGCGGTCTCGACCGTCCCGGCGAGCACGGCGCGCGCCGCCGGCACGCCCTCGGGCACGACCGTCAACGCGGACGTCGGCACGACGTAGGAGGTCTGGTGGGGGAAGAGGCAGAACACCGTCCGGCCGACCAGCGCGGTCGGCCCCTGTTCGACCACGCCGACGTTGAGGTAGCCGTACTTCACGGGCCCCGGGAGGTCGCCCTCCTGGAACGGTGCGCGCATCCGGTCCCAGTGGGAGGCCGGCACGTGTCCGCCGAACACGAGCGTCTCGGTGCCGCGGCTGATGGCCGAGTGGAGGGTGCGCACGCGCGCCTCGTCCGATCCCGGCGGCGCCACCGGGACCTCGCGGATCTCGCCGGTGCCCGGCGCACACACCCAGAAGGCGCGGGCGTGGTCGTCCATCGAGCCTCCTCGGGCCGCCCGGAGTGAACCGGAGCGGCCGCCGACACGTCTGTGCTGGTGATGGGAGGTACGAGGTGCGAGCTCGTCCGGTTCAATCCGTCGCCGTCGTCCACCCGGGCCCGGCGAACCTCGTCACCGCGGTGCGCGGCGCGTTCGTCATCGCCGTGGCCGTACTCGTCGCGGGCGAGGGCCGCGTTGCACTCGTCGTGGCGCTGGCGGTGGCGACGATCGTGCTCGACGGCGTCGACGGACACGTGGCCCGCCGCACCGGCACCGAGTCGGCGTTCGGGGCGGCCTTCGACATGGAGGTCGACGCGCTGCTGATCCTCGTCCTGAGCCTGGCCGTCGCTCCCTCCGTCGGTGCGTGGGTGCTGCTCATCGGCGCGGCACGCTATCTGCTCGGGGCGGCCACCCTCGTGCTGCCGTGGCTACGCCGCCCCGTCCCCGTGCGCTGGTGGGCCAAGGCGGTCGCGGTGTTCCAGGGCGTCGCCCTCACGGTGGCGGTCTCCGGGGTGCTCGCGCCGACCGCCGTCCGGCTGCTCCTGCTGGTCGCACTCGGACTGCTTGCCGAGTCGTTCTGGCACCAGGTCCGCTGGCTCGCCCGGCACCGGACGGCCGCACCGTGAGCGCGCGTGTGGCCTCGGCCTTCCGATTCCTCCGCGTGCTGGCCGCGGGAGTCGCGCTCGCCGTGGTGTGGTTCGCCCTGGTCGCGCCCGACCGATGGGGCGCCTGGTCCGTCGGCGCGTTCGTGCGCCTGCCACTCGAACTCGTCGTGCTCGTGAGCCTCGCGTGGCTGCTGCCGCTTCGGTGGTGGACCGTCCTGGCGGTCCCCGTCGGGACGGTCGTCGGTCTCGTCGCGGTGCTCAAGGTGCTCGACGTGGGGTTCTACGAGGTGCTCGACCGGCCCTTCGACCTGCTCGTCGACTGGGGCTACCTCGGTGCGGCGATCGGCGTGGTCGAGGACTCGCTCGGATCCGCCACGGCCGTCGGGCTCACGCTGCTCGCGGTGCTGGCCGCGACGGTCGTCGTGGTGTTCGTGCCGCTGGCGCTCGTCCGCGGTGGACAGCTCGTCCGGGAGCACCGGCACGGTGTGGGTCGCGGGCTCGTCGTGGCGTGGGCGGCGATCCCCGCGCTGGCGCTCTCCGGTCTCCCGGCGACCACCGCCTCGGCCTCGAGCTACGTGTACGACGAGGTCGCCGGCATCCCGGCCGGGCTGGCGGACCAGCGCGAGTTCGCCCGCGCCGCACGCGACGACCCGCTCGCCGCCGCCGGTGACGACCTGTTCGGCGCGCTGCGGGGCAAGGACGTCCTGCTGGTGTTCGTCGAGAGCTACGGCCGGGCGGCGCTCGAGGACTCCGCGATGGCGCCGGGGGTCGGAGCGGTCCTCGACCGACAGACCGCCCACCTCGAGGCGAACGGGTTCTCCGGCCGCAGTGCGTTCCTGACCTCGCCCACCTTCGGTGCCGGCAGTTGGCTCGCGCACGCGTCGATGCAGTCGGGTCTGTGGGTCGACTCGCAGCGCCGGTACGACGTCCTCGTCACGGGATCGCGCCTGACGCTCAGCGATCTGTTCGGCCGGGCCGGCTGGCGCACGGTCGCGATCGTACCGGCGAACACGCACGACTGGCCCCAAGGCGCGTTCTACGACTACGCGCGGGTGTACGACTCGCGTGACCTGGGCTACGGCGGCCCGCGGTTCGGCTACGCGACGATGCCCGACCAGTACACGCTCGAGGCGTTCGGGCGGCGGGAGCTGACGGGGCCCGCCCGCCCGCCGGTGTTCGCCGAGATCGACCTCATCTCCTCCCACGCCCCGTGGGCGCCCCTGCCGCGGATGGTGCCGTGGCAGGACGTCGGCGACGGGTCGGTGTTCGACGGCATGTCCGCGCATGCCCGGAGCCGGGCCACGACGTGGCGGGACGCGAGCACCGTGCGGGCCGCCTACGGCGAGTCGATCGAGTACGCGCTGACGGCGCTGTGCTCCTGGGTGCAACGAAACGCGGACGACGACACCGTGCTCGTGGTCCTGGGCGACCACCAGCCGGCGGCCATCGTCTCGGGCCGTGATCCGGGACGTGACGTTCCGGTCAGCGTCGTCGCGCGCGACCCCGGGGTGCTGCGGGCCCTCGACGGCTGGGGCTGGCAGGCGGGCCTGCACCCGGACCCTGACGCACCGGTCTGGCGGATGGATGCGTTCCGGGACCGGTTCGTGGCGGCGTACAGTCCGAGCCGTGAGCTCTCCCGAGGGGAGGGGCGATGACGAGCGACGACGACATCGCGCTGATGCGGCGCCTGCACGACGAACACGCCGCGGCGCTCTGGGGCTACTGCCACGGGCTGACGGCGCGCGACCGCGGCCGGGCCGAGGACGTGGTGCAGGAGACGTTTCTGCGCGCGTGGCGGCATCGCGAGGTGCTGGAACGTTCCGATGCGGCGGTGCGCAGCTGGCTGTTCACGGTGGCCCGCAACCTCGTGATCGACGAGTGGCGCACCCGCCGGAGCCGGATGGAATTCAGCGTCGCCGATGTTCCCGAGGGCGGCGATCGCGGTGACGAGACCGAAGGGCTGCTGCTGTCCTGGGTGGTCGCGGAGGCCCTGACGTCGTTGTCGGCCGAGCATCGTGCCGTCCTGCTCGAGTGCTACTACGGGGGACGATCGGTGGCCGAGGCCGCGGCGCGACTCGGCGTCCCCGAGGGCACCGTGAAGTCGCGGACGCACTATGCGCTGCGGGCGTTGAGGCTCGCGCTGGAGGAGTTGGGGGTGGGCGGATGAGCACCTGCACCTATGAGCGGTGGGACGGCGCGTACGTCCTCGGTTCACTCTCGCCCGCAGAGCGCCGGGAGTACGAACGTCACCTCGGCACGTGCGACGAGTGCTCGCGGGCCGTGCGCGAGCTGGCCGGGGTCCCCGGACTGTTGGCACGGGTCGGGTCGGACGTGCTCGAGGAACCGGAGGAACCCGTCCCGGCGACCCTGCTGCCCGCCCTCGCGGCGCAGGTCCGTCGCCGCCGCCGTCGTCGCGGCCGTCTCGTCGCCGCCGTGGTGGGCGCGGCCGCGGTGACGGCGATCGGGGTGGCGGTGCCCCTGCTCGCCGATCGGGGGAGCCCGGATGTCGCCGACGCCATCGCGACGGGCGCGACCCCCGTGGCGATGACGACGGTCGGCGGCGCGCCGGTCCAGGGAGCGTTGGCGTTCGAGTCGGTGCGCTGGGGGACTCGCCTGGACCTGACCTGCTCCTATGCGCGGGGTCGGTACGACGGTGGATACGAGCCGGTGCAGGAGACCTACCGGCTCGTCGTCCACACGCGCGACGGGAAGGTCGAGCAGGTCGGGACGTGGCGCGGCGTCGACGGCGCCACGATGCACCTCACTGCCGCGACCTCCGCGGAACGGGACGAGATCGCCGCGGTGGAGGTGCGCCGCGAGGACGACACCACGGTGCTCCGGGTCAGCGGCTGACCCGCCGGCCGACCGGCCGTCGGGACGCGGCCAGCAACAGCAGGCCGGCGACGATCGCGACGACCTCCGAGATCGCGGCCGCCCACGTGTACGTGCCGCGCCAGTGCTCGTGAACACCGAAGAGGCCGCTCGGCATCGTGGCGATCGTGAATGCCAGCAGTGTCGAGGCGCCGAAGCCGACGGCGAGGAGGGCCGGGACCCAGTGCTGCCACGTCAGCAGCAGGATCGCGATCACGACCCCGGCGACGACGTTCAGCAGGAAGGCCGGGCCGACGACGTCCTCGTCCCGGAAGCCGTCGAGCCAGAGCTTGAGGTGGACGTACGCCGAGACGATCACCGCGACGGCGGCGACGATGCGCAGGGGGAGGTTGGCCTGGTTCATGATGACTCCGGTCGGCCCGGTCCCGGCTCTCGGGACCGCGGGCCTCACCGATCAGTACGGTCCGCGCGCCCGGTCCGTTCACCCGGCCCGATCCCGCCGCGCGGGTCCACCCGCCACGGGGTGATGGCCTCCCACCCCGAGAAGGTGCACCATGGTGGGTGCCCGACGCTGTCGGGCGGCATTTCTCATTCTTGATGCAAGGAGTTGCACGGTGGACAGTTTGACGACGGACTTCGGTGAAGTCCTCCTGTGGAGCCTGTGGTTCTTCATTTGGATCGCCGCGCTCATGGTGTGGTTCCGCTGCCTGTTCGACCTGTTCCGTGACCCCACGCTCAGCGGGTGGGGGAAGGCGGGCTGGGCAGTGTTGCTGATCTTCGTGCCGTGGCTCGGCGCGTTGATCTACCTGATCGCCCGAGGCCGCAGCATGAACGAGCGCCAGCTCGCCGAGGTGGCCAAGATGCGCGCCGCGCAGGACGAGTACATCCGGCAGACCGCGGGCGGCTCGTCCGACGTGGCCGGTCAGATCGCCCATGCCAAGGAACTGCTGGACTCCGGCGCAATCGACGAGACCGAGTTCGCAGCGATCAAGGCCAAGGCCCTGGCCTGATCGGGTTGGCGCGATGGGAGCTCTGCGGTACTCGATCAATGTCACGATCGACGGCTGCTGCGACCATCGCGCCATCCCTGCCGACGAGCGAATGCATCGCCACCACGCGGCGAACGTCGAGCGGTACGTCGTGTCGAGCACCCTGCCGGTCACGGGCTGACGGGTTCGCGGGATGGTCGGAGTCGCTTGATCTGGAGCTCGTCAACGGCTCGAGGTCGGGTCCGCAGTGGTGGCGCTGCGGTACGTTCCGGTGGTCGGTCGAGCGTCGTGACAGGCCCATGGGCGACAGGTCGTTCAGCGGGCCCCGGGTCTCGGGACGTGAGCGGTCGCCGACAGGCACGCGAAGGAACCATCGCTCGTGATATACGCTCAAGCGGTGCCGAATCCCGCGCTGAATGACGAGTTGACCTTCTCCCACGGCCCGGCGTGGCGCAATCGCTTCGCGCTCGCACCGTTGACGAACAAGCAGAGCCACCTCGACGGAACGCTGAGCGATGACGAGATCGCTTGGCTTGTGGCCAGGGCCCGCGGTGGGTTCGGGCAGGTGCTCACGGCCGCGGCGTACGTCGCACCGGGTGGCCGCGCCTGGTTCGGTCAACTGGGCGTGAACGACGCGGCACACGAGTCCGGGCTCGCGCGACTGGCCGCCGAAATTGCCGCCGAGGGCGCAGTCTCCGCCGTGCAGTTGCATCACGGGGGTCGACGCGCCGAGGCGAGCTTCGCCGGATCGGACCGGGTCGCGCCGTGGGACGACGCGAAGTACGCGGCCCGCGCCCTGACGACGGCCGAGGTGCAGCAGGTCGTCGAGGACTTCGCGACGGCCGCCGAACGTGCGGAGCGCGCCGGGTTCGACGGGGTGCAGGTGCACGGTGCGCACGGCTATCTGATCGCCCAGTTCCTCGATCCACGATTCAACGATCGTGCCGACCAGTACGGTGGCTCCTCGGTGAACCGCTTCCGGATCGTCGACGAGGTCCTGGTCGCGATCCGGCAGGCGACCGGACCGAACTTCCAGGTCGGTATCCGACTCACCCCCGAGGGCTACGGGATCACGCTCGCCGAGGGCCGCGAGCACGCCCGCGAGGTGCTCGCCTCCGGCTTGGTCGACTACGTGGACCTGTCGCTGTGGGACGTGTTCATGGAGCCGCGTCGTGACGATTCGGGTGGCCGGATCATCGACCGCTTCATGGACCTCGACCGTGGCGATGCCCGACTCGGCGTCACCGGCAAGGTGCTCACCGCTGCCGACGCCCGGTGGTGCCTCGACCAGGGCGCGGATTTCGTCGGCGTGGGCCTCGGTGCGATCGTCCACCACGACTTCGCCGCCCGTGTGATCGAGCACGAGGACTTCACCCCCGCAACCCTGCCGGTCACCCGGGAACACCTCGCCGGCCAACACGTCGGTCCCGCCTTCATCGACTACCTCGCCGAGACCTGGGACGACTTCGTCGCCGTCGACTGACCGGGCAGGACGCCTCGGCGGGCCGGTCTGCTACGACGGCGCGACGCAGCGGCGAGGTCATCTCCGCACTATCGCAGAGGCTGCAGGCAGCGGCACTTGCTCGGCTCGTCCCCTGACCGCGGCATTCCGCCCAGAACGATGTACCGGTTTAGCCCACATATGGGCTGAAGTGACTCATCATCGGCTGCCGCGTAGCGCTCAGCGTGCGAATCATGCGCTGGTCGGTATCGGGAGATCGGCTGATCCTTCGAAATGCCTCTCTTACACAGTCGGTCTCACCGACTACCAGCATCCGGAAGTCGTCATGACGGGGTTGCCGCCCGCCGCTGGCACGGCCTTCTTGAACATCGTCGGCGAGATCGTCGTGAAGGAGGGCGGTGCTTTCGGGGCTGGCCAGTCAACCGACGCATTGGCCGACGGTCCGCCTATGCCGATCATCGCCGTGACGGACCCTTCGGCTCTGACCGCAGTGCGAGAGCTCTACAACTCGGTGGCTGACTGGTGCGCAGCCAGGATCGTTCACTCGCCTCATGCTGTGGCTGGGCCGCGTCCTTTCGCCGCGTTTGAAGTGGCGGAAGTTTCGGTGGGCTCAGCTGGGCTGAGCCATGGTGTGAACGGCGTCGTTCACGGTGCGGCCTGCCATTTCCGGGTCAACTCCGATGTGGCCCTGGTGGTCGAGGGCGGTAGACCAGGCGGAGGCGGTTGGGATGTCGGTGAAGTCGCGTTCAGTCGGGGGTTTGCCGGTTGGGCCGAAGCGGACGTAGAGGTTCAGTGCTTCTTGGGTGAGGTGGCCAGCCTGGGTAAGGGCCCAGAGGTCGTAGAGGTCGCGGGGTGCTTTGCGGTCGTGCCAGGCGGCGAGTTTCGCTGCGACGAATGCCGCGGGTGTGAGGACGTGCAGTCGTGCCGGTGGTGCGTCGGTGTAGCGCTGCTCAAGGGTGGCTTCGATGGTCGGCCACGTTGGGTAGCCGGTTTGCGATAGCAACTGAACCTGGACCGTGATGCCGCCGTCGACTCGTAGGACTGCCGGTTCGGCGCCCTTCGTCTGGTCCAGTGGCGGCAGCCACTCGGTGGCGCCGTGGGTACGGGCGAGCCTGTCGTCGATGGATTCCGTGATTCGCGTCGCGACGTCGGAGCGGCGGCCGGTGGTGATCAGGTCGATGTCCTCACTGAGCCGCAGGTCCGGAAGCAAGGTCCGGGACAGGGCGGTTCCTCCGAAGAACACCAGATCCCCGCTCTCCGGCATCTGGGTGAGAGCGGCAAGGACGTGGGAAATCAGGTGGTCGCGCAGCACTTGGGCGTCGGCCACGCCGAACTGGTCGCGCACGCGTGTCAGATCTTCGTTGCTGATCATGAGAGGGCCTCGATTCGTTCGAGCGCGGCACCCATGCCGTATTGCTGGGCGGCGATGCGGACAAGTCGGTCATGGTCGAGGCGGGGGAGCAGGTTGTTCAGGGCGACTGTGGCTTCGTCTGGGTGGCCACCGAGTTCTGGACGGCGGGCGAGATCGAGCGCAGTCTGTTCGACCGTGGTCACGAGGGCGCGGCCGACCTCCAGGATTTCAAGGCGGGCATCGAGTGCAGCAGTGTCGCGTTGGACGAAATGAAGGGCCCCACCTGCTTCCAAGCGGATGGGCCGATGCTGGCGGGGAACAGCGACGACGACATCGCCGATGGTGCGGGGGAGAGCACCGTGGATCCGGGCTGCCGTGAGCCCCATCAGCACGGTGTCGTTGGCTCCGTAGATGGCTGTGGCAATGGCTGCGCCAACCGTTTCGAGTGTCGGGCGCCACGTCGGGTTCTTGTCGTCGGGGATGGCCATGACGTAGCCGGGGGCCAGACGCACGAGGGCTCCGGTGCCGAGGTGATGGGCGATGACCGCGCGGGGGTTCGTGTAGGCGTCGGCGAGGTCCTTGGGCCTGACGGTGCGTAGAGGGGCGTGGGTGATCAATGCTGGGGCTGCCACAACGCACCTCCTTATTGACTACGTAAAACGTAGCATGAAGTGCTACGCAATGCGGAATCGATGACTTAGAGCATCGCCCCAAGGGGCGGTGGCGCATGATGGGATCGACGGTGCGTTGCGTGATTGGGTCTGGTGCCGCGTGCGCCATGGGCTGGAGTTCCAGTAGAAAAGGGCCGTTGTGCAGTCTGGGCGCGCATTCGTCGTCCAGTTCCCCGGATGACGTGCAGGCCCTCGAAGCGCAGCCTTTTCAGCGTTCTGGCGTCTCGTCGTGTGGCCCCGATGTGGCCCCGGTACGAACTATCGGGCCTGGAGCAAGATTCTGAGATTAAAAACTACTGCAATTGCAGTAGTTTCAGTCGGCGCCCCCGGCAGGATTCGAACCTGCGCTCCCGCCTCCGGAGGGCGGTGCTCTATCCCCTGAGCTACGGGGGCCGTTCGCGGTGTGATCGCCGCGACCACCAACGGTAGCGCACCGGTAGCGTGGGCCCTGTGCCCCCCACCGTCCTGATCGTCGACGACACCCCGTCGATTCGATTCCTGATCCGGACGAATCTGGAACTGGCGGGATTCGACGTGATCGAGGCCGATGACGGCCAGGACTGTCTGGACGTGCTGGCCCGGCTCGAGACGCTGCCGGACGTCATCACGATGGACATGATGATGCCGCGCATGGACGGCATCACGGCGATCGCGCGGATTCGCGCCGACCCGCGCCACGAGGGCATCGGCATCGTCATGGTGTCGACGCAGGGGCAGCAGATCGACCTCAACCGTGCGGAGGCCGCAGGCGCCGACGAGTACGTCATCAAGCCGTTCGAACCGGACGTCCTCGTCGAGACCGTGCGACGGGTCCTCGAATCTCGCCGGTAGAGCGCGCCGATACGCTGGGTGGGTGACCCCCGAACAGCTTTCCGACGCCATCGTCGCCGCCCTGACGTCCCTCGTGGACTCAGATCGGCTGACCCTCCCCGACCCGGTCCCCACCGAGGTCCGCGTCGAGCGCCCGAAGGTCAAGGAGCACGGCGACTACGCCACCAACATCGCGCTGCAGTTGGGCAAGAAGGCCGGCATGAACCCGCGCGAGTTCGCCGACCTGCTCGCCACCGAGCTCACGAACGCCGACGGCATCGCCTCGGCCGAGGTCGCCGGGCCCGGGTTCCTCAACATCAAGGTCGCCGCGGGAGCTCAGGGCGAGGTCGCCCGCCAGGTCCTCGAAGCCGGCTCCGGCTATGGCCGCAGCGACCTCTACGCCGGCGAGCGCATCAACCTCGAGTTCGTCAGCGCCAACCCCACCGGCCCGATCCACATCGGCGGCGTGCGCTGGGCCGCGGTGGGTGACTCGCTCGGCCGGTTGCTGGAGTTCGCCGGTGGCGACGTCACCCGCGAGTACTACTTCAACGACCACGGCGCGCAGATCGACCGGTACGCCCGATCCCTGCTGGCCGCCGCGCGGAAGCAGGACGCGCCCGAAGACGGGTACGGCGGCCAGTACATCCACGACATCGCCGCCGTCATCATGGCCAAGCATCCCGACGCGGCATCACTGCCCGACGACGAGGCCGCCGAACTGTTCCGCGCCGAGGGCGTCGAGCTCATGTTCGGCGAGATCAAGAGCAGCCTGCACGACTTCGGCGTCGACTTCGACGTCTATTTCCACGAGAACGACCTGCACGAGTCCGGTGCCGTGGAACGCGCCATCGACCGGCTGCAGGACCTGGGCAAGATGTACGAGTCCGACGGCGCGCAGTGGCTGCGCACCTCCGACTACGGCGACGACAAGGACCGCGTCGTCATCAAGTCCGACGGCCAGCCGGCCTACATCTCCGGCGATCTGGCGTACTACCTGAACAAGCGCGAGCGCGGCTACGACCGGGCGATCATCATGCTCGGCGCGGACCACCACGGCTACGTCTCGCGACTGATGGCGATGTGCGCCGCCTTCGGCGATCAGCCCGGCGTCAACCTGGAGATCCTGATCGGCCAGATGGTCAACCTGCTGCGCGACGGCCAGCCGCTGAAGATGAGCAAGCGTGCCGGCACCGTCATCACGTTGGAGGACCTCGTCGACGCGATCGGCGTCGATGCCTCCCGGTACTCGTTGGCGCGCTACTCGACGGACTCGTCGATCGATCTCGACCTCGACCTGTGGGCCAGCAGCAGCAGCGACAACCCCGTCTACTACGTGCAGTACGCGCACGCCCGGCTGTCGTCGATCCTGCGCAACGGCGCCGACCTCGGACTGACGGTCGACCTCGAGACCTTCGATCCTTCGCTGCTCGTCGAGGAACGCGCCGGCGACCTGTTGCGCGCGCTCGCCGAGTTCCCACGCGTCGCCAGCCGCGCCGCCGAACTGCGCGAGCCGCACCGCATCGCCCGCTACCTCGAGGACACCGCGGCGACGTTCCACAAGTTCTACGACGTCTGCCGCGTGTTGCCGCAGGGCGACGAGGAGGCCACCGACACCCACCGTGCCCGGCTCGCACTGGTCGCGGCCACCCGCCAGGTCATCGCCAACGGCCTCGGACTGCTCGGCGTGTCCGCGCCGGAACGGATGTGAGCCAGATGCGTTCCCACGAAGCCGGAGCCCTGCACGGGCAGGCCGGCACCCGCGGCCCGGAGTGGCTGCGCGAGCCCGACGACGTCAACGCGATCGTGCAGCGGTTGTGGGCGGCGAACGTCAGCAAGATCGACGGCGTCCTGACCGTGGCGGGCGAGTCCGTCACCGAACTGGCCGCCGAGTTCGGCACGCCGCTGTACGTCGTCGACGAGGACGACTTCCGCACGCGTGCGCGTGCCTTCCGCGATGCCTTCCCCGCGGCCGACGTCTACTACGCCGGCAAGGCGTTCCTGTGCGTCGCGACGGCCCGGTGGGTCGCCGAGGAGGGCCTGAACCTCGACGTGTGCACCGGGGGAGAGTTGGCGGTCGCGCTGCGTGCCGACTTCCCGCCCGCGCGGATCGGTCTGCACGGCAACAACAAGTCCGTCGCCGAACTGCGCCGCGCCCTGGAGGTCGGCGTCGGCCGCATCGTGATCGACTCGTTCGAGGAGATCGACCGGCTGTCCTCGCTCGCCACCGAACTCGGCACGACCGCACGAGTCATGGTCCGGGTCACCGCCGGCGTCGAGGCGCACACGCACGAGTACATCTCGACGTCCCACGAGGACCAGAAGTTCGGCTTCTCGATCGCCGACGGTGCCGCGCTCGAGGCGGTCCGCCGGGTCGTCGTCGCCGACGGGCTGGAGTTCCTCGGCCTGCACTCGCACATCGGGTCCCAGATCTTCGTCACCGACGGCTTCGAGGTCGCCGCCCGTCGCGTCCTGCGCCTGCACGAGCAGATCGCGCGTGAACTGGGGGTCACCGCTCCCGAACTCGACCTCGGTGGCGGATTCGGCATCGCCTACACGACCCAGGACGACCCGCGGAACCCCGAGGACCTCGGCCGCGAGATGACCAAGATCGTCGCCGACGAGTGCGCCGTCCTGAAGATCGACGTGCCGCAACTGTCGATCGAGCCCGGACGCGCGATCGCCGGTCCCTCCACCTTCACGCTGTACGAGGTCGGGACGACCAAGGCCGTCGCGCTCGACGGCGGGGGAGCGCGGCAGTACGTCTCGGTCGACGGCGGCATGAGCGACAACATCCGCCCGGCGCTCTACGGTGCCGACTATTCGTGCACCCTGGCCTCGCGCGAGTCCGAGGCATCGCCCGTGCTGGCGCGAGTCGTCGGCAAGCATTGCGAGTCCGGCGACATCGTCGTCAAGTCGGAGTTCCTGCCGTCGGACGTCGCGGCCGGAGACCTGCTCGCGGTCCCGGGGACCGGCGCCTACTGCCGCGCCCTGGCCAGCAACTACAACCACGTCCCGCGGGCGGCCGTCGTCGCGGTCCGCGAGGGTGAGGCGCGCCTGATCCTGCGTCGCGAGACCGAGGACGACCTGCTCGCC
>CAYXFT010000036.1:0-20509 GCA_964464335.1 uncultured Aeromicrobium sp.
TCGGCCTCGGGGATGCCGAGCCGGTCGTACGTGTTCTTGATGTCCTCGGGGAGCTCCTCCCACGTGGTCGCCTGCTTCTCGGTCGAGCGCACGAAGTACTTGATGTTGTCGAAGTCGATCGCATCGAGATCGGCGCCCCACGTGGGCATGGGCTTGCGACCGAACAGCTTGAGGCCCTTCAGGCGCAGGTCGAGCATCCACTGCGGCTCGGACTTCTTGCCGGAGATGTCGCGCACGACGGCCTCACTGAGGCCGCGCTGGGCGCTGGCGCCCGCGACGTCGGCGTCGTGCCAACCGAACTCGTAGTTTCCGACCTCTTTGAGACCTGGGTTCAGGTCTTCGATCGAGGTCGTGTCGTTCGTCGTGGTCATCGCGACACCTTTCCGTGAGTGGTCGTGGTGGACAGTGGGACAGTGGGCAGGTGCGTCGTGGAGACGCCGTCCCCGTGCGCGATGGTCGCGAGGCGCTGGACGTGGGTGCCCAGCAGGTCGGCGAAGATCTCGGTCTCGGCCTCGCACAACTGCGGGAACTCCTCGGCCACATGGGCCACCGGGCAGTGGTGCTGGCAGATCTGGACGCCCGCGGGCGTCGCGCTGGTGGACGCGGCGAAGCCGTCGGCGCTGAGAGCGCGGGCCAGCACGGTGGCGCGCTCGGCGGTCGGCACCTGCTCGAGCAAGGCGGCGTAGCGGCCGTGGAACTCGGCGAGGCGGTGACGCGCGAACGCCATCACGGCGTCGTCTCCCCCCGAGGAGCGCAGGAATCGCAGGGCCTCGGCGGCGAGGTCGTCGTATGTATGGGTGAAGGTGCCCCGACCGGCGTCGGTGAGCGCGAACACCCGGGCGGGACGTCCGCGGCGACGCTGGCCGCTGATCCGTTCCTCGCGCCCCTCGACCAGGCCGTCCTCGGCGAGATGCTCGAGGTGGCGCCGGACGGCAGCGGGGGTCAGACCGAGGCGCTCGGCGAGGGCCGTGGCGGTGCTGGGGCCGTTCTCGAGGATGCTCTCGGCCACCCGTTCGCGCGTGGGAGAGTCGTCGACGACCGACGACTCCTCATTCACCCGCATGTTTTTCACAACACCATTGTGACGTTATTGATTCCCGCCGTTCAACGAAGGCGACCCTCAGTGAGGCAGCCCTCACCGAAGAAGACCCCTTCCGCAGTCCGCGTTACGATGGGGTCCATGCTGCTCAGGGGGAGGCGCATCACGGCGATCGCCGTGGCGCTCACGTTCATGATCCCACTCGCATCCTGCGCCGGTGACGGTGACGATCCCGACACGACTCCCGGGACCACCGCCTCGGCCACGCCGACCGCGACCGACGCGACCGACGCCGCCGCGGTGCTCGAGAAGTTCTGGGCCGAGCGGGTTCGGGTCGAGACGTCCGGCGACTACGATTCCGCGTCGTTCGAGGGCATCGTCGCTCCCGACGCGATCGAACCGATCCTGCAGCGCTACGCCCAGTACGACGACGGCGGCTTCCGACGCGTCGGCACGCCGCAACTGCGCGACTACGTCGCGACCGTGGACGGCGACTCCGCGATCGCCTCGGTGTGCGTCAACGAGGACGACTGGGGCGCCGAGGCCGACGGAACGATCGTCGAGTCCGACCCCGCCGGCTGGTACGCCGACAGCCACGAACTGACCCGCACCGACGGTGCGTGGCTCATCGTGGAGGACGCCAAGACCCCCTCGGGAGTGACGTGCTGACCGCCGTGCGCCGGTGCGCCATCGCGGCCATCGCCGGCGCAGCGATCCTGTTCGGCCTCGCGTCAGTGGCGAGCGCCGCGACCTGCAGCGCGTGGGGCGACGTCGATCCGGCCCAGCCGGGCATCCAGTACGGCTGCGTCAGCTGGACCGGCGGCGAGGACGGCGGCGGAGGTGGTGGCGACGATGGCGGCGGCGGAGGCGGCGGGTCCAACACCCCCTCCTGCACCTTCTTCGACCTCTGGGACGAGTTCTGCAGCGGCCCACGGGCCTGCTTCCTCAACGACCCGGCCGCGATCCAGGACCTCGAGGAGGCCCGTGAGGTCACCCCCGGACTGTCGGACAAGCCGGACGACGCCGACCACCTGCTCTACACGAGCTGCCGCAGGGACGCGAACGACGAAGAGGTCAAGACGTACTACTGGGATTCCGAGTTCGACGAGGGTCCGACGCTCGAGGAACGCATCGTCGCGGCACGCGGCGCGCTGAATCTCCCGACGCTCAGGCCGGTGTTCAACCCGCCGACGCGCACCTTGGTCAACCTCGACACGTGGTGGTGGGCCGAGGGCGCCTCGACCGGCGAGGTCGTCGGGTCCGAGGCGCTCGGTCTGCGCGGGATCGCCACGCCCCGCGGCATGACCGTGACCGCCGGCGGACAGACGCTCCAGTGCCCGGTCGTGACCCAGCGGTCCGACACGTGCGCCATGAAGTTCCGTCGGGCGGGCACCTACACCGCCACCGTGTCGATCGCGTACGACATCCGGTTCGAGATGAACGGCAGCGTGATCGACGTCCCCACCGGCGCCGAGGACCTGACCTCGATCACCACCTCGGGGACCACGACGGTCCCGGTGCTCGAGGTGCAGTCGATCGTCACCCAGGTCGACTGACTCGGCGTAGGGTCGGCTCATGGCGGCGTCGGCGGTCGAGATCGAAGCGGGCGGCCGCGCCGTCCGCGTCTCCTCGCCCGATCGGGTGATCTTCGAGGCGACCGACCGCACCCCGGCCGTCACGAAGCTCGACGTGGTCGAGTTCTACGTCACGGTCGGCGACGGCCTCATGCGCGCGCTCGACGAGCGGCCGACCACCCTGGAGCGGTGGCCGAAGGGCTTTCGTCCCGACATGGTGATGGCGACCCGCGCCGACGGGCACGGCGACGCGTTCTACCAGAAGCGGGTGCCCAAGGGCGCTCCCCCGTATCTGGAGACCGTGCGCATTCACTTCCCGTCCGGCCGCCGGGCCGACGAGATCTGCCCCACCGAGATCGCGGTCGCCGCGTGGGCCGCCCACATGGGTACCTTGACCTTTCACCCGTGGCCGGTGCGACGGGCCGACGTCGACCACCCGGACGAACTGCGCATCGATCTGGACCCCCAGCCCGGGACGGACTTCCACGACGCCCTGCGAGTCGCCCGGGTGGCCCGCGAACTCCTCGAGGAGATCGGGATCCGCGGGTTCGCCAAGACCAGCGGCAACCGCGGCGTGCACATCTTCGTGCGGATCGAGCCGCGCTGGACGTTCACCGACGTGCGGCACGCCGCCCTGGCGTTCGGGCGCGAGTTGGAGCGCCGCGACGACGGAGTCACCACGAAGTGGTGGAAGGAGGAGCGCGGCGAACGGATCTTCGTGGACTTCAACCAGAATGCCCGCGACCGCACGATCGCCAGCGCCTACAGCCTGCGTCCGAAACCCGGCGCCCCGGTCTCGACCCCGCTGACGTGGGACGAGTTGTCCGACGTCGCCGATCCGCGCGACCTGAACCTGACGACCGTCCCCGACCTGTTGCGGCAACGCCCGGACGCCTGGGCCGAGATCGACGACGTCCACCACTCACTGGACACGATGCTGCAGTGGTACGCCCGCGACGAGGAGGAAGGTCTGGGCGAGATGCCGTACCCACCGGACTACCCCAAGATGCCGGGCGAACAGGCGGCGCGTGCAGCCGAGTCGCAAACGGCAGGATTCCAACTAATTCCAGTGTTGAGTTTGCGCGTGGTGAGCAAGCACAGCGCTTACTCACCTGATAACCTAGCCGCATGGCGGAGCGACTGCAAGACCTTCAGGCAAGTTTCGGCCGTCACCTGCGCGCCGAGGGACGCAGCGAGCGCACCATCGCCCTCTATGGCCAAGGTATCGAGCAGTTCTGCGCATGGCTGGCCACTCAGGACCGCTCCCCCGTTCTCGACGAGTTCAGTCGTGCCGCGATCCGTGAGTTCCTGGCCGGGCTGACCGAGACCAAGGAACCCGGCACCGTCCGCCTCCGGTATCGCGGCCTGCGGCGATTCTCGGGCTGGCTGGTCGACGAGGGCGAGTTGGACACGAACCCGATGGACCACATGTCCCCTCCCCCGGTGAACGCCAAGCCCGTGCCGGTGCTGACCGACGACGAGCTGGAACGGCTCATCAAGGCCACGGCCGGCAAGGACTTCCGCCACCGACGCGACGAGGCGATGATCCGGCTCCTGCTCGACTGCGGCATCCGCGTCTCCGAGCTGTGCGGCCTCGACGTCGACGACGTCAACCTCGATCACGGCATGGCGATGGTCACCGGCAAGGGCCGCAAGACCCGTCCGGTCTACTTCAGCGCGCGGACCGCCCAGGCACTCGACCGGTACAAACGCCTCCGCAGCAAGCACCGCATGGCGCATCTCGACGCCTTCTTCCTGACACAGCGGGGCGCGCTGTCGGCCGACGGCGCCCGCGAGCGGATGAAGGTGCTCGGCGCCGCGGCCGGGATCGAGGATCTGCACCCGCACCGCTTCCGGCACACCTTCGCGCACGACTTCCTGATGAACGGCGGGCAGGAACGCGACCTCAAAAGACTGGCCGGCTGGTCGTCTGACGTCATGCTGGAGCGCTACGGCGCCAGCGCGGCCGACGCTCGCGCTCGAGCTGCAGCGCAGCGAATGAAGCGAGGCGATCGGGTGTGAGTCGCTTTGGACCAGACAAGGTGGAAACCTTCGCGAAGGCGGTTGCGATCGTCGCCGAGCGCGGTCGGGTCGATCTTCGCGTGCTCTGTCCTCGCGGCCATTACGTGGATGATCTCGCCCTCGCACCAGTCACCGACCCCGCCGACTTCATGGTGCACGCCAAGACGTCCCCGCGCGCTGGTAGCGCAGGCGTCCACATCGGCATTTCTGCGATCGAATCCAAGGCTTCGAAGCCCGACAGCGGCCCAGCGTTCGCCCTTCGGTGCCGCAGGAGTACTTGTTCGTACCGGGGTGAAGTCGGGTACTTCCCCCTGCAGTACCTATGCGCTCCCGCCGTACTCGCAGGACTGCGCGAGATCCGCATGCCGTACTGAGCGTGTCGCGACGACATTCCCCGACCGCTGTGCGTATATTCTTGGAACAGCGTTTGAAGTAAACGCCGTCGCCCGGGCGGGCACGACGAAACCACCGCCCGTACCGCGCTTAGCGTGAGGTCTATGCGGACCTTCTCTTGAGAGAAGTGTCCCTTGACCAGTCCTGAACGTACTCTCATCGCGCAGATTGCCGCGGAGACTTCGTGGGCCAACACCGAGAATCGCTCCGCTCGAACGGCGCCGGCGCGCGCCGCGCTTGACCAGAAGTTCCTCACCGAAGCCGGCGGCGATCCCGTTCGCGCCTCCCACCTCCGCAAGGCCCACTTCAAGCGCCTCGCACTGAAATCCGCCCAGGCGCGGCGGAAGTCCCGCCAGCTCTCCGCCGAGGCGGCTGCCGCCGAAGCCGAGTTGTCGTCGCTGGGCGGCGACGCCGCATGAGCGCCCCACCCGGAAAGAGAGAACGCCCCGGTATGGGAACCGAGGCGCTCGCTGAGTCGCCGTCCAACGACTACCTCAAGGATACCTCCGCCGACGATCGATTGGCGGAGTTGAAGCGCCGCAAGCAGGCCGCGCTTCGTTGTGAGCCGCTGGCCTCGGGCCGCCGCGATCCTCTCTATGCCTGGGAGGGACGCCGATGACGGCCGCGACCGACTGGGGCGCCGCCGACCATCTCGCAGGTGGGAACCGGGTTCCCACCTCGGCTGAGGCAGGTGTCTCACGTGAGACACCTCATCCGGTTCAGCCGGTTGCGCCGGTTCATCCGGTTTCTATAGGGGGTGGGGGTGGAACCGGATGTGTGCTGGATGAGGTCCGCGCGTGGCTTGATCGGTTCATCACTGTCGTTGATGACGGAGACCTCGACGTCCTGACGTTGTGGGCTGCTCACACGCATCTCGCGATGGAGACGTACACGACCCCGAGGCTCATCATCGACAGCCCGGTCCCCGGCTCGGGCAAGACGACGGTGCTGGAGCATCTGAGTCGCCTGTGTGTGGCTTCGATCCAAGCCGCGTCGTTGTCCTCGCCGGCACTGCTGGCCCGGATGCTCGCCGATGGTGTGCGGACGCTTCTGATTGACGAGGCCGACCGGGCGTTGAACAAGGACAACCCGATGACAACTGAGCTGTTGGCGATCCTGAACAGCGGCTACAAGCGGGGCGGGACTCGTCCGGTGCTCGTTCCCGGGAAGGGTGGTGACTGGGTCGTCTCGGAGATGACGACGTACTCGCCCGTGGCGATGGCCGGGAACAACCCGAACCTCCCCGAAGACACCAAGAGCCGTTGCATCCGGGTGCTGCTGATGCCCGACATCGACGAGACTGCCGATGAATCGGATTGGGAGTGGATCGAGGCCGACGCGATCGACCTCGGTACTCGTTTGGCCCAGTGGGCCGACCTCGTCCGCGACACGGTCCGACAGCGTCCCGACCTCCCTGCCAACGTGAAGGGACGGAACCGGGAGCGCTGGGGCCCGCTCAAGAGAGTGGCCGACGCTGCTGGAGGTCGCTGGCCCGACGTCGTCGATCGACTCGCGGCCGAGGACGTCACTCGCCAACTCGAGGACCGCGATGCCGGAATCGCGATCCAGCGCCCACACGTGGTGCTTCTGCAACACCTCCGACGTCTGTTCACACCGGGAGTGACCTTCGTGGGAACGAAGGAGATCATCGGATGCCTGATCCGTCAGCATCCGGAGACCTGGGGTGCCGAGTCTCCGTTCGGCAAGGAACTGACGGAGCAGCGGTTCGGCCGGATGCTCAGCACCCACTACAACATCACCTCTGGTCGACCCGACACCAACGGACCCCGCGGATACACGTTCGCGAGCCTCCAGCCGGCTTTCGGCCGGTTCGGACTGGACCCCCATACGGAACCGGATGAACCGGCTGAACCGGCCAGACCGGATGACCTGAACGGGTGGGCATCATGAGCCGCCCGAGCAAGGCGGCGCTCCTTGCCCAGGAGAACGCCCGCAACGACGCGCTCCACCGACTCATGGCCTCGCTGTTCGAGCACGAGCAGGCCGGCGAGCTAGTGCCGTGCGTCGACCCGCGGCGCGGTCACCTGTGGGTCAGCCAGCACCACACCGAGCAGGAGGCCGCTGCCCACGGCTGCGCGTCCTGTCCTGCGCTGGCCTCCTGCCGCGCCTACGTGACCGCCCATCCCGAACCTGCCGGCGTCTGGGCCGGCGTCATCCCCTCCGAAAGGAAGCCCGCATGAACCGCCCTCCTTGGTTGAACCCCGGCCCCGATGCCGCATTTCGTCGCGGGGTGCCCTACGGCTACGTCAACGAACACGGAGAACTCAGGATCGCCCGAAGCCGCGCCGAACTCCCCATCACACACAAGCCCCTCGCTCGACCGAGCGAGCACACGAAAGGAACGACCGCATGACCACACAACTCAGCCGCACCGACCTCGCGACCATGACACCTGCAGAGATCGAGAAGGCCCGCCAAGAGGGCCGACTTACGAAGATCCTCGGCGGCAGTGACGACGAGGTCGAGGCGGTGGAGATCGGGAACACCGACCGCTCCCTGACCCGCGGCGACGTCGACACCCTGACCCGCGCAGGTCGCCACGACCTCATCACCGAGGCGCTCACCGATGGTCGCCTGAACGACCTCATTAACTAGCCGAAGGGGAACCACCATGCTCGACCACAACGTCAAGACCATTCACCAAGTCGCCGTCCGCTTCGCCATCCCGCTACCCGACGATGTCATCAAGTCTGCTGCCGTCGCCGAGGCGGCGACTGAACTGCGAGACAAGATCGCTGCGGAGGTCGCGCCCGACCTGGGCAATCTCACCGCAAGCTCGCTGACCAAGACACACGCGACCCTCGTCGCGTACGAGAGCAAGGATGCGCGACTCAAGGCCGCCGAGGCGATCGTCACTGCCACGACCGACGCCCACTCTCAGGCATCCTTCGAGACCACGCAACGACTGCGGGCCCCGCTCACAGACCTGTTCAACGAGAGGGCTAGGGCTTTCACGAGCCTGCTGGCCGCGATGGGAGGCAGTCCGGACCTGACTCCGGTGAACGGAACCATGTTCACCGATATTCAGGCGCTCGCCAATGATCTCAATTCCCTCCGATCCGCCCGAAACGCCTATGCCAACCTGGGGGTGCGCGCTGACGCCGGTCACTCCCGATTCGAGATGGCCAGCCGGACGTTTCGGGTGGCCGGCACTGGTCATCCAGACACGCTGCGGTTCATCGACACGACGACAGACCTGAAGTTCTGGGTAGCCGGCATCACGGCGGGCCACGCCATCGCATGGCAGGACGTACCGGCACAGCAAGCCAACTGGAGCGACTGCGAGAAGCGATGGTGATCAGGCCGAGGCACGCGCTGCGAGACACACACGCAAGCGCAAACCTGAATCGCATCCGAACCGCAAGGCATAGGGGGCGGGTCACCCCCCACCCCCGCCGCCGTGGCTACGGGTCCTATAGCGGCTCCGACCCTGCGTGCGTCTCACCGTCATTTTCTCGAACCGATCGGAGAACCGATGCCAGCCGAAAAGCCTAGGGTTCCAGCTCCTCGCGGGCTCGGGCCACAAGCGCGACGCCTCTGGAAAAGCGTCGTGAACGGGTACGAACTGCGCCCGGATGAGCTGATAGTGCTCGAATCCGCGTGCAGAACAGTCGATCACGTCGCCGATCTGGAAGCCGAGATGGCCAATCAGCCGCTCATCACCAAGGGCTCGATGGGCCAAGAACGCGAGAACCCGCTGCTGTCTGAAGCGAGACAGCAGCGGGCATTCCTGAACCGCTGCTTTGCCCAACTCGACCTCCCCGACCTCGGTGAGGGAGCGGCCAAGACGAACCAGCACCGATCCGCAGCCCAGCAGCGATGGGCTGCGCGTGGCGATTGGAAGTACGGCCAATGAGGACTCCCGAACTCAGCATCACCGAAGTCCTGTCGGCCGCTGCACAGGCGTCCTTGGCCGACAAACTCGGCGGGAGGAACGCCGCGAGCGCGGCGTTCCTCGGCGCCCTCGACGACTGGCTGCGCCGGCTCCCGGCCACGGGCCCGTTCCAGATGCAGGCCGCGATCATCGCCGCTCAGCGGGAGGTCATCAACGGCTTGTGCGGGGCCTTGCTCGCAACAGGTGAACTGGCCGCGCTCGCGATCGGCGAGAACTTCCCCAACGAGAAGGTGACCGCCGCGACGGTCTTCGCCGACCTGGCGAGAAACGACGACGACACGAAGGAGAACGACCATGTCTGACGACATCACCGTCGGCTCGGCATCAGTCACGATCGAGCCCGACGCCCGCGGATGGAAGGCCAAGGCCCAGGCGCAGATCCTCCCGCAGGCCGAGCAGTTGGGCCGCGAGTTGTCTCAGTCGATCGCGGGCGAGATCCCCGAAGAGATCCGCAACGCGATGGCTGCGGGCCTCGCGGAGGCGGGCGTTCAGGCGTCGACCAAGGGCCGCCAGTCCGGCGCGGAATTCGGTGGCGAGTTCGGCAAGCAGGCGCACACTCGAATCCAGGCGGCGCTCAAGGCGCTCCCGAAGGCAGATCTGGACATCGACGCGTCCGCTGCCGATCGGAAGTTGGCCGAGGTTCGCGCGCGAATGGCGGCGCTGTCTGACAAGAAGATCGGCGTCGATCTCGACGCATGGGCAGCCCTGCGCGAGATGGGCCAACTGGAGTCCGAACTTCGCGCGATCGCCTCCGATGCGGTCGAGATCGACGTGAAGGTCAACACCGGCAAGGCGCTGGCCGAACTCGTGGCATTCCGTGGCTTCGCCGCCGCGGCCGGTGGTGGCATCGGTGGTGGCATCGGTGACATCGGTGCGGCCGCCGCGTCCTCCGGGAAGATGGCCGGCAGCCTCGGGAGCGCCGCGGGATCGATGGGCGTCCTCGGTGTCGGCGCGGTGGTCCTCGCCTCCACCATCGGCCCCATCGTCGGCGCCGCCGCTGGCATCGCTGCTGCCCTTGCTGCGCCCCTCGGAGCCGCCACGATCGGCGGCTTCCTGTTCGCGGGCCTCGGCATGGCCGCGGTCAAGGACGTCGAGGAGACGAACAAGAAGATCGGCCAGACTCGCCAGCGCCTGCGGGAGTTGGGCGAACAGGCCGAGAAGTTGAACAACCGCGCCAAGGAAGCCTCCACGGACGCGTCTCGCAAGTCGCTCCTGGCGCAGCGGGACGAGGTCATCAAGGAGCGCAAGGCGCTGGCCGAGAACGCCAAGGCGCTGCGCCAGTCGCTGACGGAGGGCGAGAAGGCGTACCTGAGCGCCAAGGACACTTTGTCCGGGGCGTTCGATGAGCTGATGTCCGGTCCGGCCGGTGGCGCTGTGCTTGGGACGATCGCGACCGGGCTGGAAGTGCTGGCCGACCTCCTCCCCGAGGTCGAGCCGTTGGTCGTCTCAGTCGGCGATGCGCTCAGCGAGGCTCTGAACGATATCGACGCGGACGACTTCGGCGCATGGGTGGACAAGCTGGCCGAGTTGGCCGGCCCGACGATCACGGACGGCATCTCGATTCTCGGTGACCTCGGTGGCGCGCTCGATGCCGTCTTGACGTCCGGTTCCGACACGGGCGTCTCGGCGCTGTCGGGCATCGCGGACGCCGCCGAGCGACTGAACGAGTACCTCCGAAGCCCCGAGGGTCAGCAGGATCTCCAGGACTTCTTCGAGTGGCTCCAGACCGACGGGCTGCAGGTCGGGCAGGCGATCTGGGACATCGGCGAAGCGATGGCCGACTGGTTGGTGCGCGCCGAGCCGCTCGGCATGGCCGTCATCGACATCTCCGACGCCATCGCAAACCTCTACAGCGGCATCCTCGACCTGCGTGACTTCGGCCTGGACGTCCTGCTCGGAGACTGGAGCGGCGCGTTCAGCCACCTCGCTGACATGGTCGCGCACGTCCTGGACTTCTACGGCTCGATGCTCGACGCGATGGGCCAGATTCCCGGATTCGGGTGGGCCAAGGACGCCGCCGAGAAGATGCACGGCGCCGCCCGCCAAGCACACGACCTCGCCGACAACATCGACGGCATCAAGCCCAAGGACGTCAAGATCAACGTCGAGACGGCAGGCGCTGCTGAACTGCGCGCGCTCAAGGGCCTGATCGACGGCATGAACGACAAGACCGTCAAGGTCGCCGTGCAGGGCTACTCGGGCGGCATCACGAAGGCCGAGGGTGGTCCGATCATTGGTCCCGGCACCGGCACCTCCGACTCGATCCCCGCGTGGCTGTCCAACGGCGAGCACGTGCTGACGGCTGCCGAGGTTGCAGCGGCGGGCGGTCACGGGGCGATCCTCCAGTTCCGTCGGATGCTCCGTACGGGTGCCGTCGGGTTCGCTGACGGTGGCCCGGTGGGTCAGGTGGCTGCCTCGTTCGGCATCGACGAACGTTCCGCCGAACGAATCCTGTCCCGCGTCCTGAACGGCGCGCAGTTCAACCTCGCAGAAGGCGGCCGTTCCCTTCGACTCAAGACACTTGGAGGCTGACCAGGAGGTCAGGGTCCGAATCGGACATTGAGGCCGAGCTGTCTCGACATCAAGAGAACCGCCCCACCCGATTCCTGCGGGTGGGGCGGTTCTCTTGATGTCGAGACAGTGGGGTCAATTGGCCGCAAGCGCGCCCATCGCGTTGGCGTCCTGCCACTCCTTGCGGCTGGAGAAGAAGGTTTCCGGGGAGGGCGAGTCCCCCACGGGGGACTCGCCCCTCCGGTCGCCGTTCGGCGGACGGACCTCGCCTGCCTCCTGCGCTTTCGTCACGGCCTTGCGCACCGCGTACTCGGCGCGACGCACCCGGCCAGGTCCGGCGCTCATCGCCCGACCTCCATGTATTGGAGCGCGGTCGTCAGCTTGCGCAGCCCGGCGGCACCCCCAGGCAGGTACTTGATGCCACGAGTCGCCGTGACATAGGCATCGAGCAGGTCGGTGATCAGTTGCATCGTCTCGTGCAGCTCGAACCGGTACTCAGTGTCACTGCTCTGGTCGTGCAGGCTGACGGCGATCCCCGCTCCCCAGCCTTCGCTCCAATCCATCGCGACACTGAGGCTCGGCAGGACCTTTCGGCCGTAGTCATCGGTGACCGGCTGGGACCTTGTCGCTATCACCGGCTTGGCCGGCTGTGCGCAATGCTCACCGCGGCAGTTGGGTTGGATGCACCAGCTCGGGCATGGCGTCGTCTCTGCGACTTCGGTGGTCTCGATGGTGGTCATGGTGGTTCCTTCCTGTCGCAGGTGAATCACGGTGATTCACCACGGGTCTCGTGTGATGGTCCTGCTCGGGTCAGACAGTCAGAGCAGGAGCGCTGCGACAGCGAGCCTGCACTCCACACAGTTCTCCGGGGACAACGCCTCGCGGTCCGAGATCTCTCGGTACGTCTTGGTGAGCGGGTGCCAGTACGTCCCGCAGAGGGCCGGTACCTCAGCGAGACCGCTCGCCTCGGCCACCCACCGGGCCGAACGCGCCCAGAGGTGCCGCTGGGCCTCTTTCAGCAACAACTCGGCCGAGGTGCTCGATGTCGACTGGGGAGTTTCCCCAGTCGAGGTACTCATGCTGCCCCCGCGCCCGTGGTGGGCCCGTAGACGATCGCTTGCAGCTGATCGTCAGCCTCAGTCACGGCGGCGTTGCCGGTGCGCCGCATCTTGTGCTTGATCAGCACCTCGGGCCGGAATTCGTGATCGGTGAACAGCGAGATCCCGTTCGCGTCGATCGTGACCCGCGACGCTCGGAAGTCGAGCGCCAACGGCAGAGCCCGGCCGAAGTTGTCGCACAGGCCGACGGCGGGATTCAAGGTTGTGAGTTCGGTGGACATGCGGGGGTTCCTCTCGATCGTCGGGACTCGCCCGATAACTTCGACCACAGCGCTCCCCTGCGAACACTGGAACAACTGGAATCCCCGCAACCCGTACAGCGCTTAGGCGGTACGCACCCCCAAGATGCCGGGCGAACCGCGGCGCGTGCAGCCGAGTCGCAAACGCGCCGAACAATGAAACTCCGAGTGACGTCACTCCATCCCCCCAGCCCCGTCAGTCACTCGAGGACCGCCTCGCCAGTCTCCCTCGGCGGGGCGGTCCCACTCCACTAGTCTCGGGTCGTGAGCGATCGGAAGGCACCCGCCGGCTGGTACGCCGACCCGGCCGGAGGCGGCGGGAGTCGGTATTGGAACGGCACCATCTGGACCGAGCGCACCGAGAAGTCCTCGTCGGCCTCCCGGGCCCGCTCCACCGCTCAGGACCGGCTGCCCGCCGGGTACATGATCCTCAACGGAGAGCGGGTGCCGCTGGGCACGACGGCCGTGGCGCACCTGAAGCCACACTCACGTCGCCGCACCGCGCTGATCGCCCTGATCGCCGCCGTGCTGATCGTGGGCCTGATCGCGGTGCTCTCGGCCTGAGGCCGGGCCCGTCCGGCACCGTCGGTCAGCCCAGGACGTCTGCGAGGTCGTACCTCGCGACCTCCTCCAACTGCGCATAGGTGCAGGACTCCGGTTCACGGTCGGGACGCCAGCGCTGGAACCGCGCGGTGTGTCGGAACCGGGCGTGGTCCCCCGAGCCCTCCATGTGTTCGTAGGCGACCTCGACGACGCGTTCGGGGCGCAACGGCACGAACGACAGGTCCTTCGTGCCGGTCCAGCGGCTCTGACCACCGGGCAGGCGACCGCCGGCCTGGGCCGACTCGTCGCGCCACGAGGCCCACGGATGTGGCTCGCCCTCGCCCACGACGAGCGGAGCCAGCTCCTCGACGAGTTCGGCACGACGCGCCTCGGTGAAGGACGCTGCCACGCCGACGTGCTGCAGGCGTCCGTCACCGGCGTGGATCCCCAGCAGCATCGAGCCGAGCAAGGGCCGCTCGGCGGTCGAGTTCTTGTGCAGGCGGTAGCCGGCGACGACGACGTCGGCGGTCCGCGCGTGCTTGACCTTGATCATCTGACGGCCGTTCGGGACGTACGGCGCATCGAGCCGCTTCGCGATCACGCCGTCCAGTCCCGCCCCCTCGAACGTCTCGAACCACCGCTCCGCCTCGTCCGCGTCCTCGGTCACGCGCGTGACGTGGACGGGCGGGTGCGCCGCGGCCAGCGCCTCGACGAGTACGGCGCGGCGCACCGACAGCGGCTCGTCGAGGTACGACCGGTCTCCCAACGCCAGCAGGTCGAACGCGACGAAGGACGCCGGCGTCGCCTCACTCAGCATCGTGACCCGGGACGCCGCCGGGTGGATCCGGTTGGTCAGCGCATCGAAGTCGAGCCGACCGTCCACGGCGATGACGATCTCGCCGTCGAGCACGCACCGCTCGGGCACGTTCGCCCGGACGGCCTCGACGACCTCGGGAAAGTAGCGGGTCAACGGTTTCGTCGAGCGGCTGGCGATCTCGACCTCCTCGCCGTCACGGAAGATCACGGCCCGGAAGCCGTCCCACTTCGGCTCGTACGAGAGGCCACCGCCGGTGGGAACGGCTTTGGCGGACTTCGCGAGCATGGGCGCCAACGGGGGCTGCACGGGCAGGTCCATGGGCTCAAACTGCCACAACTAGACTGTCCCGGTGCCCCACTCGCCCACGGATCCCGCCGTCGAGGTCCGCGACCTCGTCATGCACTACGGACGTGGCGACTCGACCGTGCACGCCGTCGACGGCCTCGACCTGACCGTCGCCGCCGGGTCCGTGACCGCGATCCTCGGTCCGAACGGCGCAGGCAAGACGACCACGATCGAGACCTGCGAGGGATTCCGTCGGCCCCAGTCCGGGTTGGTCCGCGTGCTGGGCCTCGATCCCGTGGCCGACGCCGCGGACCTGCGCCCGCGCGTCGGCGTCATGCTGCAGTCCGGCGGTGCCTGGCTGGGCGTGCGGACCCACGAGATGTTGCGCCACGTCGCATCGCTGTACGCCGACCCGCTCCCCGTGGACGCGCTCGTCGAGCGCCTCGGGATGGGGGCGTTCGCCCACACCTCCTACCGCCGCCTGTCCGGTGGGCAGAAGCAGCGGCTGTCCCTCGCCATGGCGATCGTCGGCCGGCCCGAACTGGTCTTCCTCGACGAACCCACCGCAGGACTCGACCCCCAGTCGCGGCGCGCCACCTGGGACCTCGTCGACGAGCTGCGCCGGCACGGTGTCACCACCGTCCTCACGACGCACTACATGGACGAGGCACAGGAGTTGTCAGACCTCGTGCACATCATCGACGCGGGCCGGGTCATCGCGTCCGGCACGCCCGCCGAACTGGTTGCCCAAGGTGCGCGCAACACGATCCGCTTCCACGCCCGGCCCGGACTGGACCTCGAGTCGCTCACCAAGGAGCTGGTCGACGGAGCCTCGGTCACCGAGCCGAGCCCCGGGCACTACGTCGTCACCACCGAGGTGGACCCTGCGGTCCTGCACCGCGTCACCGGCTGGTGCGCGGCCCACGACGTGCTCGTCGAGTCCGTGCTCGTCGAGCGCCAGACCCTCGAGGACCGGTTCCTCGAGCTGACCGGCAGGCAACTGCGATGAGCGAACTCGACCTCTCCCCCGCGCCCGGCGCCGCGCCCGCGCTGCGTCGGCTGATGAGCCAGGCCGCGATGGAACTGCGGTTGACCTTGCGCAACGGCGAGCAGGTGCTGCTGACGTTCGTGATCCCCGTGCTCCTGCTCGTGGCCGGCTCGCGCTCCGACCGGCTCGTCGGCGGCGACCAGCCGATCGACGTCGTCGCGCCCGGCGTGCTCGGACTGGCGATCCTGTCGACGTCCTTCACGTCGTTGGCGATCGCCACGGCGTTCGAGCGTCGCTACGGGGTGCTCAAGCGACTCGGCGCGACACCCTTGTCGCGCACCGGCCTGCTGGGCGGCAAGGTGCTCGCGGTCGCCATCGTGCAGGTCGGCCAGTTCGTCGTGCTCTCCGCGCTGGCCTTCGCGCTCGGCTGGCGTCCCACCGGCGGGCCGTCCGCCTGGTTCTGGCTCGTCGTGCTGGCGTTCCTGGCGACGGTGGCGTTCGGCGGCCTGGGCCTGTTGATGGCCGGCACGCTGCGCGCCGAGGCCACGCTCGCCCTGGCCAATCTCGTCTACGTCCTGTTGCTCGTCGGCGGCGGCGTCCTGCTGCCGCTCGACCGCTACCCGGACGCGGTGCACGATCTGCTGCTCGCGCTGCCCTCGGGGGCGCTCGGCGAGGGCCTGCGTCAGGCCTTCTCGACCGGTGCGCCGGATACGGTCGTCGTGGTGGTGCTCGCCGTGTGGGCCGTCGTGGCCGCGGCCGCCGCCGGAAGGTGGTTCAGGTGGGAATGACAGATGTGGGACGGCGCACGACGTCGCGGGCGACGGTCGAGAAGTGGGCGTGGGCGAACCTCGTCGCGAACACCGTCATCATCCTGACCGGTGGGCTGGTCCGACTCACGGGCTCGGGGCTCGGCTGCCCGACATGGCCCCGCTGCACCGACGAGTCGTTCGTGCCGCACGGAGCGCTCGGCTGGCACGGGATCATCGAGTTCGGGAACCGCGTCCTGACGTACGTCCTGATCGCCGTCGCGATCGGCACCGTGGTCGCCGTGTGGCGCTGGACCGGGGCGACCCGCACCCAGTGGCGCCTCGCCCTCGGCATCGCCCTGGGCATCCCGTTCCAGGGCGTGATCGGCGGGATCACGGTCCTGACCGACCTCAACCCGTGGATCGTCTCGCTGCACCTGCTGCTGTCGATGGGCCTCGTCGTGGCCGCGACGGCGCTCCTCATGAGTGTGCGCGAGGACGAGGGCACCGCCCCGCGGCCAGCGGCCATGCTCGTCCGGGCGGCCTACGTCGTACTGCTCGCGGTGCTCTACCTCGGCACGATCGTCACCGGCAGCGGCCCGTACGCCGGCGACGCCAAGGCGCCGCGCAACGAGCTCAATCCCGAGACCTGGAGCCGGGTCCACGCCGTGAGCGTGTGGGTGTTCCTGATCCTCGTCGTCGTCGGAATCGTCCTGTTGCGAGGTCGGGCGCGCCGGGCCGGCCTGCTCGTCCTGCTGGTCGGAGCGGCCCAGGGCCTGATCGGCTATGTGCAGTACGTCACTGATCTGCCGATGGCCCTCGTGGCGATGCACCTGGTCGGCGCGGCCGTGCTGCTGGCGACGGCCACACGGTGGGTCCTGGTGACGCGGCCCGTCTCATCGTGAGCGTGCCCTCGTCGTCCGGCTCCTCGGACACCAGCACGAAGCCCTGGCCGGCGTAGAAGCCGATCGCCTCGGCGTTGTCAGCCATCACGCGCAGGCCGAGCTCGGCACCCGCGCACGCTGACACGACGGCGGCCACGAGCGCTGCGCCGACTCCGCGACCCCGAGCCTGCGGGGCGACCCACATCGACACGAGTTCGAGCCGATCCCCGACGTCCAACCCGACGAGGCCCACGTCGTGTCCGTGTTCGTCCACGGCAAGGAACGACGGACCGCGCTGGGCGATGCGGTCACGCCAGTGCTGCTCGTCGTCGGGCCGCGCGTGCGCTCCGGCACTGAACGCCCGCGGATCGGTCTGCAGGCCGCGGCGACGGACCTCGCTCAGGCGGCGCCAGTCGTCGGCGGTGGCGCGTTCGACCCGGACGGTCACGCCGACGGGTTCTCGCTGCGGCTCTCGAGGTGCTGGCGGATCGACCAGGTGACCACGACCAGCAACGTCGCCCCCACGGCCGCGCCCACACCGATCATGATCACGCCGACCACGAACAGGCCGGACTCGTCGTCGGACCAGCTCGCGTACACCGCCGCACACAGGCCCACCACGGACGACACGATGATCGGCAGCAGCAGGGAGCGATCGGCGAACCAGCCGAAGACGATCCCCAGCGCGATGAGGATCAGCACCACGGGCACGACCTGGCCCACCGTGTACGTGTCGTCGTCGTCACGTCCGAGGAACAGCCACCACGTGGCGCCGGTGCAGAGGGCGGGTACGAGCCAAGCGATCATTCCGCGCATGGCGCGAGCCTAACGCGGCTCGGCCGCCGGACCGTGCCGCGGAGCCGGACGGCGGGTCAGGGTGCCGGATCGAGCTTGCGGGCCGCCCAACGGCGACCACGGGAGATCAGGTCGGTGGGCGCGGGCGGCGCGACGGCCGCTGCGGCAGTCGGTCGATCGTCCTCGAGCCGGGTGAACCGGGCCATGCGTTGACCAGCCGGATGACCCCAGTCGCCGATGTAGTCGAACTTCCACTGCCCGAAGGACGCTGCCCACCTCAGGTCCGAGCGGTAGTACCAGTACAGGTTCTTCTCCGTGAAGAACGCCTTGCCCTTCTTCGTCGGCTTGACGAAGTCGAGCGGCGTGTCCTTGCCACGCACGAAGAATGTCGCGAAGAACGTTCCGCCAGGCTCCATCACCGACGAGAGCCGGTAGAGGCACAGCCGGATGTGGTTCAGCGACACGTGCGAGAAGACCGAGTTCGCGATCGCGTAGTCGAACTTCACACCGAAGTCGCCGTCGAACCGGTCGTTCGCCCTCAGGTTGGTGACCGGCACCTTGGCGCGCTGCTCGTCGTTCAGTTCGACGTCGTACCCGACCTGCAGCAGGGAGTGGTTCGCGTCGATGCCGTGGTAGTTCCCGGGTTCGAGGTAGTCGATGAAATGACGGCCGGCACGGAAGCAGCCACATCCGACGTCGAGCAACCGGTGCCCGGGCAGCAGGCCCTGGGACGTCAGGAAGTCCAGTTGACGCTTTCCGTGCGTGTCCCACACCCCGCCGATGAATCTGCGGTGCACGCCCTCGGCGATCTCCTCTGCCGTGAACTCACGGTCGGAGTAGTCGGGATTGGTCAGCGCGGCCTCGATCTCGACACGGTGCTCAATCTGCGTCATGCGTGGCTCCTTCGGAGAAATCGATCACGGTCGCCACTCCAGCAGACCCTCCGTGGCGGTGGCGACACGCGGGCGACTGTCTAGCCGAAGAAGGGATCCAGCGCCGCCGCGACGAACAACAATGCAAGGTAGGCGTTGGAGAAGTGGAACAGGCGCATCGGCTTGATCACCGAGAGGTCCTCGGACTCGCGGGTCCGGGACCGGAGGTCGTAGGCCTCCAGCAGGAACACGATGCCGAGGATGATGGCCATCGACGGGTAGAACCAGCCGGTGTAGGCGACCGGCCAGACCACCAGCGACGTGATGACCGTGGCCCACGTGTAGCGCACGATCTGGCGACCGACCTCGGCCGCCGGCGCCACGGAGGGCAGCATCGGCACGGAGGCCGCGGCGTAGTCCTCGCGGTACCGCAGCGCCAGCGCCCAGAAGTGCGGCGGCGTCCAGAAGAAGACCACGAGGAACAGCACGATCGGCGTCCACGCCAACTCGTTCGTGACGGCGGTCCAACCGATCAGCGGCGGGAAGCACCCCGCGGCGCCACCCCACACGATGTTCTGGGACGTGCGGCGCTTCAACAGCATCGTGTAGCCGACGACGTAGAAGACGTTCGCGGCGAGCGCCAGCATCGACGACAACCAGTTCACCGCGAAGCCGAGCCACAGCGTCGAGACGACGCCCAGCACCAGACCGAACACGAGCGCGTTGCGGGTGCCGACCTGGTGACGCGGCAGCGGGCGCCGGGCGGTGCGGCGCATCTTCTGGTCGATGTCGGCGTCGACGACGCAGTTCAACGCGTTGGCCGAGCCCGCCGAGAGCGCACCGCCGATGAGCGTCGCGACGACCAGTGTGAGGTCGGGAACGCCCTGCTGCGCCAGGAACATCACCGGAACGGTGGTCAGCAACAGCAGTTCGATGATCCGCGGCTTCGTGAGCGCCACGTAGGCCAGAAGTACGTCCCGACGGCTGGTCCCGTCGACAACGGTCTCGTCTCGGGTCGTATGCGGAAGGACGGTCACGTGGCAGAGTCTAATGCCCGACGGATAGTCTCGATCCGTAGACCTCAGCGACCATCCCCAGCAGACCCCCAGGAGTCCCGCGGTGACCGACGCCCCCATCACCACCCAGCCGACCGTCGAGTGGTCGGAGGTGGACGACCGTGCAGTGAACACGGCGCGACTGCTGGCGGCCGACGCCGTGCAGAAGGCCGGTCACGGCCATCCCGGCACCGCGATGAGTCTGGCCCCCGCCGCCTACCTGATCTACCAGAAGCTGATGCGCCACGATCCGGCCGACCCGACGTGGCTCGGCCGCGATCGGTTCGTGCTCTCGTGCGGACACTCCAGCCTCACGCAGTACGTCCAGCTGTTCCTGGCGGGCTACCCGATGGCGCTCGAGGACCTGAAGTCCCTGCGCACGTGGGGCAGCCAGACCCCGGGCCACCCCGAGTACGGCCACACCCCGGGCGTCGAGGTCACCACCGGCCCGCTCGGCCAGGGCATCGCGAACGCCGTCGGCATGGCCATGGCGGCGCGCCGCGAGCGCGGACTGTTCGACCCGTACGCGGGCCCGGGCGAGAGCCCGTTCGACCACGACGTCTACGCGATCTGCTCGGACGGCGACATGCAGGAGGGCGTCTCTAGCGAGGCGTCGTCGCTCGCCGGCCTGCAGCAGCTCGGCAACCTCACGCTGCTCTACGACGACAACAAGATCTCGATCGAGGACGACACGAACGTCGCGTTCACCGAG
>CAYXFT010000037.1:0-20068 GCA_964464335.1 uncultured Aeromicrobium sp.
CGCAGGCCACGCTGGGCGCGGTGCAGTTCCCACTGCGACGTCGTGATTCCACCGGCCTTGTTCGAGTCGGAGTAGCCGAGCATGACCTCCTGGCGGTCGCCGCGCAGGCGCACCAGTTCGCGGTAGTGCTCGTCGGAGAGCAGCTCGTCCAGGACGGCCCCGGCGCGGCGGATCTCCTCGACCGTCTCGAGCAGTGGCACGAAGTCGAGCCGGGCGAACGGCTCGGTGCCCTCCCCGCCGACGAGGTCGACCAGACCGGCCTGCCGGGCCAGCACGATCGGCGCCAGCAGGTCGTCGCCGCCGAGGGTCATCGAGACGATGTACGACTCGATCACATCGTCGCCGAACGTCTCCTTCAACTGGCGGACGGCTGTGAACACCCCGTAGGTGCGCGCTCCCCACTCGTCGAGCGGGGGCGGGTCGAGCGCGAGCGGACGGTGGCGGCCCAATTCGGAGGACAGCAGCTCGAACCGCTCGTCGCGGGTGAGGTCGGCGTAGGCGGCGGCGCTCTCGTCGAGCCGGTCATAGAGCAGGCCGAGCGTGTGGTGGTGCGCCTCGGCGTGCTCGCGGATGTCCATCGTGGCCAGGTGCAGACCGACCGAGGAGATGCTGCGGATCGCCCGCGCGAGCATCCGGTCGGCGACCCGCTCGCCGCCGTGCGCGCGCAGGGACGCGTCGACGACTGCCAGGTCGGCGAGCAGCTCGGACCGGTTGGCGTAGTCACGCCCCGGCACGTGAGGGCTGCCCGCGGCGATCCGCGTCGCCGAGTGCGCGACCTTGAGCCGCACGCACGACAGCTTGAGCCGGTAGGGCTCGGCCGCGTTGACGGTGAGCAACCGCGGGTCGAGGTCGGGCAGCGCAGCGAGGTCGGCCTCGAGCGACTCGGTCAGTTCGGTGCTGACGCCGACCAGTTCGGCCGACGGGGACAGCTCGCGGATCAGCAGGTCGAGGTTCGCGTTGATGATCTGGGTCGCGATGCGGTTCTGCAGTTGCAGGATGCTCAAGGTGACCTCGGGGGTCACGTTCGGGTTCCCGTCGCGGTCGCCGCCGATCCAGGTGCCGAAGGAGAAGGGGCGCTGTGTCGGCGCCAGCGCGACGCCGTGCTCGGCCAGCTGGTCGGCGAGGTCGGTGCCGAGGTCGGGCAGCGCCTCCTCGAGGATCTGCTGCAGGAAATAGACCATGTGCCGGGCCTCGTCGAGCGGCGTCGGCCGGGTGCGCCGTACGGCGTCGGTCTGCCAGATGAGGTCGATCAGTTGGGCCAGGTCGCGGTCCTGCGCGGCGTGACGGCGCGTGCCCTCCGGCACGGCGTCCTGCAGGATGTCGGCGATCCGGCGCAGTTTCGTCAGCAGGGTGCGCCGGCTGACCTCGGTCGGGTGCGCGGTGAAGATCGCGCGGGCGTCGATGCGGCCGATGCCCTCACGCAGACCTTCGGTGCCCTGCGCCGCGACGATCTCGGCGATCGTGCGCGCGAGCCAGCCCTCCTCGTCGGGACGGGCCTCGATGCCGCGCACCCGGGCCACCTGCTCGGCGACGTTGGCGAGGCTGAAGTAGACGCTGAACGCTCGCACCAACTTGCCGACGACCTCGGCGTCGAGTCCGGCCAGGATCCGCTGGATCTCCAGACCCGCGTCGTGACGCGCGTCGAGGTCGTCGGAGTCCTCGATGATCTTGCCCTGGGCCCGGACCCGCTCGACCTGCTCGAAGAGCTGTTCGCCCTCCAATCGCAGCAGGGTCTCGCCCAAGAGGTCGGCGACCCGGCGCACGTCGTGGCGCAGGTTCTCGTCCTTGGACTGGGCGATGGCGTTGAACTCGGAGGTCGTCATCAGGGGCTCCCCACAGCGGACCGGTATTGGCGGGCGCCGTTGCCCTCGCCCAGCCTACCGAGGACCGGGTGCGGACGTCAGGACGCGTTGCCGACCACGGCATCGACGAGGGTGCGCCACGGTCCGTCGATCTGCTGCTCGGGCAGCGTGGCGGCGCGTTCGTTCGCGGTGACCTCGTAGACGAAGCCGTCCGCGACGCACTCACCGGGAGCCGCGTCCCACGGGCACGCCTCGACGAGCGGCCACCACTGCTGGGCCTCGCCGTCGGAGGTTGCCTCGACCTGCCACTGCCGGCGCAGGCCGGCGAAGCCTCCGCTGCGGATCACGCGGACGACGAGGACGGGGCTGACTGACTCGGCCATACCCCCACAGCCTGCCACGCACCGCGGACCACGTCAGCCGCGTCGTGCGATGCGGCCACCTGAACGGTCGCCTGCGCGAACTGCAGGAAGGTCGCGCTGGGGGACAGGTCGCCGAGCAGCGTCTCGTACCAGATCCGGCCGGCGACCTCCCAGGCGTTGCCGCCCAGCTCGGTGGCGACGAGGTGGAACGCCTTGTTGGGGATGCCGGAGTTGAGGTGGACGCCGCCGTTGTCCTGCGTCGTGCGCACGAAGTCGTCCATGTGGGCCGGCTGGGGGTCCTTGCCGAGGACGTCGTCGTCGTACGCGGTGCCGGGGGCCGACATCGACCGCAGCGCCACCCCCTCGACCTCGTCGGTGAACAGGCCGGCACCGATGAGCCACGAGGCCTCGGCGGCGCTCTGGCCGGCGGCGTGCTGTTCGACCAGGGCCCCGAACACGTCGGCGACGGACTCGTTGAGTGCGCCGGACTGGTTGCGGTAGACCAGTCCCGCGGTGTGGTCGACGACGCCGTGCGTCAGCTCGTGGCCGATGACCGAGAGCGACGCGGTGAAGCGGCCGAAGATCTCGCCGTCACCGTCGCCGAACACCATCTGGGCGCCGTCCCAGAAGGCGTTGTCGTACGCGCGGCCGTAATGGACGGTGCCCACGAGTGCCACGCCCGCGTCGTCGATGGAACTGCGGCCGTAGACCTCGCGGTAGAGCGCGTCGGTCTGTCCGAAGCCGTCGTACGCCTCGTCCACGGCGATGTCTCCGGAGGCCGGGTCGCCCTCGCCACGCACGAGCGTGCCGGGCAGCGTCGTCCCGCCTTCGGCGTCGTGGACGGATCGCCGCAGGGGTTGGTCGCCGACCCGCGGGCGCACCGTGGGCGAAGCGGGCTCGGGGCGCAACGGCCGCTCGGCCAGGGCCGCCTGCGCCGCCCACGCCGCCGTCGCGTATCGGTCGTCCTCGATCGCGGCGATCTGGCGCAGCAGGTACGGCGGGACGATGCCCCTGACGTGGTTCCCCCGATGAGTGGTCATGAGATCGACCGTAAGGGCTCGCCCCGACAACTCCCCGCCGGTTCTCGCTCCATGGTCACGGACACGACGAAGGGACGGGAGCGTGCAGCCACGCTCCCGTCCCCGCCCCGCTTCGGAGTTACCTCACCCGTACCTTCGTCGTGGCAGTGCTGCCGCCGAGGGTCGAGTTGCCGGAGTAGACGACCTTGATCGTGCGCAGGCCCTTCTTCTTCAGCTTCAGCGTGTACGACGCCTTGCCCGAGGAGGACAGCGAGACCGTCGTGACCTTCTTGCCGTTCTCGTAGATCCGGACGGTGCCCCGCGGCGTGCCCACGGAGGACGACGCAGCAATCGAGACCTTGACCTTCTGGCCCGCCTTGACCTTCGACTTCGACGACTTCACCGACGTCTTCGTCGTGGCCTTGGCGACCTTCGCCGTCGCGGCCGAGGTCGACGACGCCGATGCCAGCCCCGACTTGGACGCCGTCACCCTCACGGAGATCCGGTGGCCGACGTCGGTCGAGGTGGGCTTGTACGTCGTCGCCGTACGGCCGACGATCGCCTTGCCGTCACGCAGCCACTGGTACCCGAACGCCAGGCCCTTCGTGTTCCACGTGCCGGTGGTCGCCGTCAGCGTCGCCCCGTAGGTCGCCGTGCCCTTGACCTGGGGCGCCACGATCGCGGCGATCCCGTCGACGTCGGCCAGGTCGACCACCATCGTGCGCAGCGCCTCGGGGTTCCCGGCGACGTCGGTCGAGAAGAACTCGACCGTGTGCTCGCCGAAGCCCGTGACGAGGGGTGCGTCGCCGGCTCCGACCTGTCGCCAGTCGCCACCGTCGATCCGATAGGTCGTGGCCGCGACACCCGACAGGGCGTCCTGGGCCGCGAACCTCAGCGTCGCGCGGTCGGCGTTGTCGACACCCGAACCCCGGGTGACGGACAACTGGGTCCCGGGAGCCGTGGCGTCGATCCAGACGGCCACCTTCTTCTCCCCCGTCGAGTTGCCCGCGGCGTCCTTGGCCCGGTAGGACAGCGCGTGCTTGCCGTCGCCGGAGACGACGACCGGAGCCACGTAGGACTGCCAGCCGGCATCCTGACCGGTCTCGACCGTGACCGCGCCGGGGCGGTTGTCCGCGGCCGTCACCGCCACCGCGGCGTCACCGCGGTACCAGCCGTTGTCGCCGTGCGGACCGGTGCCCGTCACGCTGGCCGAGGCGAGCGGGACGACGTCGTCGTCCGCGATCGGGAGCACCCACGAGTCCGCGATGGACGGGTCGAACGCACCGTTGGGTTGCGTGAGGAACTGGTACTTGATCCGCACGGTCCCGTCGTTGTCGAGTGCCTCCGGGTCGTCGACCAGGAGCTGGTACACCTTGGTGCCCTGGCCGGTCTCGGTCCGCTTGACCTCGGTCGTGGTGACGAGAGTGTCGTCGACCCAGACCTCGTACTTCTTGGTCTTGGCGCCGTCGAACGTCTCCAGGTTCCGGATCAGGAACGGTTCGCCCGGGGTCACGTCGTACTCCGCGGAGAACCACGAGCCCGGGTAGTTGGTGTGCGAGTAGCGGCGGGTCAGGCCGGCCTCGCTGGGGCTCGTGCCGCTGCTGGCCGAGGCCTGCACCGCATGGGCGGACTCCGACGTCGCGTTGCCGAAGTCGACGTGGTCGAGCTGGCCCTCGAGGTCCTGACCGCCGGGTGCCGCGAGCGCGAACGGCAGCGCAACCGACTTCTCGGCGAGGCCGACACCTTCGTCCAGGAAGCGGACCGTGACGGGCTGGGCGCCGAAGGTGCCCTCCAGACCCACGTTCACCGGGACGACGACGTCCGCCGACTCCCCGGCCGCGACGGTGACGCGCTCGGACGGCACGGACGACCAGCCGGTGGGCAGGCCCTCGACGACGGCTTGGCCGCTCACCGCAGAGTCACCCGCGTTCTCGACCTTCACGGTCACCGTGGCGCGCTCTTCGGACCCCTCGACGGGGCTCTGCGACGTGACGTCACCGATCGTGACACCCGAATCGACGGAGACCCACGCGGTCGAGTCCGCCAGCGTGAACGTGCCGAACTCGTTCGTGAACGTCAGCTCCGCCGCGGCGTCGTACGTGCCCGGCTTCTGGTGCTTGGGCACCGTGACGGCGAACGGCAACTGCGTGGCGTCCCCTGCTGCGAGGGCGTCCCGGGTCGCCTCGACGGGCTTCACGTCCCAGCCGTCGACGGCGATCGAGGCTTTGAGGTCGGACAGGTCCGACGTGCCCGCGTTGGTCACCTCGACCGTGCCGGCGACCGACTCACCCGGGCCGGCCGACTCCGCGACCGGCGCGATGACCACCGAGACGCCGAGTGCGGAGGCGACGGACTTGCCGAACAATCGCTCGAGCTGCTCCAACCGCGTGTCCAGGTCCTTCTTCACGGGACCGTCGATCGACGACTCCGCCACCCAGTCGCGCAGGGCCGTGACGTGCGCCAGGCCGTCGCTCAGGTGCTGCGCGACCTGCTCGTCGTCGCCACCGAGATCGGCTTCGAGCGCGGCCTCGACCTCGCCCTTCGCCGACCCGAGGGAGTCGCCGACATGGGTCCGGGCATCGTCCGCCAGGTCGCCGGCGGCGTTCAGGTCGCCGGCATGGTCGTCCACCTTCTGGATTGCCTCGGCCAGTTCGCCGTAGAGGGCTCGGTCGGCGTCGGCGCGGAACGAGTACGTGCCCGACCCGACGGTGAAGGTGGCGACGCCGTCCTCGAACGAGATGTCGCTGACACCGTCGACGTCCGCGAGCGGCACTCCGCCCTCGGAGACCGACAGCAGGTTGGTGGCGGGAACGCTGACCTCGGCCGTCGTGTTGACCGGGATCCTCACGTCGAGCGCGAAGTCGTCGCCCTCGGTCTTCCAGTGCGAGGAGATCTCGCCGTAGACGGAGGTGAACGCGCCGTGGCCCTCGGTCAGGCCGCCTCCGACGGCAGGGGCGATCCGCGACTTCTTGTACCCGGCCTGGAGAGCCTCGATGCCGCCGATCTTCTTGTACATCCAGTCGCCGACCGCGCCGTAGGCGTAGTGGTTGAAGGAGTTCATGCCCTCGTCGCCGAAGCTGCCGTCGGGGTTGATCGAATTCCAGCGCTCCCACATGGTCGTCGCACCGTGCTCGATCTCGTAGCCCCAGGACGGGTAGTCCTTCTTGAGGATCATCGTGTACGCCACGTCGTCGCGGTCGATGCTCGACAGCGCCGGCAGGAGCCACGGCGTCCCGAGGAACCCGGTCGTGAGGTGGTAGTCGCTCGTCTTGAGCTTCGCGAGGAACTTCTCGCCGACCTTGGTGCGCAGTGCCGGATCGGTCACGAGGTCCATGCCGAGCGCCATGGCGTACGCGGTCTGGCTGTTGCCCTCGACCGTGCCGTCGGCTGCCACGAGATCGGCAGTGAAGGCCTCGCGGATGCTCTGCGACAGCGCCGCGTACTCCGCGGCGTCGTCGTCCTCGCCGATCGCCGCCGCCATCTCCGACAGCATGCGGGCGTCCTCGGCGTAGTACGCGGTACCGAGCACGGCGGTCCCCGTGTTGTCGTCGAGGTTGAGCCAGTCGTTCCAGTTGCCACGGGCGGAGTCGATCAGGTCGGCACCCGCGCCCTGCTTCACGAACCCGAAGAACTTCTGCATCGCGGCGTAGTTCTGCCGGACGATCGCGGTGTCACCCTGGGCGTGCCAGGCGGCGTACGGCACGGTGATGCCCGCGTCGGACCAGCCGAGACCGGCGCCGAGGTCGATCGTCGGCACCGACGGGGCGATGCCCGGCAGGTTGCCGTTGGCGTACGCCGAGTCGCGCAGGTCGACGGTCCACTTCTGCAGGAACGAGCGGGTGTCGCGCAGATAGCTCGCCGTCGGGGCGAACACGTTGATGTCACCCGTCCAGCCGAGTCGCTCGTCACGCGCCGGGGTGTCCGTCGGGATCGAGAGGAAGTTGCCCCGCTGGCCCCACGAGATGTTGCTCTGCAGCTGGTTCAGCATCGTGTCGGACGTCGTGAGCGAGCCCGTCGCCGCGAGGTCCGAACCCCACACGACACCGGTCACATCCTCGAGCGTCGGCGCCGTGGTGGTGCCGCTGATCTCGATGTAGCGGAAGCCGTGCTGCGTGAACTTGGGCGTGTAGACGACCGTGCCGGTGGTCTTGAACGTGTAGTAGTCGGTCACCTTCGCGGCACGCAGGTTGCCGACGTAGAGCGCGCCGCTCTGGCGCAACTCCTCGCCGTACCGGATACGGACGGTCTGGCCTGCGACGCCGTGCAGGCGCATCCGGGCGACGCCCACCATGTTCTGGCCGAGGTCGTAGATCGAGGCGCCCGCGACGTCCGGGGAGTCCGTGCGCTTGTTCGCGGCGATCTCCTCGGTGGTGCGGACGGGTTCGTCGATCTGCGGCACGAGCTTGGCGGTGTCCGACGCGCCGATCACGACGGCGCCCCACTGCGCGTCGTCGTAGTTCGCGTGGTCCCAGCCGGGCTGCTCGGCGTTGGCGTCGTAGGTCTCGCCGTCGATGTTGTCAGCCTGGACGAACGGCCCGGCGTGGCTCTTCCACGAGTCGTCGGTGGCGACGATCTGGTGGGTGCCGTCCGTGTAGTCGATCCGCAGCTGGGCGATCAGCGCGAGGTCCGTGCCGTACATCCCGGGTCCCCACATGCCGACCTTGCCGGCCCACCAGCCCTTGCCCAGCTCGGCACCGAAGGCGTTCCTGCCCTGCTCGACCTGATCCGTGACGTCGTAGGTCTGGTACTGGATGCGGTCCTCGTAGCGGGTCCAACCGGGCGCGAGGTGCTGGTCACCGACCTCCTCGCCGTTCAGCTGCAGTTCGTAGACGCCGTGTGCGGACGCGTAGGCGCGGGCCGAGGCGATCGTCTTGCCCGGCTCGGTCGAGAACTCGGTGCGCAGCAGCGGCAGGTTGCTGTCGCTGGTGTGCAGGAGGACGTCCGTGCGATCGCCCACGCGCAGACCGGCGTCGGTCACCGTGCCACCGTCGAACGGGTTGTTGCCGGAGAAGTCGGTGTCCAGCAGGACGTCGCCGTTCTTCGCGGTGACCTTGACGGCCTTCACGTCGGCCGTCTCGTTCGTGTTCCCGGCGAAGTCCTGTCGGAAGCCGATGAAGCCCTTGGCGAAGGACGCGTCGGTGCGCTGGTCGATCTGGGTGCCGTCGAGCTTCGTGGTGATGGTGGCGCCGTCGACCGTGATCGACAGACGGTGCGTGCCGTTGAGCAGCTGGGCGGACGTGATGCCGTCGATCGCCTTGTTGTCCAGGAGCGTGTAGACGCCGTTGACCCGCGTGTGCGGGCGGAACTTCGGCACGGCGGTGCCGTCCGCGGTCGAGATCTGCCACATGTAGGCGTTCTGGGTGTTGCGGGCGCGCAGGAAGACGCCGAGAGCGAGGTCCTGGATGTCGAAGTCGACGTCGGCGGTGTAGTCGTTCCAGCGGTCGATCTCCCCGCCGGCGGACTTCTGGATCCACTCGCCCTGCCACTCGCTCGCGTCGAGGATGCCGGTCTCGAACCACGCCGAGTCGCTCCAGTCGCTGGCGTGGTCGTCGCCGTCCCACACGCGGACCTGCCAGTGGTAGCGCGTCTGCGGCTCGAGGGCCGGCCCGTCGTACGCGACGTCGACCTGGGTGCTCGATGCAACCTTGCCGGAGGACCACACGTCGTCCTCGCCGGCCTCGGTGCCCACGCGGATCTCGTACGCCGACTGGACGACGTTGCGCGCGTTCGACGTGGACGCCCAGCCGAACACGGGGTCGTCGCCGCCGATGCCGAGCGGGTTGGTTCGCGCGTTCGTGGTCAGCGCGCCGACCGCGAGGTCGGCCGCGGCTGCGGACGCCGGACCAGCGGTGAGCAAGGCTCCACCCAGGAGCGCGAGCGCGGCGATGACGCCGACCAGCCGATGGGCGAGAGTCCGATGTGTCCCGGGGTGATTCATGGCACCGTCCTGCGATTGGATCGATTTAAACAAGCGTGACGGCGCTCACAGTAGATGCTCGGTTTCGGCGATCGCAACCCGGACCCGGACCCCACGAACCCCACCGCTCGCATCGCGGCGCGGATCCACCCTTGCAATTCCAGTGCTTCACGCGGTGAGCCCCATGGCCGCACCCGGCCAAGGGGCTCGCCTCATTGAAACGTTTTTAGTACGGTGCTCGACAAGTCGTGACCCACGTCACCACTGAAACGATGCAAGGACCGCCACCATGCCCAGAAACCTCGACCTCTCGCAGGACGACATCGACGTCCTGCGGCTGTTGAGCCGCGGGATGACCACCGATGCCATCGCCCGCGAACTCGGCGTCTCGACCCGGACGTTGCGACGCCGCGCGCGCGACATCTGCGACCGTCTCGGCGTCGACACCCCGATCGAGGCGGTCGTCCGGGCGGTCCGGGCCCGCGCCATCTGACGCCGGGAACACCGCAGGACGGGTGCCGCACGGGAACTCGGTCCCGCGCGCCACCCGCCCTGGGCACGCCGCTACCTCGACTTGACCACGGTGAGCTTCACCGCCTTCGAGGTACTCGCGAGCGCCTGTCCGTTGCCGGCGTACCGCGCCGTGATCCGGTAGGTGCCCTTGCGCAGCCTCGGCAGGGTGACCGTCGCCTTGCCGGCCTTGACCGTGACCGTCTTCAGCACCTTGCCGTTGGCGACGATGCTGACCTTGCCCGTCGGCGTCAGCCCGCTCGCCGCGACCGTGACCGTCACCTTGGCGCGCTTCGCGGTGGTGACCTTCGCCGGAGCGACCTTGGCCTTCGTGACCGATGTCAGCCGCGCCACGGTGACCGTGGACGACGTCGCCCGGCCGGCCTGGTACCCGTCGGCCGCGGCGGTCACGCGGACCGAGAGCTTCTGTCCCGCGTCCGCCGCCACGACCTTGTACGTGGACTTCGTGGCGCCCGCGACCGCCGTGCCGTTGCGCAGCCACTGGTGCGTGAAGGTCGCGCCCTCGACGTCCCACGTCCCGGGCGTTGCGGTCAGGGTCGCGCCCACCTTGGCCGTCCCCGTGACACGGGGAGCGGTGGTCGCCTCCGGTGCCGCGTCCGAGACCTTCGTGGTCCCCAGAGTGATCGGTCCGACGAGTCCCGCATCGATCGCAGTCGCGGTCGAGTACTGCCCGTCCTTGTTCGTGGCGGCCGGGTAGTAGCGGTTCGCCTTGCGCGGTGTCACGGCGATCTCGATCGTGTTGCTGCCGCTCTTCAGCTGGTCGGTCACGTCCACCTCGTAGGGCGCGTAGAGGGCATCACCGGCCGGCTTCCCGTTGACCGTGACGCGGGCAGCGGTGTGGACCGTGCCGAGGTCCAGGACGTACCGCTTGCCCTTCGCCTTGGTCACGTCCACCGTCGCCGCATAGACGCCGTCGGCGACCACGCTCTGCAACGAGCCGCCCTGGAAGGCGGCATCCTTCCAGTTGCCGAGGACATCGTCGGTGAAGGTCTGCGTCGTCACGTCCCCGCCGATGACACCGTCGAGGTTGTCGGCGGTGACCGTCAGCGAGGCAGGAGTGATCGTCTCCGTGCTGTCCGGGGCGACCCGGTCGACGCCCTCGGGCAGACCCGCAGTGAGGTCGTCCGCCGCGAGGGTGACACCGGCCGGTTCGGCCAGCAGTGCGATGCCGTTGCTGGGGCTGCCGCCATACGAGTCCTTGCCCGGGTCGAGCGCGAACGTCAGCGTGCCGTCCGTGACGTCGGCGCGGTGGATGCGGCCCGTCTTCTGGTCCAACCAGTAGAAGTTGGCGAACTTCTCGTCCGCCCGCAGCGTGATCGTGTTGCTCGTCGTGGACGTGTTGCGCACGTACGTCAGCACGCCGCCGTCGGACAGGTCCCGCCGGACGAACCGGACGTTGCTGTTCGCGTCGTACGAGATCTCCGGATCGACGACCTTCTTGAGCGAGGTCACGAGCGAGGCGCTCGAGGTCGGGTGGAACACCGCGTCGCCCTCCAGCACGACCTTCTTCGCGAGTGCGACGACCTTGGCGTCCTCGGCGGCGTACTTGCCTGCGGCGTAGCCCGACTGCGCATTCGGCAGATCGCCGTAGAAGACGATCGGAGCCCCCGAATCCGCGAGCGCGAGCAGGTGCCGCATCGTCTCGACGGGAACCGTCTGGGTGTGCACGACGAGGGCGTCGTACGTCGCCTTGCCGCCGTTGACGCTGAGCTTGCCGTCCTTGTACTCGGTCGAGTCCGCCGTGATGCTCGCGTCGTTGATCGCGTCCCACGCGTACCCGTTCGCATTGAGGACCGGCACCGCGCCGGTCGTCGAGGCCCGGGTGTTGAAGGGGGTGTAGACCGCGACGTCCGCGCTCGGCGAACCCTGCTGGCCGAGGTAGTTCAGCCGCGAGGCGTAGGAGTTCAACTCGGGGAGGTACTTCGCCAACGTGTTGTTCGACGACGGGTCGACGCCGATCGTCGGGAACGCCGACCAGCCGTTCTCGCCGTAGGTCGAGGTTCCCTTGCCGTACGGGTAGGCCAGGCCGTGGTAGAAGAAGTTGTTCACCCCCGAGGTGGCCATGAGGTCGAAGCCGGCACGCAGGCTGTCGAGCGAGTTGGTCAGCGGGTTGGCGCCCAGCGTGTACTGCTCCGCCGTGACGAGGTTCCGCCCGTAGAGGTGGCCGCCAGACGCCGCGGTGCGCAGGTTGGACTCGTTGCCCTGCTCCTGCTCCGGGATGTCGACGTACTTCGCCGCACCGATCTGGTCCATCGGCGGGTTGTAGGCCTGCTGCCGGTACTTCAGCCCGTTGGCGTGGGCACCCTTCTGGAAACCGCGCAGCCCTTCGGCGAAGGCGACTCCGACCAGGGTCCGGTAGTCCGCGAGGATCCGGTTCTGGACGGAGGTGTCGGTCGTGGTCGTGACGTACGAGTCGGCCGAGCCGGACATCGTGTTGGTCGGGCGGTAGGCGGCCGTGCGCAGGTTCTGCTTGTAGACGGTCGGCAGGTACGTCGTGAAGTCGTAGCCGAGGCCGTTGTTCTCGGCGTCGGCCGCGAGGTCCCAGAGCTCGTCGTCGAAGTAGAGGTCCGTGCTCAGCTCGAGGCTGTCGTTGAAGACCGCGCGGACGTTGTCGTACTTCGTGATGATCCGGTTGAGGTTCTCTTCCCCGAGCCAGTCGTTGAGGTAGCCCAGCGTCTCGCTCGCGTCCATGTGGTCGACGACGAACCAGTCGCTGCGCGCGGTGTCGACGCCGCCGCTGCCCGCGGGAACGGAGTAGACGGCGACCACCTCGTAGTCGGTGCCGTCGGCGATCGCGTCGGCGACGTCGGACGGCAGCGTGATGCTGGAGCCCGAGCCGAGTCCGGAGGCGTCGATCATGTAGCTGGCGTCCGCATCCACCGAGATCCGCTGGTTCCACACCGTGGCGCCGTCGTCGAACAAGGTGGCGTCGCCGGTGATGGCTCCCGCCGTGCCGGTGCGCTTTGCGACGAGGACGCCCTTGAGCTTGGCCAGGCTCGCGTCGTACTTCGGCATGGGGTCGCCGTACTGCCGGCTCTTCGCCAGTGCGGGGACCGTGACCTCACCGGCCTTGAGCTGCGCTCCGGTGCGCGTCGAGCGACCGAGCGCCAGGTTGCCCATGCCGTCCGCCTGCTTCACGAACTGGCTGTTGGCATTCCACCCGGAACCCATGTTGAGATCCACCGTGATGCCGAGCTCCTCGGCCTTCGCGACCGCGTGGTCGAGGTGGGCGTAGAAGCCGGCCGTGTACACGTCCTTGACCCGTTCTTCGTCGCCGGCGAGCGCCGTCGCGCCGAAGGGGTTGATCTCCACGGTGCCGAATCCGTGCGAGGCCAAGTACTCCAACTGCTCGTCGATGACGGAGTCCTCGACGGCACCGCCGGACCACCACCAGCGCACGCCGGGCCGGTACTCGATGCTCGGGTCGGCCCACTCGTCCGCGGAGAACGCGGAGGAGACGCCGGCGGCCTGCGCCGACCCGGCGCCGTCGACGACGAGCGCCGCGGGGACGACCCCGAGGGCGAGGGCGGTCGCCAGCGAGATCGTGCGCCTCCATCGAGGTCGCGGGTCGGGTCGTCTCCGGGAGTCCGGGGGCGCTGGGTGGGTTCGTGAGGTCGCGATCATCACTGCTCCTGTGCACAAGCCTCATGGGCACTCACTTCCGAGGCCCGGGCTTGAATCGATTTACTGAATGCGTAATGCTCGTCACACTCGGCCACCGACCGCAAGAGACGAATGTGATCTGGGTCACGCGATTTCGGATGGCCCGCTATCAGTCTGGTGATACCCCGTGAGTGAACTGAATCGGATCGACTGGAACCTCGTGCCCGCCCTCGAGGCGCTGCTCGCCGAGAAGAACGTCAGCCGTGCTGCGCGGCGACTGGGCATCAGCCAGTCGGGCGCCAGCGGTGCCCTCGCGCGGCTGCGTCGCCACTTCGACGACGAGATCCTCGAGCGCAAGGGCAACGCCTACGAGCTGACTCCACTGGCCCAACGGCTCGTCCCGATGGTCGAGGAGATCACCTCCTCGACCCGTGCGGTCTTGCAATCGACGCGCGTCTTCGACCCGGCCGAGGGATCGCGCGAGTTCGTGATCGGTTCGACCGAGTACGGCCAGTCCGTCATCGGACCGGACCTCGTGGACCGGGTCGAACGCCACGCCCCCGGGGCGAAGATCTCGTTCGCGTGGCCCGTGCCCGGCGTTTCGGGGCCGTCGGACTGGCTGGCCGGGATCGACGGCTGGATCGCTCCGCGGGACATCTTCACCGACATTCCCTCGACCGGCCTGCTGACCGACCGATGGGTCTGCGTCGTCGATGCCGACAACGACGCGGTCGGTGACGACCTGTCACTGTCGGAGGTCGCCGCGCACGCATGGGTCGTCCCCATGGTCCCGGGAGACCTCGACCTCCCGTGGCGACGGCGCCTGCTCTCGCACGGGATCGATCTGCCGATCGCGGTCGCGACGCAGAGTTTCTCGTCCGTCCCCTTCCTCGTGGCCGGCTCCCCGCGGATCGGGATCACCCAACGCGCCCTCGTCACGCGCCTCGACGGGGCGCTCGACCTGCGCATCCTGGAGATCCCCTGGGAGATGCGGCCCCTGAACTTCACCTTCTGGTGGCACCCCAACCGCGAGCACGACCCGGCCCACGCGTGGCTGCGAGGTCAGATCGAGGAGTGCATGACCGCGGCCACCCGCGAGGATGCGAGCGGTCAGCGGTAGGAGTCGAACGGCCGCAGCGCCGGCTGAGCGCCTCGCGTGGTGACGGCGTCGGCGCCCACGGCGCACGCGACCTCGAGCGCGTCGGCCGGTTCCAGACCACGCAGCACGGCCAGGGTCAGCGCAGCGCAGAACGCGTCACCGGCGCCGACCGTGTCGACGACGTCAACCGACGGTGCAGCGGATGAGGCGACCTCACGACCGCGCTCGAGCAGGACCGCTCCCCGGCCGCCGAGCGTGACCACCACGCGGGCCGCCGCGGCCAGTTCGGGCAGCGCCGCGTACTCCCCCTCGTTGACGATCGCCAGGTCGAGCCGCTCCACGAGGGCGGGTGGCATCGATGCGACCGGGCTCGGGTTCACGGCGAGGAACCCCACGTCGCTGCGGGCGAGCGCGACGGCGGGGTCGACGCCGGTCTCGAACTGCACCAGCACGGCGTCCTCGGGACCGAGCGGGAGGTCCGTGAGATCGACATGGCCGTTGGCGCCGGGACAGACGACGATCTGGTTCTCGCCCGCGGCATCGACCACGATCAGGGCCGTCCCGGTCGGCGCGTCCACCTCGCGGACGCTGACCTCGACCCCGGCCTCGCGCAGCACCGACACCAGGTGCACCCCGTCGGGATCACGTCCGACCGCACCGACGAAGCGCACCGACGCACCCAGCCGGGCCGCCGCGATCGCTTGGTTCGCGCCCTTGCCGCCGGCGGATCGCCGCAGCACCGCGCCGCCGACGGTCTCGCCGGGCCGCGGCAGTTCCTCCGCGAACGCCGAGAGGTCGAGGTTCACGCTGCCGACGACGGTCAGCTCAGGAGACATGCGCCCCCCTCGCCCCGACCTCGGTCCCTCGAGTGGCGCACTGCCGACCGCGAGTGGCGCATTCTCGGGGCTTGGGAGCGTTCCCAGCCCCCGAGATTGCGCCACTCGCGGTTGCGTGTCGGGTCATGAGGAGGCGCGGGCCACCAGTTCGGGCGTGAAGACGGGGTGGCGCACCGGGGCGTCGTGGTCCTCGATGGCGGCGAGCAACAGCTTCGCGGCGGCCTCGCCCAGTTCGTGCGACGGCTGTCGGACCGAGGTGATGGGAATCGTCGCCGAGGCGGCGAACTCGATGTCGTCGTAGCCGACGAGCGCCACGTCGTCGGGCACGGAGACCTTGGCGGCGGTGAGTGCCTGCAGGGCCCCCAGGGCAACGAGGTCGTTCGTTGCGAAGATCGCGTCCGGTCGGTTCCGTCGCGACCGCGTGAGCAACTCGGCCACGGCCGCCCGGCCGGACTCGACGAACATCGCCTCGGTGTCGACGAACTCGACCGAGACCTCGCCGTGTTCGGCGACGACCTGCTGGGCGCCCTCGAGTCGGTGCTTGACCTGGCGCAGCCGGCCGGGTCCGCCGATGACCGCGATCCTGCGGCGCCCCCGCTCGACGAGATGCTCCGCGGCGATCCGGCCACCGAGCCGGTCGTCGACGGACACCGAGGAGAACTCCCGCGCCCCCGACTTCCGATCGACCAGCACGATGGCGGCGCCGCGCGCGTGCAGCCGGCGCAAGCGGCCGAGCACGTTGCCGACCGGACTGATCAGCACGCCCGCGACGCGCTGCTCCTCGAACAGATCGAGGTACCGCGACTCGCGAGCCGCGTCCTGACCGCTGTTGCCCAGCAACAGCGGGCGGTGCGTCTCGGCCAGCTGGTCCTCGACGCCACGGGCGACATCGGTGAAGAACGGGTTCGCGACGTCGAGCACGACCATGCCGACGGCGCGGTTCGTGCCGGCGCGCAACTGTCGGGCGGCGTCGTTGCGCACGAAGCCGAGTTCGGCGATCGCCGCCTGGATGCGTTCGAGAGTGCCGGCGGACACCTTCTCGGGATGGTTGAGCGCATTCGAGACCGTCGCGGGCGAGACGCCCGCCCGGGCCGCCACGTCACGCACCTGTGCCACTGACATGGCCTGAGGTTACACGTGTCAATCCGATCGGGTTGACAGGCTTGTGACACGGGTCATATGGTGTGCATCACTTGTTGAATCGTTTTAATCACACGTTCCAACACCGCACGAAGTTTCACGGAGACCCCATGAGTTCACGCTCCACCGCACCGGTGCTCGAGCTTGTCGACGTCCGCAAGACGTTCGGCTCGGTCGTCGCGCTCGCGAACGGCAGCCTGACGGTCCACCCCGGATCGATCCACGCGCTCGTCGGCGAGAACGGCGCAGGCAAGTCCACGCTGGTCAAGATCGTCGCCGGACTGTACCGCCGCGACGCCGGCGACTTCCGCTTCCGCGGCGACGACGTCGACTTCGGCTCGACGGCCGAGTCCAAGGACGCCGGCATCGCCGTCATCTACCAGGAACCGACGCTGTTCCCCGACCTCTCGGTCACGGAGAACATCTTCATGGGCCGCCAGTTGCTCGGCCGCGGCCGGCGCATCGACAAGGCGGCCATGCACGCGGAGGCGACTGCGATCTTCACGCGCCTCGGCGTCAAGCTGGACCCGCGACGCATCGCCCGCGGCCTGTCGATCGCCGACCAGCAGATCATCGAGATCGCCAAGGCCATCTCGCTCGACGCCCACCTGCTGATCATGGACGAGCCCACGGCCGCCCTCAGCGGTGTCGAGGTCGAGCGCCTGTTCGCCGTCGCCCGCAGCCTGCGCGACGAGGGCCGCGGCATCGTGTTCATCTCGCACCGCTTCGACGAGGTGTTCTCGTTGTGCGACACCATCACCGTGATGCGCGACGGCGAGTACATCGCCACCGCCACGACCGCCGAGACGTCGGTCGACGCGATCGTGCAGCAGATGGTCGGCCGCGAGGTCTCCGACCTGTTCCCCAAGACCCCCGCCCAGATCGGCGACGTCGTGCTGGACGTGAAGGGCCTGCGGTCCGCGGGCGTCATCCACGACGTCTCGTTCCAGATCCGGGCCGGTGAGATCGTCGGCCTCGCCGGACTCGTCGGCGCCGGTCGCAGCGAGATCGCCCGGGCCGTGTTCGGCGTCGACCGTTACGACGCCGGCAGCGTGACCCTCGGCGGCTCGGACATCCCCGGCGGCAACCCCCGCGCCGCCATCCGGGCCGGCATGGCGTTCATCCCCGAGGACCGCCGCCAACAGGGCCTGGTCACCGAAGCGTCGATCGCCCGCAACATCGCGAGCGTCATCCGCGGCCAACTCACGCGCGCCGGGCTGCTCACTTCCCACGCCGAGAACGTCGCGGCGGGTCCTTGGGCCGGTCGGCTCGAGGTCAAGACCAACGCGCTGTCGATGAAGGCGGCCACGATGAGTGGCGGCAACCAGCAGAAGGTCGTCATCGCCAAGTGGCTCGCGACGAACCCCAAACTGCTGATCATCGATGAGCCCACCCGTGGCATCGACGTCGGTACCAAGGCGGAGGTCCACCGGCTGCTGTCGGACCTGGCCGGACAGGGCATGGCGATCGTCATGATCTCGTCCGAACTGCCCGAGGTGCTCGGCATGGCCGACCGCGTGCTCGTCGTCTCCGAGGGCCGGATCAGCGGCGAGTTCAGCCGCGACGAGGCCACCCCCGAGGCGATCATGCTCGCCGCCACCGCCCAGACCGAGGGGGCTTCGGCATGAACGAGTGCCAGCGAGTGAACATTCAGGCAGTCATGCCGACACCGACGTACTGTGCCCTTTCCACGGAGGTGGCGGCATGACAGACACGCTCGTCCATCCCAGTGAGCAGTCCGCCTCGAAGCGGTTGCTCAACGACATCCTCCGCTCGCGCGAGATCGCGATCGCCCTCGTGCTCGTCGCCGTCATCGCGGCGGCCACGGCGAAGAACCCGAGCTTCCTGTTCAGCGCGAACGGCTGGCGCGACCTGTGGTTGACGCCGTCGATCCTCGTGCTCGTCGCCATCGGCCAGGCCGTCGTCATCGACACCCGCAACGTCGACCTGTCCGTCGGCTCGATCCTGGGCATGTCGGCCTACCTGACCGGCACCCTGTTCGTCGACCACCCGGGCATCCCGATCATCGTCGTGATGCTCGCCGGTACCGCGCTGGGTCTGCTGCTCGGGCTGATCAACGGCGCGCTCGTCGCCTTCGGCCGCGTCCCGGCACTGGTCATCACCCTCGGCACGATGTACATCTACCGCGGCATCGTCCTGACGTGGGCCGGAAGCAACCGGATCAACGCCTCCGACATGCCGAAGGAGTTCCTCAACCTCGGCACGAAGTCGTTGCTGACGATCCCGATCCTGACGATCATCGCGGTCCTCGCCCTGATCGCGGTCGGCTACTACCTCAGCACCGCCCGCGGCGGCCGCGAGATGTACGCGATCGGCTCCGATCCCGACGCGGCCGACCTCTACGGCCTGCGGGTCAACCGCCGGATCATCACGGCGTTCGCCCTGTGCGGCGCCCTGTCCGGCCTGGCCGGCGTGCTCTACGCGGCGCGCTACGGCACGGTCAGCTCGAGCGCCGGCTACGGCTGGGAACTGCAGGCGGTCGGCGCGGCCGTCATCGGCGGCGTCGCGATCTTCGGCGGCAGCGGCACCGTCTGGGGCGCGGCGATCGGCGCCATGCTCCTGCTCACCATCGTGCTCGACCGCTGGCTGTCGACCCGACAAGAACGCAAGCTCCTCGAAGCGAGGGACGAAGAATGACCACCACCGTCGCGACCCACCCCGTTCGCTCGTACCCCGAGTACGACAAGCCCTGGTGGCGGCGCAACCTGATCACCGGCGAAGCCGCGATCATCGCCCTGCTCGTCATCGTGTGGATCTGGGCGACGGTCGGCGTGCCGAACTTCGACAGCCCGCTGACCCTGAAGTACCTGCTGCTGGACATCACGCCGCTGCTGCTCATCGCACTGCCGATGACGTTCATCATCATCACCGGTGAGATCGACCTCTCGGTCGCCAGCACGGTGGGCCTGTCGAGCGTCCTCGTCGGCATCCTGCACCAGGACGCCGGCATGAGCATCCCGCTGGCCGCGGTGGTCGCGATCCTCGTCGGCGTGCTGTGCGGAGCGTTCAACGGCTTCCTCGTCGCCTACGTCGGCCTGCCGTCACTGGCGGTCACGATCGGCACCCTGGCGCTCTACCGCGGTCTCGCGGTGGGCCTGCTCGGCACGACGGCGGTCACGGACTTCCCCGAGAAGTGGACCGACCTGGCCAGCCAGACCTTCGGCTCGTCGATGATCCCCGTCGTCGTCATCCCGGTCGCGGTGCTCATCGTGGCGTTCGCGGTCCTGCTGCACTTCACCCCGTTTGGCCGCGGCGTCTTCGACATCGGCCTGAACGACGAGGCCGCGCACTTCACGGGCGTCGACGTCGCCCGCACCAAGCTGATCCTGTTCGCCCTCGCCGGCGCCGTCTCGGCCCTGGCCGGCGTGTACTACACGCTGCGCTACGGCAGCGCCCGCGGCGACAACGCGACAGGCATGGAGTTGCAGGTGATCGCCGCCGTGCTGCTGGGCGGGGTCTCCATCTTCGGTGGCCGCGGCGCCCTGCACGGCGTCGTCGCCGGCGTGATCCTCATCGGCGTCATCTCGTCGGCGCTCCGCCTCGACGGAGTCACCGTGAACGTCATCAACATCATCATCGGGCTGCTGCTGATCGCCTCGGTGATGTCCACCAGTGTCCTGGGAGCGATCAACCGTTGGCGCTCCCACCGCAACGCCACGAGCGGCGTGGCCAAAGAGAGAAGGTAAGAAATGAAGTTCCCCCGTAGGCGCGCCGCGGCACTCGCCGCCGTCGCGCTCA
>CAYXFT010000038.1:0-19700 GCA_964464335.1 uncultured Aeromicrobium sp.
CCCGCGACCTCCGCCGTGACAGGGCGGCGCGCTAACCAACTGCGCCACGGGGCCTTGTGCATGCGGTCAGAACCGCGAAAAGCAACTCTACCGGACGGTCCCGCAGGTCTCCAAAACGGGGTCCCCGGCACGCGCGTCAGTGGTCCGGCGGCACGATCCAGGGGGACCGTGCCATCGCGAGGGGATCGAGTTCGGCCAGCAGATCCTCGGCCGACCGGGCGCGGACGCCGAGGGAGGCCCCGATCAGTTCCCACGCGCGGTCGGGGGACAGGTCGCGCAGGGTCACCGCGCCGTCGCGCTTCGCGAGCCGGCGACCGTCGCGGTTGAGCGCGAGCGGGACGTGTGCGTAGACCGGTGCGGGGTGGCCGAGCGCGTGGGTCAGGTAGGCCTGCGCCGGCGCGGCGTCGAGCAGGTCGTCGCCGCGGACCACCTGGTCGACGCCCTGGTCGGCGTCGTCGACGACGACCGCGAGGTGGTAGGCGTGCGCACCGTCGCCACGCCGCAGGACGAGGTCGTCCACGTGCCCCGTCACCTCGCCGTGCAGCGCATCGCTGACCGTCCACTCGGCCACCCCGGGACGGAGCCGGATCGCCGGGGCGCGCTCGGCACGCCGCGCCGCCCGCTCGGCCTCGGTCAGGTCGCGGCACGTACCGGGATAGGACCCCGGTGGCGCATGCGGAGCGCTGACGGCCTCGGCGATCTCGCGGCGCGTGCAGAAGCACTCGAACGTCAGCCCTGCGCCGGAGAGACCGTCCAGCGCCGTGGCGTACAGGTCGTCCCGCTCGGACTGGCGCACCACCGTGGGCTCCCAGTCCAGGCCCATCGCAGCGAGGTCGGCCAGTTGCGTCCGCTCGAACTCCGGACGGCAGCGCTGACGGTCGAGGTCCTCGATCCGGATCAGGAACTCCCGGCCGCTGCTGCGGGCGAACAGCCACGCGAGCAGAGCCGTCCGCAGATTGCCCAGGTGCAGGTCGCCCGAGGGCGAGGGGGCGAAGCGTCCGGCGGCCACGGCGCGACTCTAGGCGTCGACGGTGCGCGGTGCACTGACGAAGCGCGCCAGCAGCGGGCACAGCAGGACGGTGACGGCGCCGGCCGCGACCAGCAGGGACGCGTCGGCGGTCGTCATCAGGTCCTGGTCGACGGCCACCGAGGTGACGGCGACGATGATCGGCAGGCCGGTGGCCGCGTACAGACCGATCGCGAGCGCGTCGCGGTTCCCGAACCGTTCGTCGGCCGGGCCGGTGAACCGCGAGGCGACGTAGACCGGCACGCCGCGCGCGAGCAGGATCAGGGCGATCACGGCGACGAACGTCGTCGGGGCCGCCGTGATCGCGCTCGGGTCGATCGCCATTCCGGACGTGACGAAGAAGATCGGGATCAGGAACCCGTAGGCGATCCCGTCGAGCTTGTGCTCGATCAGTTCCCAGCCGTCGGGAAGGGCGAAACGCAGCAGGAACCCGGCGGCGAACGCGGCCAGGACGATGTCGAGGTCGAAGGCGACGGCCACCGCACCCAGCGAGACGAGCAGCAGCATCGTGAACCGGATCGGCAGCTGCGACGTGGTCACCGCGCCGAGCTGGAGCGCGCGGCGCAGACGGTGTCCGTCGACGCGGAGCCGGCGTACGACGAGCGCCAGCACGCCGACGATCAGCACGAACACGACCAGGACGACCAGGGACGCGAGCGAGCCGCGGGTGCCGAGGGCCACGGCGATGGCGATGATCGGGCCGAGTTCGCCGAACGCACCGTGCCGGAGCACCGCCGCCCCCACGCGGGACGTGAGCAGTCCACCGTCGCGCAGGATCGGCAGGAGGGTGCCCAGGGCCGTCGAGGTGAGGGCGATCGCCAGCGCGATGTCGGTGTCGCCGGACCCGCGTCCGTCGAGCAGGATCGCGACGGCGCCGAACGCCAGCGCGAGGCAGACGCACCACGTGATCAGGGCGCGGCGGCCCGCCCGGCCGGTGAGTTCGTTGATCTCGATCTCGTAGCCGGCGAGCAGGAACAGCATCCCCAGGCCGAGTTCGCGCAGCATGCCGATGGCTTCGCCCGTCGAGGCCAGGTCCAGGGCGAACGGGCCGATCAGCAGGCCCAGGCCCAGGAGCAGGACGACCTCGGGCACGATGCGGCCCCGGATGAGTCCGGCGAGCAGGGGCGCCGCGACCATCACGAGGCTGATCCAGAACAGCGACGTCGCTGCCTCCTGCTCCATCGGTACCCTCCGTCGACTCGGTGGCTGCCGGCGCAGCGTGCCCCCATCATGGACCGGACCGAGTAGTTTCGGCACATGCCTCCCGTGACCGCGTTCGTCCTCGGCGGCGGTGGCGTGCTCGGCGCCGTCGAGGTGGGCATGCTCGCGGCCCTCGCCGACGCCGACATCCGTCCCGATCTCGTCCTCGGCACCTCCATCGGCGCGGTCAACGGAGCCGTCGTCGCGATGCACCCCGGGGCCGAGGCCGTCGATCGGCTGCGCGAATTGTGGACCGAGGTCGCCGAGCGGCGCACGGCGGTCTACGGCGGGCCGATGCGCCAGGCGCGCGAGGCGCTGTCGTCGCGGACCCACCTGCACAGCAGCGAGCCGTTGCGCGCCCGCCTCCGTGAGGAGTTGGGGGACCTCACGTTCGACCAACTCGCCGTGCCGTTCCAATGCGTGGCCGCCAGCATCGAGCGCGCCGCGGAACACTGGTTCGACCAGGGCCCGGTCGTCGACGCGGTCGTGGCCAGCGCGGCCGTGCCGGGGCTGCTGCCGCCGGCCGAGATCGACGGCGAGCACTTCCTCGACGGCGGCATCGTGAACTCGATCCCGGTCGGCCGCGCGGTCGAACTCGGTGCCGAGCGCATCTTCGTGCTGCAGGTCGGCCGCGTGGAGCGACCGCTGCAGCCACCGCGCCGACCCTGGGAGGTCGCTCGGGTGAGTTTCGAGATCGCGCGCCGGCACCGCTTCCACCGCGAGCTGGCGAACCTGCCGCCGGACGTCGAGGCGCACGTCCTGCCGACCGGTGGCGGCAGCGCCGACGACGACGCGGTGCGGGCGTACAAGGACTTCTCGAAGGTCTCCCAGCGGATCGATCACGCTCGCGATGCCAGCGCCGACTACCTGGCGGGCCTGCGATGACCGCGGCGCGCGTCTTCCGCCGCGTCGTGCTGGCGCCGCTCATCGTCGGGCTCGCGGTCCTGTGCCTCGTCACGCTGCCGGTGTGGCTGATCGCCGCGGTCGTCCTGAGCCCGCTGCTGCCGGGCCGGTGGCGCGTGCTGCGCATCCTCTCGATCGCCCTGATGTACCTCTTGGCCGAGGCCCTCATGCTGATCGCGTTCTTCGTCCTGTGGGTCGTCAGCGGCTTCGGTTGGAAGCTCCACACGCCGTGGTTCGAGCGGGCGCACTACCAGTTGGCCGAGTGGGTGCTGGTCGTCTTCTTCCGCGAGGCGCGACGGGTCCTGCACCTGCAGATCGAGTCCCGAGGCGACGAGCCGACGCCGGGCAAGCCGTTGCTGGTGTGCTGCCGCCACGCCGGACCGGGCGACTCGTTCACCCTGATGTACGCGTTGCTGCACTGGTACGAGCGCGAGCCGCGGGTGGTCCTGAAGCACACCCTCGTGTGGGATCCCATGATCGACGTCCTGATGTCGCGGATCCCGGCGCGATTCGTCAACCCCAACCCCGACGGCGGCAGCGACATCGAAGAGCGGATCGCCGATCTCGCGTCCGGCCTCGACGACAACGACGCCTTCGTGATCTTCCCCGAGGGCGGCAACTTCACGCCGAACCGCCGGGTCAAGGCGGTCGAGCGGCTGCGCCGTGTCGGACTCGACGCGATGGCGGACCGGGCCGAGTCGATGACGCACGTGCTCGCGCCGCGACCCGGTGGCCTGCTCGCGGCCCTCGACGCCGCGCCCGAGGCCGACGTCGTGCTGGTCGCCCACACGGGTCTGGACCACCTCGAGACCATCGCGGACGTCTGGCGCGAACTGCCGACGGACAAGCTGCTCGTCATGCAGTGGTGGCGGGTGCCGCGCGAGGAGATCCCCGCGGGGCGTGAGGAGCGGATCGAGTGGCTCTACGGCTGGTGGGAGGAGATCGACCGCTGGATCGGTGACAACAAGCCGGCCGAGCTGAGCTGAGCGTCGCTGCCGGACCTCGTCAGACGAGGGCGGGGGTGCACGGCGACGCCGTCCCCGCGAGCCGGTCCACGTCGATCCCCGCGGGCGTGGGGCGGTCGTCGCCGACCACGACCCAGACACCGTCGCCGGACTCGTACGTGGCGCGGCGATCGCCGGCCAGCCAGGCGCCGATGCCGGCGAGCAGTCGGTCGACGTCGTCGTCGCGGCTGCCGACACCGAGACTCGCGCGGACCGCCCCGTCGCCCCACCCGAGCCGGTCGAGCAGGGGGTGGGCACAGAACCGGCCGTCGCGGACCGATACGCCGTGTTCGGCGGCGAGGAAGGCCGCGAGCAGGCCCGGATCTACGTCCGCGACGCGGAAGGTGACCACGCCGATCGGCTCGGCGGAGTCGGCCCAGATCCGCACGACCTCGACACCCTCGAGGGCCTCGAGTCCGTCGACGAGGCGGGTGCGCAGGGCAGACTCGTGCGCGGCGACGACGCTCTCGGGCTGGCTCGCCAGCGTGCGGGCGGCGGTCGCAAGGGCGACGGCGCCGAGCAGGTTCGGGGTACCCGCCTCGTGGCGTGCCGGACCCTCGGTCCACTCGACGTCGTCGACGCTGACCCGGCGGACCGCCCCGCCCCCGGCGAGGTGGGGTTCGCCGGCATCGAGCCAGTCCGCGCGACCGACGAGCGCGCCGGCGCCGAAGGGCGCGTACAGCTTGTGGCCGGAGAAGACGACGTAGTCGACACCGGAGACGGCCAGGTCGATGCGGCGGTGCGCGAGCAGTTGGGCGCCGTCGACCACGATCCGCGCGCCGTGCCGGTGGGCGAGGTCGACGACCTGCCCGAGCGGCAGCGATTCGCCCGTGACGTTGGACGCGCCGGTGACGGCGAGCAGACTGAAGCGTCCCGTCGACAGCGCGTCGGCGAGGGTGTCGAGGGTCGCCCCGACGGTCGGCTGGGTGGCGACCACCTCGACACCGCCGCGTGCCCGTCGCCAGGGCAGCAGGTTCGCGTGGTGCTCGAGGTCGAGCACCAGGACGCGCCCGGACACCGTACCGGCGAGCAGGTTCAGCGCGTCGGTCGTGTTGCGGGTGAAGACGGTCAGATCATCGGGCCGCGCGCCGACGTAGGCGCCGACGTCGCGGCGGGCCTGCTCGTACAGCGCGGTCGAGACCTGGGAGGCGTACCCGGCGCCGCGATGGACGCTGGCGTACCAGGGCAGGACGGTCGTGACGCGCTCGGCGACCGCCGTCAGGGCGGGGGCACTCGCCGCGCCGTCCAGATTGACGTGGCGGACGCGACGTCCGCCGACCACGGGGACGAGCTCGTCGGCGCCGACGAGGGGGAACAGGGGATCGGCCATGGCGGGGAGCCTGCCACCGGGCCGGGCGCCGTCGAACTGTGTCCACTATGCGGACAGCGTCTCAGAATATGAAATATGTCTTTGTTGAGTCACTTGGTGGACAAAGATCGGTCCTGTCGCTCGGGCACCCGCTCGAGCCGGAGTGGTGGGAGTCCCGTGAACACGTGGAACGTGGTGGCCCTGATCGTGACCGGCGGATTGTTCGCCGGCCTGTGGGTGCTGGGGCGCCACCGCGTCCACTTCACCGCCCTGACCTTCCTGGCGTTGTTCCTGGGCGCCGCGGTCGGCGTGGTGTTCCGCGACCACGTCGACCTGCTCGCGCCGATCGGCCGCATCTACATCAATGCGCTGCTCACGATCGTGGCGCCGCTGGTGATCATCTCGATCCTGTCGAGCATCACGTCGCTCGGCTCGGTCGACAAGCTCCGCACGATCGGCACCTCGTCCGTGGTCTGGCTGATGGGGCTGAACCTGCTCGCGATCCTGCTGACGCTCGGTCTGGCACTGGAGCTGGGGCTCGGCTCCCGGGCGGGGCTGTCGACCCAGGGCGTCGACACCCGCTCGCTCGACGAGATCAGGAAGCCGTTCTCCGAGGTCTTCATCGGGTTCTTCCCGACCAACATCGTCGACAACGTCGCGGGCAACGACATCATCCCGATCATCATCGTCACGCTGGTCATCGCGATCTCGTGCGCGCTCGTCGCCGAACGTGAGCCCCGCAAGGTCGCGCCGTTCATCGCGCTCGTCGAGGCGAGCCGGGCGATCATCTACCGCGCCGTCGGCTTCGTCATCGGGCTCACGCCCTACGCCGTGCTCGTGCTGACCGCCGTCGCCGCGTCCTCGGCGGTCGGCCGCCGCGCGCAGCTGCTGTCCCTGCTGAGCTTGCTGGTCATCGCCTACGTCGCGTGCTTCACCCACACGTTCGTGGTCAACGGCGTCGTGCTGCGAGTCGCCGCGCACGTCAACCCCTGGCGGTTCTTCCGCAAGATCCAGCCCGCCCAGCTCACGGCGTTCACGACCCAGAGCAGCGCCGGCACCCTGCCGGTGACCACGAGCATGCTGACCCAGCGGGTCGGTGTTCCCGCCGACATCGCCGGCTTCACCGCACCGCTCGGCACGACGATCGGGATGCCCGGCTGCGCCGGCATCTGGCCGATCCTGCTCGCGGTCTACGCGATCAACGGGCTGGGGCTCTCCTACGGCCTGGCGGACTATGCCCTGCTGGTCGTGCTGAGCATGCTCGTGTCGATCGGCACCGCCGGCGTCCCGGGCACCGCGACCATCACGGCCACGACCGTGCTGGCGGCCGCGGGCCTGCCGCTCGAGGTCGTGATCCTCACGTTGCCGATCAGCGCGATCGCGGACATGGCCCGCACGATGACGAACGTCACGACGGCGGCGGTCGCGGCCACCGTGGTGGCGCGGCGTGCCGGCCGGTTGGACGACGACGTGTTCGCCGGGCGGGCCACACCTCGGGTCGAGCCCGTGCTCGACGTCAGTGCCCGTGACCGCCTCTCGCTCGATCCCGACCTGCTGACCATCCCCTCCGGCGTCCCGGTCGGTGCCTGCGGCATCGACGACCGCCCCACCGCCCCGCTCACCCGACGATGACGTCGGCATCCCCCAAGGAGCAATCGTGATCACCCAGACCATCCGGCTTCCGCGCCTCGTGCGCCTGCTCGTGGCGGCCGTCCTCAGCACGGCGATCGTGCTGACCGGACAGGCCCTCCAGGTCTCCGCGCAGGCCGCGGACATCACCTGGGTCGACGGCGGCGACGACTCGCCGTGCCTCAACGACGACACCGGCCGCGCCCTCGATGCGCTGCCGAGCGACCAGTGGTGCACCCCCATCAACGGCTGCTACCAGGACGACGACGGCACGTGGGTGCTGCCCAGCCGTAAGACCGGTATCTGGCAGGGCGACCCGGCGAAGGTGAAGTACGCCGACGAGATCAAGGCGACCCCGACCCCCACCGCGAAGCCGACGACGAAGCCGAAGTCCTCCGGGTCGACCGGAGGGAACACGTCGACCACGAAGAAGTCCTCGGGCTCCACGGCGACGACGGGAACCGTGGCCGCGGACGACCTCGGGACCGGGGCGGACGAGCAGGTGGCGGCGGGAGCACCCACGGCCCCCGCGGCGCCTGTGCTGACGGTCGACGGCGACCAGGTCACCGTGACGTGGGCGCCGACGCCCGACGCCGACCTGGAGAGCGTCACCGGCTACGTCCTGCGGTTCACCGGCGCCGACCCCGTCGAGGCCGACGCCACGACGACGAAGCACGTCTTCACCGGTCTGCCCGACGGCAACTATCGCGCCGCCGTGCGCGCCGTGAACGAGGCGGGCGAATCGCCCTCCTCGCCGCCGTCCGACATCGCCACGATCGGCGCCCCGATCACCGAGGTCGTCGGCACGCTCGCCGTCGACGGCGACCTCGAGCCGGGCGCGACCGTCACGGTGCGCGGCACGGCCTTCGCCGCGGACGTCCCCGAGCTGACGCTCGAGCTGCACTCGACCCCCGTCGTCCTCGGCACCGTCGCGACGGACGCGACCGGTGGCTTCACCACGACCGTCACCGTGCCCGAGACGGTGGAGGCCGGCGAGCACACCCTCGTCGTCCTGTACGACGGCACCGAGATCACCGCCACGCCCGTGACGATCGGTGGCGAGGTCGAGACCGAGGCCGTCGCCGCGGTCGTCGAGACCGTCCCGCCCCACACCGGACTGGCGATCCTCGTCGCGCTCGCCGCCGCCGGGGCCATCGCACTGTTCTGGCACGTCCTGACCGGTCGCCGCCGCGCGACCCGCGTCCTGGGGGTGAGCTGACGAGCGCCGCACGACGAGCGGCTGGATTGCCCGACCTTGACCCGCCCGGCAATCCAGCCCACCGATCCACGAGAACGAACCCCTGAACCGGCCTGCCCAGTGTGGCAGGAGAAAGTGACCGACGACAGATGACCACGTCCCCCTCGCGGCGCACGATCCGCCGTGGCCTCGCCGCCGCCGCGGTCGGCGCCCTGACCGCCTCCCTGCTCGGCGCGCTGCCCGCATCGGCCGCCAGCCCGACCCCCACCCACGGCGTGACCGTGGACTACTTCGACGACGTCTACGACGACCTCGGACCGAACAGCGTCTTCGAGTCCGTGACGATCGAACGCTTCGAGTACCTCCTGAAGAACACGTCCGGCAACGTCGCCTTCTTCATCGGCGATCCGGCCGATCCGTCCAGTCAGGCGACGATCGGACACGTCAACGCCGCGGCGAAGCGACTCGGGATCTCGAAGGTCTACAACTTCACCCCCAAGCTCGACGGCGACACCCTCAACGTGTGGGACCTGAGCGAGTCCGGTCTGACCACCGCCGGCAAGACGTTCTACTCGACGGTCGGCGACCGGCTGATCTCCGACTACCTGAACAAGGACACCGAGACGCAGTTCACCAAGAACGGGTCGACCGACCCCTACCTGTTCGTCTACAACAAGGACCACACGGCCGGGGGCTCCGAGGACCGGATCGTCGCGGCCCTGGCCGGCGCGAAGACCGAGGCCGACCTCGACTCGACCGCCGAGGCCGACGCGTACGAGGACCAGGTCGAGGCCGTGCTGGGATCGGCCACCCCGATCGTGACCAGCACGAACTTCGAGTTCCAGAAGGCCGAGAACAACCGCCGTCACTCCGCGTCGTACCCGAACGCCGAGACCCACGGCGGTGAGATCCTCACCGATGCGGACGCCACGGACGGCTTCCGGATCCAGACGCTGACCTATCCCGAGCTGATCCACCTGGTGCAGCAGCCCGGCGACATCCCCATCCTGTTCGGCGGCACGTGGTGCCACAACACCCGGGCGATCATCAAGTTCGTCAACGCCGACGCCCAGACGTACGGCGTGAAGACGGTCTACAACTTCGACTTCTCGTTGTTCTCGACGGGCAACGGCGGCAGCGACTACGGCCACATTCGCGACAACGCGCTGCCGGCCGGCCAGACCGATACGTCCGCGGGCGTCAACCGGCCGTCGCACCTGTACGGCGACCTCGTCAACGAGTACCTGACCAACGCCGCCACCCAGTACCGCACGACGGCCGACGTGGCCGAGCTCGGCGGCTCCGCCAACGCGGTGACCTACTACCCCGGTGGTGACACGTCGAAGCCCACGAAGCAGGCCCGCAAGATCCAGGTCGGCCACGTGCTCGTCTACAACAAGGACCACGAGGACGCCCTCGGTGAGCGGGCGCCCGTCGTGGACCAGGCGATCCGCCAGAACGACGACGGCGGCAACACCGAGCACATGACCGAGTGGTGGTACACCGCCGGTCGCGACCTGGCCAAGGGCGACCCGAGCCTGCGCGGCACGCTGAACCCGGCCAGCGAGAGCGGCGCGAACCAGCTGCAGAGCCAGCGCGCGTTCGCCAAGGAGGCCGTCGCCGAGATCGACACCCTCTTCCGGGGTCTGTCCGGCCAGGAGTACGCCAGCACGACGACGGTGACCGGCGTCGGCGGGGAGGACGACCCGGTCGTCGCCCGTGGTGGCACGCCGACGCTGAACATCAGCGTCGCCGCCGCCGGCTTCGAGCCGTTCGTCTCGCTGAACACGGCCAACCAGGATGCGGTCGCGAACAACACCGTCGGCAGGCCGCGCGGCCTCGTCGCGGTCTTCGACGGTGACACCAAGGTCGGTCAGGCGCGGCTCAAGCGCAACGGCACCGCCGCGGTCACCCTGCCGGCGCAGATCGCGGGACAGAAGTCGCTCACGGTCCGTTACCTCGGGCGGGGCGACGTCATCGCGGCGTCCGCGGCGACGGTCGACTTCTCGGTCGTCGGAGACACGTCGACGACCGCGATCAGCGGCCCCGGCGCGCTGACGTTCGGCGATGGTGGCACGGTCACCGCGACCGTGCCCGCCGACGCGACCGGCAAGGTCCGGCTCGCCGGTCTCGGTGGCGCCCCGCTGGAGTCCACCGTCGCGGACGGCACGGCGACGTTCGCCCTGCCGCCCACGACGGGTGCGGGCGACTACTCGCTCGTCGCGACGTACCTCGGAGACGCGAAGTACGGCTCGTCGGAGTCCACCCCGCTCGCCCTGGCGGTCACCAAGGCCGGCTCGTCGCTGACGGCCGCCGCCGGCAGCACGACCTACGGTGTGACGCCGACCGTCAAGGTCAAGGTCGCCGGGGCCAGGACGCCGACCGGCACGGTCAGCGTCACGGTGTCCGGCAAGGCGTACTCGGCCAAGGTCGACGCGACCGGGACCGCCGCGGTCGCCCTGCCGAGGACACTGGCGCCGAAGTCGTACGCGCTGACGGTGGTCTACGCCGGTGACGGCGACCTCAAGGCCAGCAGCGGCACGTCCAAGCTCACGGTCGCCAAGGCCGTGGCGAAGCGGCCCACCGTCAAGGTCGGCACCGTCCGCGCCAAGAAGAAGGCCAAGGCCACGGTCACCGTCGCGACCACGAGCGGCCTGGCCAAGGCCGGCGGCAAGGTCCGCGTCGTCCTGAAGAAGGGGTCGAGCACCAAGACCGTCACCGGGACGGTGAAGTCCGGGAATGCCTCGGTGACCCTGCCGAAGCTGAGCAAGGGCACGTGGTCCGTGAAGGTCACCCACCTCGGTGACGCGAACTACCGGTCCGGCTCCACGCTCGCGACGAAGGTCCGCGTCAAGGCTTGAGCGCAGCACGTCGAGGCCCGCCCCCGAATCGGGGGCGGGCCTTCGGCATGGTGCCGTGCGCGCGGCGGGTCGACAATGGGACGCATGACCTCCCTGCCTCGTTTCGACCACGTCGGCGTCACCGTCGCCGACCTCGATGCCGCGATCGAGTTCTTCGTGGCGCTGGGGCTGCAGGTCGAGGGCCGCACCTTCGTCGAGGGTGAGTTCCTCGACACGGTGTGCGGCATCCCCGGCTCACGGACCGAGATCGCCATGCTGCACGCGCCGGACGGCGGTGCGCGCCTCGAACTGGCGACGTTCATCCGTCCGGGACACCAGCCCGGATCACCCCAGGCCGCCGCCACGGAACTCGGCCTGCGGAACGTGTGCTTCGAGGTCGCCGACGTGCAGGCCGCCGTCGACATGGCGGCCACCGCCGGGTTCGGTCTCGTCGGCGGGATCGGCGAGTACGAGGGCGTGTGGCGCATGGCCTACATCCGAGGCCCCGAGGGGATCATCGTGTCGGTGAGCGAACGGCTCGGGTGAGCGGAAGAACCGCCCCAGCCTCCCGATGCTGACTGGGGCGATTCCCGGAGACGGAAGCTGCAATTCCGGCCCGTCGCCTTTCACCGAAGCGCTCGAGGCGACTGTTGAACCGTACGAAGATGCACGCCGCGATGTGATGGCAACGATGGTTTAAACGACGGTTTCACCACCATTCGCGACATGGGAGGCCCCAGAAGCCCGGAATTGAAACGGGGAGCTCACCTGTCGATGGTGTGGGCGACGTAGACGTCGCAGTGGGCGTGCGCGGCGACGTCGCTCGCGATGCTGCCCAGGACCCGGCCGATCCCCTGGACCCGCTTGTTGCCCACGACGATCAGGTCGGCGTTCACGGACTCGGCGTACTCGACGAGCGCATCACCGGGCTTGCCCGGCCATGAATCGGTCACGACGGTCAGCCCCGGGAACTCGGTGGTGAGTTGCCGTCCGACGTCGGAGGCCGTGGCTTCGGCGGACTCGCCGGGCGTCACCTGGACGTCCTTGATGCCGGTGTTGTAGGTGGTGGTGACCAGGTTGCCGGTGGCCGAGATCACGTGGAGCTCGGCGTCGATCGACTGAGCCAGTTCAGCGGCTTTCCGCGCGGCGGCCGAGGCGGTGCGGCTGCCGTCGACGCCGACCACGAGTTTCTTCGTCACGATGTGACTCCTTGTCCTGAGGGTGGAGAACCGACCGTTCGATGTGTCGGTCTCCTCAGTGATGATGCCATCTCGGGAGCCGAACGAGTCGCGGGACGGGACGTCGGTCCCCGGTTGCTCGAGCGCTACTGCGAATCTCGCGCAGCACGGCTCGCGAGGGTCTGAGAGCGGGCGTTGTCCGTGCTCAGCCAACGCCACGCCACCCACGCCCCGAGGGCGGACCCGACGGAGTTGAGGATCATGTCGGTCATCGTGTCGGCGTAGCCGCGCGAGTGACCCGTGCCGTTCAGGCGATCGGACGTCCACTCGGCGATCTCCCACAGGGAACCGATTCCCAGCCACGAGAGCCACAGTGCGGCGAGCAGCAGCAGGGTCGATTCAGCGCGGAAACGGCGCAGCGTCAGGCGGGCGACCGCGATGACCCCCACGAACGAGGACAGGAAGTGGACGGCGTCGTCGTACCACCAGATGCGGCCGTAGAGATCCAGGCCCCAGCCGAGGACGGCGCCCAGCACCATCGTCAGGAGACAGGCCGTCACCACGGGATCACGCACGGTCTGCCACACGGCGATGCACGCCACGATCCCGCCGAGCATCGTCAGCCGGGTGAAGAGATCGGTGGCGGTGAGGCCGACGGCGGCGGCGCTGAGCATCGTCACCGCGGAGAAGACGACGATCGCCCAGTGCGGGCGGGTCCTCACCTGAGCGGTGACGGCGGTGGTCTGGACGTGGCGAGGCATGACTGCCGAAGTCTAACCGCCCGGAGGAGATGGTCCCACCGGACGATGCGCATCCCGCCCAGTCTTGTCAGCATGAGGCATGAAGCGTTTGGTTGTCTGTTGCGACGGGACGTGGAACAAACCCGACAACGAGACCATCACCAACGTCGAGAAGCTCGCCCGTACGGTGCAGAGCGACCCGACGTGGTGCGGTGGTGTGCACCAGCTCGTCTACTACGTCAGCGGCGTGGGCGCCGGAAGCTATCGGGCTGACCGGATCCTGGGCGGGGCGTTCGGTTTCGGTCTGTTCCACAACGTGGTCGCCTGCTATCGATTCCTGGCGCAGAACTACGAGCCCGGTGACGAGATCTTCATCCTCGGTTTCAGCCGCGGCGCCTACACGGCTCGGTCGGTGGCCGGGATGATCGGGCGCTCCGGTCTCCTCACGAAGGTCGCCCTCGTCGAGGAGAAGCTGCCCGCGGCCGTCGCCCTCTACCAGCGCGCCGATCCGCGCGCGGGCGCCTTCGGAGCGAGTGTGGAGGAGTTCCGCCGCGACCACTGCCATGCCGCGCCGGTGACGTTCTTGGGCGTCTTCGACACGGTGGGAGCCCTCGGCGTGCCCGGGTTCCACCGGCTGACCCCGCGGTTCCACGACGTCCAGCTGGGCGGCCAGGTCCTGCGGGCCCGGCATGCGCTGGCGATCGACGAGCCCCGGTTGAAGTTCGCTCCGACCCTGTGGGAGGCGCCCGACGACTCGGCCCCGTCCGATGACGGGCGGGTCAAGCAGGTGTGGTTCGAGGGGGCGCACTCCGACGTCGGCGGCGGGTACCGCGAGACCGGGCTCTCGGACACCGCGCTGCTGTGGATGGCGCGCGAGGCCCACGAGGCAGGTCTCGTCTTCGACGCGCCGCTGCTCGGGTACTACGTGGCGAGCGGATCGGACCCCGTCCGGCACGATCCGCTGAGCGCGATGTACCGCGCGGACAACCTGTACCTGCGCGCGAAGACGAAGCTCGGCCGGGACGCTTCGGCCGGCGCCTTCGCCGGTGGCCTGCGCCGGCTCACCCACGGCCGCGCCCTCTCCGTGCGCGTCGCGAGCAGCGCGGTCGCCCACCTGGAGGATGGCTACGCGCCGGCGACCCTCGTCGCCCTCGCGGATGCGACGTCCGGATTCGAGGGCATCGTCGAGGACGTGAGCGCGCTCCCGGAGCGCGAGATCGACCTGACGGTACTGGGCCGCCCGCCCGGGGGAGTGGGGTAGGCGGGACTCGATTCGCGGCAGATCCTCGCTGAGCGCATGAAGGGCGTCGGTGTCATCCAACCCGACCTCACCATCGGGAACGTAGACCGGAACGCCGGCGGGGATAGCGCGTAGTAGTGTGCCGAAGCCGGCGAGTCCGCGGGGCCTCGCATGAACCAGACCGACTGGCCGGGTGTTGCCGCTTCCTCCCAGGGGATCGCGATGCTGTCGGGGTTGCCGTGATTGAAGACGATCAGGTCGGCCCAGCCTTGGTCGGTGTCGGTGTCGGTGTCGGCGTCCCGGATGCTGTAGGCGCGCACGTTGACGATGCCGCCCATGCGCACCCGTCCATGCCGCTCGTCCGAGCCGAAACCCGGCCGTCAACGGGCAACGCGCCCACGGATCAGTCAGGAGAGCCGGTTTTCGTGAGTCTCCTGGGTGGCCATCACGAATGGCGTTGATTGCGCGCGATGGTTCGTGGAGTCCGCGGGCGTCCAGCAGATGCTCTCGGCCACGCGTCCGCCACCATGACCATGGACACCTACGGCCACCTCGTCGAGGCCTCTCGTCACGTGAGGAGTGACTTCTCCTTGAGCCTCTCCGAGAGGTCTCCAACCGGAACCCACCCGTATCTACGTCCGAAGCGTCTCTTGCTCACAAGGCCTCGACTTTCCAGGGCGGCCAAGTCATTCCGCGCAGATTGCTCCGAGACGTTGTGGCTCGAGGAATGCGAGTGCGCGGTGAAGATCGCGTTCGGATTGCGCACGGCATGTTCAAGGAGCGCCAGTTGCCGGTAGTTGTACTCGCCCGGAGTCGCCCGCATGCGCTGCTGGACCTCGCGAAGCTCCTCTGCCTTTCGTGCTAGGTAGACGTGCAGGTCGCGGATCGCCCGACCGACTACCTGTAACTGAAAGATGAAGAAGTACGTGAGATCTCCATCGTCCTGCTCCGTGAGGATGAACGACCGGGCGTACTGGGCGGGTGCCTCCTTCAGGATCTTGGAGATCGTCAGGAACTCCGTCAGCCAGAAGCCCTCGCGGAGCATGCACCAGTAGAAGAGCGCTCGCGCGGTACGCCCGTTGCCGTCTTCAAAGTAGTGGTCGTATCCCATCATGAAATGAACCGCGACGGCCCGCAGTGCCGGGGGAACGTATGCGTCGCTGTCTTTGCCGTTGGCGAAGAGGCACAGGCGCTCCAAGCGCTCTGGAAGCTCGGCCACCGGTGGCGGCCGGTGCAGCAGTTGGTCCCCGTCTCCCCATACTGCGATCCGCTCGGCGTCGTCGTCCTGGATGACGCCAGCAGCATCAGGGTTGTCCAAGGTGCCTTCGGTGACGATCCGATGAATCTCGCAGACCAGGTTCGGAGTCAACTCCTCGTCGCGGAGGTCGACGATCCGACGCATCGCCACGTAGTTGTTGAAGATCATGCGCTCGCTGCGGTCCTGCGGTTCTCTGCCGCTTCGGATCATGTCCTTCGCAACTCGGCGGCTGGTTGCCGCACCTTCCAGTTGACTCGACATGATCGACTCCTCGATCAGTGAACTGATCACATATCGGTCACGCGTGGCGGAGTTCGTCACTTGTTCGCTGATGGCGATTTGTCCGCTTGCGCCGCGGGTCACCTCGTCATTGAGCTTGAGGAGGCCGTCAGGCAATGTGTAGGTGAAGGGGTCGCCTCGCTTGTCCACCAAGGCATGGATGGGCCGTTGCACCGTTCTGCGAGCCCAGCGGGTTCGCAGCCACCACTCCTCGACACTCAATCCATCTGGTGGTGTCTTGAATCGAAGCTTGTCCCAGGAGAGGTACTCCTCGGACATGGCGCCCGACTGAACCCCGAGGACCTCCACGAGTCTGTGTGGAGGCAGCGCCCCCAGAATGGAGTCGAAGTCCGGAGGAGGTGCAGGAACCTTCACCGTTGCTCCTATCGCGCTCGGCCGCGCCTGTACAGGAACTTCAAAGTTTGAAATGGCTTGAAGTTCTTTTGACTATAGCCGCATGTGGCGGACGCGAGGAGCAGCCCGGCGTCGCGAACCTCCAAAAGGCTCAAGTTGAGTCAAAGTTTGAACTTGAATGAAGGGCATCGGTCAGGGTCAGGGCGAGGTGATGAGCGCGCAGCGAACCAAGGTCGGTTCTCGACCGGTCACTTGTGAGATGTGGCCCCATCGTGGCCTTGGCATGGGAACCAGAAGTGAGGAACGGCTTGCCATGCTATGAAGCGCCGGAATCACTGGCCGTTCGCAGTGGTACCCCCTACGGGATTCGAACCCGCGCTACCGCCTTGAAAGGGCGGCGTCCTAGGCCGCTAGACGAAGGGGGCAAGCAGCCCGACCAGCATAGGCCACGGTCCGACGCACCCTGACCGCTGGGAGTGACGTTCGGGGGCACTTTCAGGCGAGAAGCGCCCCCGAACGTCACTGCCAGCGGCTCCGGTCGGCCGTAGACTCGCGTCGTGATCGAGGTGGACTCCGACCGGTTCGAGGCGCTGGTGACGGCGGCGCTCGCCGAGGTGCCCGAACAGTTGACCGACCTGCTGGACAACGTGGTCCTGTTCGTCGAGGACGACGCGCCGCCGGACGACCCGCACCTGCTCGGCCTGTACGACGGGATCCCGCTGACCGAACGGGACTCGACCTACGCGGGCGTCGTGCCCGACCGGATCTTCGTCTACCGGAACCCGACGCTGGCGATCTGCGACACCGAGGAGGACGTCGTCGAGGAGGTCCGCATCACCGTCGTCCACGAGATCGCGCACTTCTTCGGGATCGACGACGAGCGCCTGCACGAGCTCGGTTATGCCTGAGTTCCCCACGATCGAGCTCAGGACCGCGGCCGCTCGCGACCGCACGGTCGGTGCGGGTACCGAGACCTGGCACTCCTTCTCCTACGGCGCGCACTACGACCCCGACAACATCGCCTTCGGTTCGATCATTGCGATCAATGAGGAACGGATCGCGCCGGGCGAAGGCTACGACGAGCACCGCCATGAGGACGTCGAGATCGTCACGTGGGTGCTCGAGGGCACGCTGGCCCACGCGGACTCGACGGGCCGCGCCGGCGACATCGGCCCGGGTCTGGCGCAGCGGCTCAGTGCCGGCAGCGGTGTCACGCACGCCGAGCGGAACGCCAGCGACCGAGAGCCCCTCCGGTTCGTCCAGATGATGCTGCGCAGCAGGAACTGGGACGCCCCCGAGTACGCCCAGACGCCGGTGCCGGACGGCCCGGGCCTGCACGAGACGGTCCCGGTGAACGCTGACGCGACACTGCTCGTTGCCCGGCCGACGCCGGAGCGCCCGATCGAGGTTCCGGGTGCCGCGGCGAGGCTCCTGCACGTCACGCGCGGACCGGTCGAGGTCGACGGACTGCCGGTCGAGACGGGCGGAGAGGTGCGTACGGACGACCCCGACGTGTTCACGATCACGGGCGCGACGGGCACCGAGGTGCTGGTCTGGTTCGTCCACGGGAGCCCGCAGGGATAACCTGCATCCTATGCAGGGGTGGACACAGCATGCGGAGGCCGTGAAGGCCCTGCATTCCTCGTACGCCGCCATCGCCCCGGGAGCGCGCGTACGGTTGGCGAAGAAGACCTCCAACCTGTTCCGGCCCCGCAGCCAGAACACCGGCCCCGGCCTGGACGTGTCGGGTCTCGACGGGGTCATCGCGATCGACCGCGTGGCGCGCACCGCCGACGTGCAGGGCATGTGCACGTACGAGCGGCTCGTCGACGAGACCCTCGCCGAAGGACTCGTGCCGAACGTGGTCCCGCAACTGCGCACCATCACCCTCGGCGGGGCCGTGACCGGACTCGGCATCGAGTCGACCTCGCTGCGACTCGGACTGCCGCACGAGGCCGTGCTCGAGATGGACATCCTCACCGGCTCGGGCGAGATCGTCACGGCCCCGCCGACAACGAGCACGCCGCGCTGTTCGCCGCGTTCCCCAACTCGTACGGCAGTCTCGGCTACGCCGTGCGGCTCAAGATCTCCCTCGAGGTCGCCCCGGCCCGGGTCCACCTGCGGCACGTCCGCTTCGAGAGCGGTGCCGCCGTGGCGAAGGCGATCGCCGAGATCGCCGAGTCGGGTCGTTGGGACGGCGTCGAGGTCGACGCGGTCGACGGCACCGCGTTCAGCCCCGACGAGGTCTACCTGACGCTCGCGCAGTTCGTCGACAACGACCTGCCCACCAGCGACTACACCGGTCAGGACGTCTTCTACCGCTCGATCCAGGAGCGTCGCGAAGACCTGCTGACCATGCACGACTACCTGTGGCGCTGGGACACCGACTGGTTCTGGTGTTCGGGGGCGTTCGGGGCCCAGAACCCGTACGTTCGTCGGATCTGGCCGAGCCGCCTCCGCCGCAGCGACGTCTACCACCGGATCGTCGGACTCGACTCGAAGGTCGGCATCAGCAAGGTGCTCGACCGGTTCAAGGGCGTCCCCGCCCGCGAGCGGGTGATCCAGGACATCGAGGTCCCGCTCGACCGGCTCGACGAGTGGCTGACGTGGTTCGACCGCGAGGTCGGGATGCGGCCGGTGTGGCTGTGCCCGTTGCGGACGAGGCAGGCCTGGCCCACCTATCCGCTGCACCCCGGCGACGTGTACGTCAACGTCGGCTTCTGGGGCACCGTGGTCGTGCCCGCCGACTCGCCTCCCGGCGCGGTCAACCGCAAGGTCGAGCACGAGGTCACCCGGCTCGGCGGTCACAAGTCGTTGTACTCCGAGGCGTTCTACGACCGCGAGGCCTTCGGCTCCCTGTACGACACGGCCGGTCTCGACCGGCTGCGCACCACGTATGACCCTGATTCACGACTCAGCACTCTTTACGACAAGGCGGTGAGGAATACATGAGCATCGCGACCGACACCCGGCTGACGATCGCCCAGGCGTTCGGACGGCTTCTGCGCGACGATCTGCCCATCCGGTTCGAGGCCTACGACGGCAGTTCGCTCGGCCCGGAGGACTCCACGATCCGGATGCGCCTGCTGAACGAACGGGCGCTGTCCTACCTCATGACCGCGCCCGGCGACCTCGGTTTCGCCCGCGCTTACGTGTCGGGCGACCTCCAGGTCGATGGCGTCCACCCGGGCGATCCCTACGACGCGATGCAGATCCTGCTCAACCACATGCGGTTCCGGGTCCCGTCCGCGACCGAGATGGTGCAGATCGTCCGCAGCCTGGGTCTGGGCAACCTGAAGCCGCCGACCCCGCCGGCCGAGGAGCACCTGCCCAAGTGGCGTCGCGCCCTCGAGGGCCTGCGGCACACGAAGGGCCGCGACGCCGAGGCGATCCATCACCATTACGACGTCTCGAACCGGTTCTACGAGCTCGTGCTCGGCCCCTCGATGACCTACACCTGCGCCGTCTACCCGAAGCAGGACTCCTCACTCGAGGACGCCCAGTTCGAGAAGTACGACCTCGTCTGCCGCAAGCTCGGGCT
>CAYXFT010000039.1:0-19179 GCA_964464335.1 uncultured Aeromicrobium sp.
AGCGGCACCTCGCCGGACTGAGGTTCAACGAGATGGTCGCCTCGGGCGAGCTGAGCGGACCGATCGTGATCGGACGTGACCACCTCGACGCAGGATCGGTCGCCTCGCCCTACCGCGAGACCGAGGCGATGGCCGACGGCTCCGACGCGATCGCCGACTGGGCCCTGCTCAACGCCCTCGTGAACACCGCCTCCGGCGCCACGTGGGTGTCGATCCACCACGGCGGCGGGGTCGGCATGGGCCGTTCGATCCACGCCGGTCAGGTGTGTGTCGCGGACGGCACGGAGCTGGCGGCGGAGAAGATCGAGCGGGTCCTGACCAACGATCCGGGCATGGGCGTCATCCGGCACGTCGACGCGGGGTACGCGCGGGCCGCCGAGGTGGCCGACGAGCGTGGCGTGCGGATCCCGATGGGCGAACGCTGATGGTCGACGACTTCGAGCGCATGTGGGGCGACCTGACCCCGGTCGGCCGCAACACGTCGACCGGCGGGTACTTCCGCCAGCCCTGGCACGCGGCCGAGCTCGAGCTGCGGACGTGGTTCCGTGAGCAGGCCGTCGCCCGGGACCTCGTGGTGGAGGAGGATCCGTTCGGGAACCTCGTCGTGTGGTGGACGCCCCAGGGGGTTGGCGTCGAGGACTCGGTGCTGACCGGGTCTCACCTGGACTCCGTCTTGGACGGTGGGGCGTTCGACGGGCCGCTCGGCGTCGTCTCGGCGCTGGCCGCTGTCGACGTGCTGCGCGACCGTGGAATCACGCCGCGACGCCGCCTCGGCGTCGGCGTCTTCGTCGAGGAGGAGGGGTCGCGGTTCGGCCTCGCCTGTCTCGGTTCGCGGCTCGCGGTGGGGTCGACCTCGTGGGAGCAGGCGCGCGTCCTCGTCGACCGCGACGGGACGCGGCTCGGTGACGTGATCGAGGGCGGTGGGTCGAGCCTGCTCGATGGCGTCGGGACGTACCTCGAACTGCACGTCGAGCAGGGCCGCGGACTGGTCGATCTCGACACGCCCGTCGGCGTGGCGAGCGGGATCTGGCCCCACGGACGCTGGCGATTCGACTTCGCTGGCCGGGCGGACCACGCCGGCACGACCCGGATGCAGGACCGTCAGGACCCCATGCGCACGTACGCCGCTACCGCGCTCGCCGCGAGCGAGGCGTCGTCCGGCGACCGGGCCACCTTCGGTCGGATCGACGTGCGGCCGAACGGCACCAACGCCGTGCCCTCCCACGTCACCGCATGGCTGGACGCGCGCACGTCGACCGACGACGCCCTGGCCGCCCTCGTGGCGCACGTGCAGGACGCGGCCGCCGTGCGCGCGGCCCGCGACGGCACCGCCCTGACCGTCACTGCGGAGTCCGTCAGCGGTGAGGTCACCTTCGACACGGAACTCGGCAGGGCGATCGGCGGGGGACTCCCTGCGCTGGCGACGCAGGCCGGGCACGACGCGGGCATCCTGCAGGCCGCCGGGATCGCCTCGGCGATGCTGTTCGTCCGCAACCCGTCAGGGGTGTCCCACTCGCCGGCCGAGGCCGCCGAGACCGTCGACTGCGTCGCCGGGGTCGACGCCCTGGCGACCGCCCTGGGGGGACTCGTGGCATGAGGCTCCTGCTGGACCGCGCGTGGGTGGGCGGTGAGGTGCGCGAGCGGGTCGCCGTCGAGGTGTCCGCCGGCCGGTTCACCAGGGTCGAACCCGAGGTCGAGCCCGACATCGAGCAGGCCGCCGGGGAGTTCCTGCCCGGCCTGACCCTGCCCGGTTTCGCGAACACCCACAGCCATGCCTTCCATCGCGCCCTGCGCGGACGCACCCAGCGCGATCGCGGCACGTTCTGGACGTGGCGTGAGCAGATGTACGCCGCCGCCGGGCGACTCGATCCGGACTCGTACTTCGCCCTCGCCCGGGCCACGTTCGCCGAGATGGCCTCAGCGGGGTTCACGAGCGTGGGCGAGTTCCACTACGTCCACCACCGCCCGGGCGGTGCTCCGTACGACGATCCGAACGCCATGGGCGCCGCGGTCGGTGCGGCGGCTCGCGAGGTCGGCCTGCGGATGACCCTGCTCGACACGTGCTATCTCGCCGGCGGGTTCGGGCTCCCGCTGTCGGCCGAGCAGGCCCGGTTCGGTGACGGCGACGTGCGGGCGTGGGCGGCGCGGATCTCGCGCCACGATCCCGGCGATGCGGCGGTGATCGGTGCGGCCATCCATTCGGTGCGCGCCGTCCCACGCGAGGCACTCTCGAGCGTGGCCGCCTGGGCGCGTGACCGGGACGCCCCGCTGCACGTGCACCTGTCGGAGCAGGTGGCCGAGAACGAGGCCTGTCTGGCGGCGCACGGCCTGACGCCGGCCGAGCTGTTGGCCGCCGAGGGCGTGCTCGGCCCGAGGACGACGGTGGTCCATGCGACGCACCTGACCGACCGGGACATCGCGTTGCTGGGCGACAGCGGCACGACCGTCAGCTTCTGTCCGACCACCGAACGTGACCTCGGTGACGGGATCGGCCCGGCGCGGCTGCTCCTCGACGCGGGTGCGCGGCTGGCCGTCGGCAGCGACAGCCACGCGGTCGTCGACCCGTTCGAGGAGACGCGGGCGATCGAGGTGGACGAGCGTCTCGCCACCGGACGGCGCGGCCACTTCTCCGCCGCCGAACTGATGACGGCGGGCACCGCCCACGCAGCGCTCGGTGTCGAGGACGCCGGTGCGATCGAGGTGGGCCGCCGTGCCGACCTCGTCACGCTCGACACCCGCAGCCCTCGCTCCGCCGGGACGGGAGCCGACCTGAACACGGCGATCTACGCCGCCGGCGCGGCGGACGTCCGCCGCGTCATGATCGACGGGACCGTGGTCTTCGACGGCGACCACGCGGCCGTCGGCGCCGATCTCGCCCGAGCGATCGAGAGGATCCACCCATGAGCGAACGCCAGCGAGCGAGCAGCACGCTGATCCACGGCATCGCCGAACTCGTCACGAACGACCCCGCGGCCTCCGACCTGCTCGGGCTGCGCCATGACGCCGCGCTGGTCGTCGAGGACGGCGTCGTGGCGTGGGTCGGCGCCGATGCGGACGCGCCCGCCGCCGATGCGTCCTTCGACGCGGCGGGCCGGGCGGTCATCCCCGGATTCGTCGACAGCCACAGCCACCTCGTCTTCGCCGGCGACCGGGCCGACGAGTTCCGCGCACGGATGGCGGGGGAGTCGTACTCCGCGGGCGGCATCCGGGCCACCGTCGCCGCGACGCGGGCCGCCAGCGACGCGTCGTTGACCGCGAACGTCGCCCGCCACGTCGAGCAGATGCGCGCGCAGGGCACGACGACGGTCGAGATCAAGTCGGGCTACGGACTCACGGTTGACGACGAGGAGCGGTCGCTGCGGATCGCGAGGGGATTCACCGTCGAGACCACGTTCCTCGGTGCCCACGTCGTTCCCCCGGAGTTCGCCGATGACCCCGCCGGTTACGTCGCGCTCGTCACCGGTGCCATGCTCGCCGCCGCGGCCCCGCACGCCCGTTGGATCGACGCGTTCTGCGAGACGGGCGCCTTCGACGCGGACCAGGCCAGGTCCGTGCTGGCTGCTGGCGCGGCCGTCGGGCTGCGAGGTCGTCTGCACGCCAACCAGCTCGGCCCCGGACCCGGCGCGCAGTTGGCCGCCGAACTCGGCCTCGTCGCGGTCGACCACTGCACCCATCTGAGCGACGCCGACGTGCACGCCCTGCGCGAGTCCGGCACGATCGCGACGCTGCTGCCGGGCGTCGAGTTCTCGACCCGCCAGCGGTATCCCGACGCGCGTCGCCTGCTCGACGCGGGGGTCCGGGTGGCGCTCGCCAGCGACTGCAACCCCGGCTCCTGCTTCTCGTCCTCATTGCCGTTCTGCATCGCGGTGGCCGTGCGCGACATGGGCATGACCCCGGCCGAGGCCGTCCACGCAGCCACCGCCGGCGGTGCAGCAGCGCTCGCTCGCGCGGACGTGGGCAGGATCGTCGTGGGCTCGCGGTCCGGCATCGTCCTGCTCGACGCGCCGAGCCACGTGCATCTCGCCTACCGGCCCGGGGTGCCGCTCGTCGCGCGCACCTGGTGATGCGCTCGGGCGGGTCAGAGGCGTTCGGAGCCGTCGAGACCGTGGTGGCCGGCGTCGATGTCCGCGCTGGCGCGTGCGCTGATCCAGAAGGAGACCGAGCGCTGGGGGTCGGGCTGTTCGGGGATCCACTCGTCGACCCAGCCGGCGATCGCGTCGGCCAGGGAGCCGAACTGCGGGTCGATGCGATGGATCGTGACGCGCGGCGGCGTGATCAGGAACAGCGGCTCGTGCGTCGGCGCCTCGACGAAGACCTGTCCGTACGCGTCGGCCGACAGCAGGGTCAGCTCGGCCCGGATGGCGTCGAGATCGTCGACATGGCCGGCGATCAGGACGTGGTCGACGGGGAGCCGGCGGCGATGGGACCTCACGCCATGAGCATAGCCTTACCTACATTGAGGTCCCACCGTCGGGTGGTCAGGACGCGATGTGGGCCTGCAGGAGCCAGCGGTCCTTGGTGAGGCCGCGCTCGATCTCGATCGCGACGTCCTGGCTGCTCAGGTCGATGTCGTCCAGGCCCGTGACCGCGGCGCGCACGGTGACCAGGGCGGCGTCGATCAGCGAGACCACGGAGGCCACGGTCTGCTGCCAGGTCTGGAAACCGTCGGGCAGGGTGGGCAGCGACGACTTCGCCGCGACCGTCTCGAGACGCGCGTCCAGCGGCAGGCCGAGGGCGATCACGCGCTCGGCGGCCGTGTCGGCGAACTCCTGGGCGTGAGCGACGACGTCATCGAGCAGTTCGTGGACCCCGACGAAGCTGCCGCCGCGCACGTGCCAATGGGCCTGCTTGCCGTTGACGACCAAGGCCTCGAGATCCTGCACGACCGGCGTGAGGAACTGGGCGGCTCCGGCGGCGACCTCATGGGAGGCCGACAGGGCGGACGGGGTCTCGGTGATGACGTTCGGGGTGGTGGACATGAAGTACTCCTCGTGGCGTGACGTCTCGTTTCTGCCTCCACCATTGCCTGTGGAGGCCGGGATTTCAACGAAGAGCAGGCTCGCCTAAAGGAACGGCACCCGCCGCGAGCTCTCGCGGCATGCGGTCGGTTCGATGGCCACGTCACCGCCGAACGAGACGTCGTCCCGGTATCTTCGTCCGAATGGACGAGACCGGAGAGGACGTCCTGATCCTGATCTCCGGCCTCGACCACGTGCCCGAGGGTCCGCTGCCCCATCGTGCTCTCGGGAACAAGGAACGCCCGGGCGATCTCGGCCACGGTCAGACCGCCGATCATACGCAGGGTCAGCGCCACCCGATTCTCCATCGCCAGCGCCGGATGGCAGCAGGTGAAGATCAGTCGGAGTCGGTCGTCCTCGATCACCCCGATCGGCTCGGTTGGGTCGTTTCGGACACCACCAGAGCCTCCTTGTGCTTGGCGTCGCGTTGGTTCTCGCGCCGCAGTCGGTCGATGCCCTTGCGGTGCGCGGTGGTGGTCAGCCAGGCGCCCGGATTGGACGGCATGCCGTCGGCCGGCCACCGGGCGACGGCGGTCGCGAAGGCCTCGGCCGTGGCCTCTTCGGCGAGGTCGAGGTTGCCGAAACGTCCTGCCAAGCCGGCGACCACCCGGGCCCACTCGTCACGGTATGCCCGGGTGATCGCGTCCTCGACGTCGTTCACGCGAACGGTCGCACCTCGATTTTCCGGTCGCAGACCTTCGTGGCCTCTGCGGCGACGGCCAGCGGGCCGATACGTCTGGATCATCACGCCCTTCGAATCGGAACGCGAGTCGACCAGGTTCATCGCGACATCTCGACCTGCGCCTGCGAAGAGGCGAGCCCCCTGCCCCAGGACCACGGGGACGACGATGAGTTCCATTTCGTCGACGAGGTCCTTCTCGAGGAGCCACTGGATGAGACGACTGCTCCCGTGTACTTGGAGTTCGCCGTCGCCGATCGCCTTCAGTTCCGCCCGCTCCCCTCGCCCATCCACCGCGTTCGAACCCCGCTTCGAGGTCCTCGGAAGTCGGGCCGCCGTTGCCCTGCGTCACTCCGTCCAGAGTGAGCTGCGTGATCGTCTTGAGTCTCATTGCGTTGATCTCCATGCCTTCGTCACCCACCATTTCGGGCACCTCTCACCAACTCAACGAACGACACCGCCCGAATCCGACACCAGCCGGACGAATTCATTCGGACACGAAGACTCACGGTGAGCAGTCCTGGATCGCGCGGATCCGACGATGGGCCGAACCAAGACCGGATGGACCCGTCGTCGCCAGCCTTCAGCGCCGCCCGCCGGCCTTCGATCGCCTGCGGGTTCGGCAGGAGCGCCTGAGCTTGTTGACCGGGGAAACTGTCACGCGCCCACCGGACCGGAGCCGGGGGACGCGGTCTCGAGGATCTCGAGGTCGTCGCCGACGCGGATCGTGGCGCCGGGGGTGTCGGGGATGAGGTTGACGCCGAACCAGACGCCCGAGCCGAAGCGGCGCAGGCGGGCCAGGGTGCGGGTCGGCTCCTTGCCGCCGGTCACCTCGCCGGTGGCATGGTCCGGCTGGAGCGTGACCATGACGCACCGGGCGCAGCCCTTCACGGCGCGGAAGGTGGCGTCGCCGATGCGGAGACGTCGCCAGTCGTCCTCGGCCCAGGCCTCGCCGCCGGACGTCACGACGTTCGGCCGGAACCGGTCCATCGCCAGCGGCTCGTCCAACGCCCCGTTGAGCGCCGCGAGCGACGCCTCGGTGGCGATCAGCAGGGGGTAGCCGTCGGCGAAACTGACCCGGTCGCCGGGCTCGGAGAACGCGGCGCTCGTCGGCCGCCGCGTCGGGTCGTCCAGGTGGGCGAGCCGGGCGGGACGACCCAGGCGCGCGCTGAGCCACGCCCCGGCGTCGTCCGCGATGGTGGCCGTCAGGTCGGACTTCCACAGGTGCACCGGCGACTGCTTCGCCGGGTCGGGGAACGCCACGTCGATCGGGTCCGCGCCCGGGGCCGTCAGTCGCAGCCCGGCGTCGGTCACGAGCGGATCGATCGTCAGCAGCCCGTGCGCCTCACGCGCGGTGATCACGTCACCGTCCGGGTCCACGACCATCCAGCGCCGGTCGCCCGCCAAGCCCCACGGCTCCACCACGGCCGTGTCGAGCGACTCGCCGCGGCACGACTTCACGAGGTATCGGTGGATCGAGGTCAACTGCACCGGTCCATTGTCGCTGCCCCGGTCGTCCGGATCCTAGGCTGGGCGCGTGTTGCCACAGGATTGGACTCCGCACCGCCGCTCCGACGGCGAGGTCGTCGGCTGGATCGCGCCTGAGGGCGACGACTTCGTCGCGATCGACCTGCTCGGTCGGCCGGCGACGGACGGTCCGGTCGACTGGATCGAGGCCGAGGAGGCGCTCGACGCCCGCGGCATCGGCTACCTCGCCGACCCGTGGTGGAGCCGGAGACGATCGTGCTGCCGTTCCCGGTGCCAGCCTCGCTGTGCCCGCGATAGCGCTCATAGGCCAGCCCTCACAGGAAGAGCACAAGCTCGGCACAAGGCCTGCTGACGCTCCGTTGGTCCACTGGAAACCAGTCGATCAGGAGATGTTCACATGAGTCAGTACCTTGCCCCCGTCGCCGACCTCGTCGCCATCGCGGTGATGGTCTTCGCCCTCTTCCTGCCCCGCGGCGGACGCCGCGAACTGGTCGTGGCCTACCTCGCGGTCAACGTCGGCGTGCTGGGGGTGGCGACCGTGCTGGCCTCGAGCGGTGTCGGTGCCGGTCTGGGCCTGGGGCTGTTCGGTGTCCTGTCGATCATCCGACTGCGCTCCGAGGAACTGACCCAGCGTGAGGTCGCCTACTACTTCGTCGCGCTGGCGCTGGGTCTGCTCGGTGGCCTCGCCCCGACGACCACCTGGATCGCGCCCGCGCTCATGGTCGTGCTGCTGGGCGTCCTGTGGATCGGCGATCACCCGCGGCTGGCCGCGCAGGGTGTGAGCCAGGAACTCGTCCTCGACCGGGCGATCACCCACCCGGCTCAGCTCGAGGAGCACGTCGCGCACCTGCTCGGCACCACGCCGCTCAAGGTCGAGGTCCGCCGCACCGACCTCGTCAACGACACGACCACCGTCCACGTGCGGTACGTGCCGAACTCGGATCCTGCGCCGGTCGAGGACCAGCCGCAGATCCGCCTGCTGGGAACCGGGAGCCACCGATGAGCTCGCTCGCCCCGCAGCGGCCCGCCACGGCGACACGACGACTGGAGCACGCGATGAACCGGTTCGCACCCATCGGGCTCGAGGACCTCGTCGACGAGGCCGCGCTGCTGACCCGCGTCGATCGCAAGTACGTCGTGCCGGTGGCCGAGGTCGCCGCCCTGCTCGCCCAGGTCCCCGCCGGCACGCGGGCGCTCGAGATCGACGGGCTGCGCGTGTTCGCCTACCGCTCGACCTACCTCGACACCCCCGATCTGGCCGCGTACCACGCGGCCGGCCGTGGCCGCCGTCGACGCTTCAAGGTCCGCTCGCGCTCCTACCTCGACACCGGCACCAGCTGGCTCGAGGTCAAGACGCGCGGCAGCCGCGGTACGACCGTCAAGTCGCGGATCCCGCACCCCGACCTCGAGGACGAGCCGCTGAGTCGGACGGGTCTGGACTTCATCGACGAGGCGCTCACACTCGGCCGGGTCCACGGCGTCGATGCCGCCGACTTGCGGCCCGTGATCGTCACCGCCTACCAGCGCGGCACGCTGCTGCTGCCGCCCACGGAGGACGGCACGGTCGGTCGGGTCACGATCGACGTCGATCTCGGCTGGACCGGCCTGCGGGACGACCACGAACTCGATTTCGACCGGCCCGGTGTGGCCATCGTCGAGACCAAGACCGGCTCGACCCCCTCGGCCGTCGACCGCCTGCTCTGGCGGCGCGGCCACCGGCCCGCCGACATCTCGAAGTTCGCGGTCGGCCTGGCCGCGATCGACCCCGACCTGCCGCGTCTGAAGTGGACGCGCACCCTGCGCCGTGACCTCGACGTCCGGCCGAACCCCCTCCAGGAGATCCGATGAACGCCCACCCGTGGAAGAAGCGCGTGGCCGCCGCCGTGGCCGCCGGCACCCTGTTGCTCGCGAGTGCGTGCGGCGCGAGTTCGACCTCGTCCGACGCGGCCGGCACCGTCTCGGCCGCAAGCGCCGGCATCACCGCGACTGCGGCGCTCGCCGAGAACGAGCAGCCGCATGCGACCGGCGATGACGCGGACGAGGCCGCCACGTACGACGAGTCCGACGCCACGACGATCACGCTGGCCGACGGCGCCTCGACGACGTCCGACGAGGACGCGGTCGCGATCGTCGGCGACGTCGTCACGATCTCGAAGCCCGGCACGTACGTCGTCAGCGGCACGCTGAGCGACGGCCAGGTCGTCGTGGACAGCGTGGACGACGGCGAGGTGGTGGTCGTGCTCGACGGTGTCGACATCACCTCGCAGTCCACGTCGCCGCTCGTCGTCACCCAGTCGGACGAGACCACGGTCGTGCTCGCGGACGGGTCGCAGAACGCGCTGGCCGACGGCGCCGACTCGGCGGCCGATGACGAGGGCGAGGACGCCCCGAACGCGACCCTCTACTCATCCGACGACCTCACGATCGCCGGAACCGGCTCGCTCAGCGTGACGTCGCAGGACGCAGACGGAATCACCTCCAAGGACGGACTCGTGCTCCTGGGCGGGACGATCACCGTCACGTCCGGCGACGACGCGCTCCGTGGCAAGGACTACCTTGCGCTCGAGGGTGGCACGATCACGATCGACTCCGGTGGCGACGGACTGAAGTCCGACAACGACTCCGACGCGAAGCTGGGCTACGTCCTGATCGACGGCGCGGAGGTCACCGCGGACGTCGGTGACGACGGCATCTCGGCGACGACCGACGCGCTCGTCGTCTCGGGCTCGCTCGACGTGACCGCCACGGCCGCGGCCGACGACGAGGACCCCTCACCCAAGGGGATCAACGCCGGCGCGATCGTCGCGATCTCCGGCGGCGAGGTCGTCGTCGACGACTCCGAGGAGGCGATCCAGGGCGCGACCGTCAGCATCACCGACGGCGAGGTCGACCTGACCGCCTCCGACGACGGGATCAACGCCTCCAGCGGCTCTGGAGGCCAGTCCATGCAGGCCGAGGACGGCGTCACCCTGACGATCTCGGGCGGCACGGTCCACGTCGACGCCGAGGGCGATGGCCTGGACTCCAACGGCACGCTCGCGATCACGGGCGGCTCGACCACGGTCGACGGACCCACGAACGACGGGAACGGCGCGCTCGACAGCAACGGCGGGACGACGATCGACGGCGGCTCGCTGGTCGCGGTGGGCAGCGGGGGCATGGCCGAGTCGCCCGACGAGTCCTCCGAGCAGGGCTGGCTGCAGGCGTCGCTGGGCAGCGCGGCCGCCGGTGCGACCGTCTCGGTGCTCGACGAGGACGGCAACGAGGTCGTGACGTACACGTTGGCCAAGGCCGCCGCGAACGTCGTCGTCGCGCACGACGACATCGAGTCCGGTGCCACCTACACGGTCGAGGTCGACGGCGCGCAGGTCGCCTCGGTCACCGCGGGGACCGGCACCGGCGGCGGCATGGGAGGCGGGGGCGGTCAGGGCGGCGGCGGTGGCCGGATGGGCGAGCCACCGTCGGGCGACGGTGGCCCCGGCGGTCAGCCGCCGGCGGACCAGGGCTGACCCGCACGCGGTCCGCGGAAGCCTTTGCCTCGTCTTAACGGTCGGATCGTGTGCCGTTAGGCGCCGTCGCCGCAGGCTGGTCGCACCAGGTGCTCGACGAGCCGGGCACCCCGAACAGCGAGGTAACGCCATGATCAAGAACGCACGCCGAGTCGCCGGCCTCTCCACCGCCGCAGTGCTGACCGCCGGTGCCGTCACCGTCGCCACGGTCGTCCCCGCCTACGCCGACATCGAACGACAGGGCCGCGTCTCCGGCGCCCACTACGACTTCTCGGTCGATCGGGAGCGCGGCGGATTCGAGGTCTCCTTCGACCTCGACAACGCCGCCCCCGGAAGCCGCTGGGTCGTCCGCATGAGCCACGACGGCAAGCGCTACTTCAACCGCACCGTCACGGCCCGCGCGGACGACGACGACCGCGACGGCGAGTTCGAGATCGAGCGCTGGCGCGGCAACACCGCCGGCAAGGACGTCTTCCGGGTGAGCATCCGCAAGGTCGGCACGAGCACCACGAAGGTCGTCAAGATCACGACCCGCTGAGCGTCACCACGACCTCGGCACCGCCGCGGGCGGACGACCCCCACCGGAGGTCGCCGCCCGCGGCTCGTGCGATGTCCGCGGCGATCGACAGCCCCAGGCCCGTCGACCCGGCACCGCTGGTCCCACGCAGGACCGCGTCGGTGCCGTCGGTGAATCCGGGACCGTCGTCGCTGACGGCGAAGGACAGCGCGGCGTCGTCGTCGGAGGTGACGAGGACCGTCACCTCGGTGCCTGGCGGCGTGTGGCTGAAGACATTGTCCAGCAACACGTCCACGAGGGACACCAGATCGTCGGGGGAGACCGGCACGCGCGGCCGGCCCGGGCCCTCGACGGTCAGCGCGAACGGACGGGCCTGCTCCTCGGCGAGCGGCCGCCAGTACTCGGTGCGCTCGACGAGCACCGTCACCGCGTCCGTCGAGACGACCTCGGTGTCGTCGTGACGGCGTCGCGCCCGGTCGATCACGTGGTCGACGACGTGGTGCAGGCGGTCGATGTCGGCGGTGAGTCGATCGCGGTCGCCCGGGTCCTGCAACGACTCCACGTCCAGCCGCAAGGTCGTGATCGGGGTGCGGAGACGGTGCGAGAGATCGGCGATCTGTTCGCGCTCGCGCTCCAGCAGGTTCTCGATCCGCTCGGAGAGCCGGTTCAGCGAGTCGGCCAACTGGCGGACCTCGGCCGGGCCCTCGACCTCGACCGTGCGCAGCCCTTCGGGACCGCCGAGCCGCTCGGCGTCGCGGGCCAGCCGGCGGACCGGGCGCACGAACGACTGGCCGATCCGGTCGGCCAGCACGAGCGCGCCCGCCAGGATCAGCAGGCCGAGCAGCGCCAGCACGAGCCACGCGACGTGCACCGCCGACGGGAACGGGGCATCGCCGACGTCGACGCGCACGACGGGGGTCTGCTCGGGCGAGCCGCTGCTGCCGCCGAGCGAGACGGGGCTGAGGATGCGCGCCCCGGTCGCGGTGTCGTCCACGCGGGCCTGGCCGGTGACACGTGCCGTGGCCACGGCCTCGTCCTCGCCCGGGTGCGGGCCGACACCGATCCCGTCGGGGTACAGGACGGTGGTCTGAATGCCGGCGTCCTCGGCATTGAGTCGCTCCAGATAGGCCGACACCATGCCGCGGTCGTGGCGCGACACGACCGTCTCGGTGGCTTGCACCCCGAGCGCGGCCCGCGCCAGCCGGTCCTCCAGGTCGTAGTTGCGGATGAGCAGCGCCAACGGCACCAGCATCGCCAGCAGCACCATCGACGAGGTGGCCAGCACGGTCAGGATCAGCGCTCGACGCATCGGGCCTCAGTCCTGCGGTGCGGCGAGGCGCACGCCGACGCCGCGGACCGTCGTCAGGTACCGCGGTTCGTCGGCGGACTCGCCGAGCTTGCGGCGCAGCCACGACAGATGCACGTCGATCGTCTTGTCGGAGCCGCCCCACGGCTGCTTCCAGACCTCGACCAGCAGCTCCTTCTTCGTGACCACGTCGCCCGCGTGCTCGGCCAGGTAGGCGAGCAGGTCGAACTCGCGCGGGGTCAGTTCGACCTCCTCGCCGTCGAGCGTCGTGCGGCGCGTGCGGGTGTCGATCCGCAGGGTGCCGACGGCCAGCGCGGTGACCGCGGGCTCGTCGCCCGACCGCCGCAGCACCGCCCGGATCCGCGCGTCCAACTGCGCCGTCGTGAACGGCTTGACCAAGTAGTCGTCGGCGCCGGCGTCGAGGGCGCTGACGAGGCTGGGATCGTCGGCGCGCGCACTGGCGATGATGACGGGCGTCTTCAGGACGGCGCGCAACATCGCGAGCACCTGGGTGCCCTCGATGTCCGGTAGTCCGAGGTCGAGGACGACCAAGTCGGGCCGCGCGTCGAGCGCCAGTTCGACGCCGCGCAGCCCGTGCGACGCGGAGTCGACGACGTGCCCGAGATCGCGCAACGACCGCACGAGTCGGGTACGGATCTCGACCTCGTCCTCGATGATCAGCAGGTGCGCCATGACCGTGACGCTAGCGCGCCGGGACGCGTCGTTCTCGCTCGCGTCGATGACTTATCCGTGCCTTAACCCTGCCTTGGGTCCACCGCAGGGCGCGGGCAGGCACGATGGTCGCATGGTAAATCGACCGTCGACGTTCGTCCTGGGCTGGGTCGTCGCCGCCGTCCTGGCGGTGACGGTCGGCGTGATGACGATCGTCCTGCTCAGCAGTTCCATGCGCGAGCGCGGCGCGATCGGTTCGACCGACGTCGGCGGTCTGGAGGGCACCTCGGGAACTGCGACGCGCGAGACCGCGGGTGCCCCGGTCACGACCGCGGCCCCGGCCGCCGACCTCGTCTCGGACGTGGTGCGCGGCGAGTGGGGCGAGTTCGAGGTCGCGTGCGACGGGGCGTCGGCCTCCACCGTGGCCGTCCGGCCGGCGCAGGGCTGGCGCGTGACGAGCCACGAGGCCGGCCCCGACGACGACGTCGACGCGGTGCTCGTGAAGGGCGCGACCGAGGTCGAGGTCTCGGTGTTCTGCAACCGGGGCCGTCCGACGGTCGACGAGATCGAGTACGACGAACTCGGCGACGGCTGAGCCGATCAGCGCGAGAGCCGCACGAGGCCGCGACTGACGGCCACGCCGAGCAGGCAGAGCGCACCGCCGAGGACACGCAGCGGGGTCGGCACCTCGCCGAGGAACAACCATGACAGCACGATCACGATGGCCGGGACGACCAGGGTGGTCGCCGCCATCGTGCTGGCGCTGGTGCGGGCGAGCGCGTAGGCCCAGGTCGTGAACGCGATCGCGGTGGGACCGATGCCGAGGTACGCGATGAGGGCGATGTCGCTCGGGGCCGCATCGCCGAGTTCCTGCACCGCCGTGGGCACGAACGGCAGCGTGACGACCAGGCCGGCGACGGCGCCGAGCCACGTCGTGGTCACGGCGTCCACGGTGCGCAGCGCGACCTTCTGCAGCAGCACTCCGGCGGCATAGAGCACGGCCGTCAGCAGGCCCAGCACGATGCCGACCACGTCGGCCTCGGCGCCCGTCCCGCCTGCGGTGATGACGACGACGCCGGCGAAACCGATCGCCATTCCGGTCAGCACCGGGCGTGAGAATCCCTCGCCGAGGAACAGTCCGGCAAACGCCGCGACCAGCAACGGCGCGACGTTGACGAGCAGCGCGGCGGTGCCGGCGTCGAGGTGCAGTTCGGCCCAGTTCAGGGCCACGGTGTAGCCGCCGAACCACGCCGCCCCGTACAGGGCGATGAACAGCAGGGCGCGGCGTGAGGGCCGGGGAGTGCCACCGCGTCGGCGGCTCACGAGCCACAACGGGGTCAGCACGAGCAGCCCGAACACGAGTCGGAGCACGGCCATCGCGCCGGGGGAGAAGACCGAGCCCTGATCGCGGATGACCACGAACGCGGAGGCCCACAGCAGCACGGTCACGCCCGCCGCGATCGCGGGGCCTGCGTGCGGGTCGGCCGGCCGGTTCACCGCACCAGTGTTGCCGCGAACGTCACCGGGCGTTCACCCGGGTGCTGCCTCGGGTTGGGGCGGAACCGAGAGCCTCCTCTCGGATGTCCCGTCCCCAACCCAGGAGAGTCATGTCCCGCTCGCTACACCTGCTGACCGGCGCTGCCGTGCTCGCAGCGGTCCTGCCGGCCGCGTTCACCGCGACCGCTAGTGCCGACGACGCCCCGAAGTCGTTCCACCGCGTCGCCACCTATCCCGTGTACAAGAACGTCCCGGCCGGAACGGCCGCCTCCGCGGCGACGGTCGCCGAGATCTCGGCGGTCTCCGAGGACGGCGACACGCTCGTCTACACGGATGCCCTGGGCAAGCGGATCGGCTTCCTCGACATCAGCGATCCCCACGACGTCAGCGGTGCGGGCAGCCTCTCGCTGGCCCAGCTCGGCGACGTCGACGACCAGCCGACCTCGGTCACGGTCGTCGGCAAGTACGTGCTCGTCGTGGTCGACACGTCGACCTCGTTCACCGATCCCAGCGGCCGGCTCGACGTCGTCCGCCTCAGTGACGGCAAGCGCGTCCGCAGCATCGATCTCGGCGGCCAGCCGGACTCGATCGCGCTGACGAAGGACAAGTCCATCGCCGCCATCGCGATCGAGAACCAGCGCGACGAGGAGGCCACCCCGGCCGGCCGTGCCAAGGGCGACCTGCCCCAGCTGCCCGCCGGTTTCGTGCAGCTGATCGACCTCGACGGCACCAACCCGGCGGACTGGGGGCTGCGGACCGTCGACCTCGTGGCCGAGGACGGCAGTGCCCTGCCGGTCCTGGTCGATGCGGGGATCGTCGAACCGACCGACCCGGAGCCGGAGTACGTGAGCATCAACGGCGAGGGCACGCTCGCGCTCACGTTGCAGGAGAACAACGGCGTCGTCCTGATCGACACCGCCACGGGCCAGATCGAGAAGGCGTTCAGCGGCGGCTCGGTCGACCTGACCGGCGTCGACGCGAAGAAGGACGGCATCATCTCATTGACCGACTCGCTCTCGGGCGTCCGCCGCGAGCCCGACTCCGTCGCGTGGATCGACGACCAGCACTTCGCCACCGCCAACGAGGGTGACTGGAAGGGCGGCAGCCGCGGCTGGACGGTCTTCGACGCCGCCGGCAACGTCGTGTGGGACGCGGGCAACTCCTTCGAGCGCCTCGCGGTGCGGTACGGCCTCTACAACGACGACCGGGCCGCCAAGAAGGGCAGCGAGCCCGAGGGCCTCGCGGTCGCCGAGTTCGACGGCACGACCTACGCCTTCGTCGGCTCCGAGCGGAGCAACTTCGTCGCCGTCTACGACATGAGCGACCCGGCCAGCCCGAAGTTCGTGCAGATCCTCAGCACGACGCCCGGTCCCGAGGGGATCCTGCCGATCCCGTCGCGCGGTCTGCTCGCGGTCTCGAGCGAGACCGACGACGCCGCCAACGCCGTCCGCGCGACGGTCGGCCTCTACGAGTGGAAGCCCGGTCAAGACACCTTCCCGGGTGTCGTCTCCGGTGATGCCGGTGGCGCGCCGATCGGCTGGCAGGCGCTCGGTGCGCTCTCGGGCGATCCGCAGGACGCGGACACGCTCTGGTCCGCGTCTGACACGGTGATCAAGAACGGCACCCTGTTCAAGCTGGACGTCTCGCAGGCGCCCGCGCAGATCACGCAGTCGATCCCCGTCACCGAGGGCGGCAACCCCGTGCCGCTCGACGTCGAGGGCGTCTTCAAGCGGCCCGCGGGTGGCTTCTGGCTGGCCTCGGAGGGCGCGACCGGACCCGCGAACGTGCTGGTCCGTACGGACGACGCCGGTGTCGTGCAGCAGCGCGTGAACCTGCCGGCCGACGTCTCGTCGAAGATCAAGAACTGGGGTCTCGAGGGCGTCACCGCGACGACCGACGCCGGTGGCGAGCACGTGTGGTTCGTGGTGCAGCGCCCGCTCTGGTCGGATCTCAACACGCTCGATGCGTACGAGGGCGACGATGTCGTCCGCATCGGCCGTTACGACGTCTCGGACGCCTCGTTCCACTGGTACGGCTATCGCCTGCAGGCTCCGCAGCGGGGCAGCGCGGACTGGGTCGGCCTCTCCGAGATCACCGCGATCGACCGCGACACGTTCGCCGTGATCGAGCGGGACAAGCTCAACGGCCCGGACGCGCGCAACAAGCGCATCTACACCGTGTCCGTGCCGTCCCAGAACGGTGAGGTCACCGATCCCGCGATGGACGAGCTGCCGATCCTGGACAAGCGCCTCGCGATCGACGTGCTGCCGCAGTTGAAGGCCACGAACGGGTGGACGCAGGAGAAGCTCGAGGGCTTCACGGTCGCCGCCGACGGCAAGCTCTACGGAGTCACGGACAACGACGGGCTGAAGAATGCCACGGGCGAGACGGTCTTCCTGCGTCTGGGCACGGCCACGGAGGCCTTCGGTCGTGAACTCGCGTCCACCACGGCCCTGCGCCTGTCCACCACGAAGGTGCCCTTCGGAGGCAAGGTCACCGCAACCGTCACCCTGGGCGGCTCTGCGACCAGCGGCAAGGTCGACCTGCTCGACGGCTCGAAGGTCGTGGCCCGCGGCACCGCCACGAACGGCGCGGCTTCGGTGACGGTCTCCGGCCTGGCTGTCGGCACGCACCGGCTCACGGCCCGCTTCGCCGGCGGTCCGCTGGCCGGGCGGTCCACGAGCGCGGCGGTGAACCTGACGGTCGTCAAGGCGGCCAGCCGCTCGGCGGTCAAGGCCTCGAAGTCGTCGGTCGCGCGGGGCAAGGCCGTGAAGTTGACGGCCACGGTGTCCGGCGCAGGCCATGTCCCGACCGGCAAGGTCCGGTTCATGAGCGGCTCGAAGGTGCTCGGCACGGCCTCGCTCGTCAAGGGGAAGGCGACGACGTCGGTCCGCTTCACCTCGAAGGGCGTCAAGAAGGTCCGCGCCGTGTACGTCGGCTCGGCCCAGACCACCGCCTCCGCCTCCGGCCCCGTCACCGTCCGGGTGCGTTGATCGGCTGACAGATTCCCCGGTTAAGTGGGAAACCTGTCACTTATTGAGGGTTGTACACCTCAGCAAGTGACAGGAAACCCACTTAACCGGGGAATCTGCGCGCCGCCTCAGCCCAGGTCGAGGCGCATCAGGACGCGGGGGAAGCTGTTCAGGACGGAGGTCGTCTCGGCGGCCTGGGTGAACCCGGCGTCCGCGAACAGCTTCTGCGTGCCGACGTAGGCCATCGTCAGGTCGACCTTCTCGCCGCCGTTGTCGACGGGGTACCCCTCGACCGCGGGTGCGCCGGACGCGCGGGCGAGGTCGACGGCACCGGACAGCAGGTGGTGCGAGATGCCCTTGCGACGGTGGCCCGGCCGGACCCGGATGCACCAGATACTCCAGACGTCGAGGTCGTCGACGTGGGGAATCCGGCGGTTCGTCGCGAACGACGTGTCGGCGCGGGGGTGGACGGCGGCCCAGCCGACGACCTCGTCGCCGTCGTACGCGAGCACGCCGGGCGGTCCCTGCGCCATCAGCTTCTTCACGTGCTCGCCCCGCTCCTGCTTCTGCAGCGACCGGTTGAGCTTGTTGTCGACGCGATAGCTCAGACACCAGCACACGTTCGCGTCCGGACGTTTCGGGCCCACCAACGTGGCGACATCGTCGAATTCGGTCGCGGGCCGTACCTCGATCCCCATGGACCCATGGTCGCGTTGGTCGGACATCCGCGCCACGATGGGCCGATGGGCAGATTCATCTTCGACACCGCGACGAGCCTCGACGGCCGGATCGCGGACGAGCAGAACTCGTTGGCCTGGTTGTTCGCGGTCGAGGGCGGTGACGAGCCCGCCGACGGGCTCACCCCGCCGAACGCGACCGTCATGGTGGAGGGTTCGACGACGTACGAATGGGTGTTGGCCGAGACCGACCTGATCGCGCACCCGGAGAAGTGGCAGGAGTTCCACGGCGACCGGCCGACGTTCGTGTTCACCACGCGCGACCTGCCGGTGCCCGAGGGCGCCGACGTCCGGTTCGTCCGCGGTGCCGTCACCGACCACCTCGACGCCATCCGCGCGGCCGCGGGTGACGGCGACGTGTGGGTCGTCGGCGGTGGCGACCTCGCCGGTCAGTTCCTCGACGCCGACGTCCTCGACGAGATCGCCGTGTCGATCGCCCCGGTCGCCCTGGGCGCGGGCGCACCCCTGCTGCCTCGACGGGTCGAGGCGGCTCGCCTCCATCTGGAGTCGGCCCGCGCCGTCGGGCAGTTCGCCCGGATCGTGTGGTCAGTGCGCCGCTGACGCCCGGTCAGATCACGGGCACGTTCGCCAGCGCGGCGGCCAGGTCCTCGTCGGACAGCGGGTCGTCCTCGAGACGGCCGTTCAGGTAGGCGTCATAGGCGCCCAGTTCGAGCAGCCCGTGGCCGGACAGGCCCACGACGATCACCGGTTCGGTACCGGCCTCCGTGGCCTCCACCGCCGCGCGACGGGCCGGCGCCAGCGCGTGCGACGACGCCGGTGCCGG
>CAYXFT010000039.1:19189-19563 GCA_964464335.1 uncultured Aeromicrobium sp.
CCACGCTGACGCCACGCATCATGAGTGATCGCGGCACGATGCCCTCGGTGCGCGCGAACTCCAGCGCCGTGTCGAAGCACTCGCTCTGGTGCAGGGCGACCGCGTCGATCAGGCCCTCGTGGACGGTGTGCGAGACCAGCGGCGCCATTGCGTGATAGCGCAGGCCGCCGGCATGGATCGGCGACGGCACGAAGTCGTGGCCCAGCGTGTACATCTTCACCAGCGGGGTCATGCCGCCGGTGTCGCCGAAGTCGTAGCGGTACTCGCCACGGGTCAGCGTGGGGCACGAGGCCGGCTCGACCGCCACGATCTGAGGGCTCTGGTTGCCGGCCAACTTCTCGCGCAGGAACGGGAACGCCAGCCCGGCGAAGTTC
>CAYXFT010000040.1:0-18826 GCA_964464335.1 uncultured Aeromicrobium sp.
CCAGAAGCTGGGGAAGTCGTTCGTCCGGAAGACCAACACGATCACGCCGAGCGTCTCAAGCCGCTCGAGCGTCGCCGGAATGTCGAGGATCGACTTCACGCCGGCCGAGACGACGGCGATCGGAACCTCCGCCAAGACGGTGAGGTCGGCGGACTCGTCGAAGGAGTCGGCCGCCCCGCGATGCACGCCGCCGATGCCGCCGGTGGCGAAGACGCGGATGCCCGCGCGGTCGGCGATCCACGAGGTGGCGGCGACCGTCGTGGCGCCGCTGCCGGCCTGCGCGAGGATGACCGGCAGGTCACGGACCGTCAGCTTGGGGATGTCCTCGTCGGCGATCCGGCGGAGTTCGTCTGCGGTCAGGCCCGCCTTGAGCTCGCCGTCGAGCACGGCGACCGTCGCCGGTGTGACGCCCTGCGATCGCAGGATCTCCTCGAACTCCTGCGCGGCGGCGAAGTTGTCCGGCCGCGGCAGTCCGTGGCTGATGATCGTGGACTCGAGGGCGACGACGGGGCGGCCCTCGTCGAGGGCGGCGGCGACTTCGGGGGACGGCTGGACCTTCACTCCTCGACCCTATCTGCGGCCCGGAGGCGATCGCGGTGCGTGCCCCGCCGGACCGCCCGGGTCTCGTCCGCGCTCCCGGCAGGCTTCACGAGCTGTCTCGCGGCGAGGCGCGACACGTCCCGACACACCCGAGACGGCTGCCGGCCGGCGGGAGCGTGCCCCCGAGAGGCACCTTCCCGACCAGCCTGCGGAACGGTCCCCACTCCGCTCGCTGCGCCCAGTCAAGCACCTGTGAGCCCATGATCAGGACGACGATCCGGGCGCGCCCACCAACACCTGCGTGAGATGGGGGTCGAGATGATCGGCCCGCTCCTGCAGGAAGGCGGCCACGGCCTCGCACTCGGCAGCGGCGTCGAGGGCCCGCTGGCGGGTGCGCGCGCCGGACCGGGTGGCGGGCCGCCGCGGCGACATCCTCGCCCGATCCGCAACCGGTACCGCGGGTCGTTCTCCACCCGGACGAACTCCGAACGATGCATCGCGAACGATGCCGTCACCGGGCCCGACGCCTCGGCCATGTCGACCACCGTGGCGTTGATCGTGCCCGTCGGAAGAGCCTCGGGCTCGTACACGTGGGCGGCGACGGCACGGCCGAACTCCTCGACGGTGCCGAAGTGGTGGAACAACGTCGCAGGGCCGACCCCGGCGCGACGGGCGATCTCGCGCGTGCCGATGGCCGTCACGAGCGCCGCCACGTCCAACTCCGCGAGTGCGCCTGTGGCCGCCTCCACGAGACGCCTGCGCGTCGCCTCCGCCCGGTCGTTCACGATGCGAGCCTGGGGCGGATACGTCGCGCCGGAGCCGGCTCAGGAGAGGTGGTGCACCTCCTGCAGCGCGTGGACGGGGGTGTCGATGCCCTCGTGACGCGCCTTGAGCTGGAGGGCGAGATACAGCGAGTAGTGGCGCGACTGATGCAGGTTGCCGCCGTGGAACCACAGGTTCGGCTGCTGGGTGGGCTTCCACATGTTGCGCTGCTCGCCCTCCCACGGCCCGGGGTCCTTCGTCGTCTCCGAGCCCAGTCCCCACACCTTGCCGACCTTGTCCGCGACCTCCTGGCTGATGAGGTCCGCGGCCCAGCCGTTCATCGATCCGTACCCGGTCGCGTAGACGACGAGATCGGCGGGCAGTTCGGTGCCGTCGGCCAGGACGACCGCGTCCTCGGTGAGGTGTGAGACCTCACCCTTGGCGAGCTTCACGTCACCGCTGGCCACCAACTCGGCGGCGCCGACGTCGATGTAGTATCCGGACCCGCGCCGCAGGTACTTCATGAACAGTCCCGACCCGTCGTCGCCCCAGTCGAGGTCGAAGCCGGCCTGCTCCATCCGCTCGTAGAAGTCGGCATCGCGTTCCTTCATCTGCTCGTACAACGGGATCTGGAACTCGTGCATGATCCGGTACGGCAGGGACGCGAAGACCAGGTCGGCCTTCTCGGTGGTCATCCCGGCGGCAAGCGCCCGCTCGGAGTAGAGGTCGCCCAGCCCGATGTCCATGAGCGAGTCCGACTTCACGATGTGGGTCGAGGACCGCTGGACCATCGTCACGTCGGCGTCGTGCTCCCACAGGGCGCCACAGATGTCGAAGGCCGAGTTGTTCGAGCCGATGACGACGACCTTCTTCCCGCGGTAGGCGTCCGGGCCCGGATGCCGACTGGAGTGCTGCTGTTCGCCACGGAACACGTCCTGCCCGGCGATGACGGGGACGTTCGGCTTGCCCGACATGCCGGTCGCCAACACCAGCTGGGTCGGCGTCAGGGTCAGCGGCTCGCCCTCCCGCTCGATCTCGACGGTCCACCGTCCGGTCTCCTCGGAGAAGGAGGCCGCGGTGGCGACGGTCGAGGACCAGTACGGCACCTCCATGACCTTCGTGTAGGACTCCAGCCAGTCGCCGACCTTGTCCTTGGGCGCGAACACGGGCCAGTTGTCGGGGAACTTCAGGTACGGCAGGTGGTCGTACCAGACCGGGTCGTGCAGACACAGGGACTTGTAGCGGCTGCGCCACTGGTCGCCGGGGCGGGCGTACTTGTCGATCACGAGGCTCGGGACGCCGAGCTGGCGCAGGCGGGCGCCGAGTGCGATCCCGCCCTGACCGCCGCCGACCACGAGCACGTACGGCTGGTCGGTGAGCCCGAGCGCGGCAGCCTCCTCGGTGCGGCGTTCTGTCCAGGTCGTGCGGTCCTTCGTGGCGCCGTGCTCTGCGCCCAGGGGTCGGCGCAGTCCGCGCGGCTCCTCGTGGCCCTTGAGCTCGAAGAGTGTCGTGAGGAAGGTCCAGGCCTTCCACCGGCCTTCCTCCTCGCGCAGCCGGACGAGTCCACGGCCGCGACCGACCGCGGTCTCGAAGGTGAACCACGCGGTGATGACGCCGCCGTCCTCGGCGGCCGATTCCTCGAGTGCGAACCTGCTCGGATCGGTGTGCGCGAGCGTCTCACCCAGGAAGGTCTCCACGCCGGCGGGGTCCTCGACCGTCGTGAGGTTCCAACTGAACGCGACGAGGTCGCGCCAGAAGCTGTTCGCGGCGAAGGCCGCAGCGGCGCGGTGGACGTCCCGGGCGGCCAGCGCGTCCTCGAAGTCCGCGAACCACTGCTCGGCCGCCGCGGTCGGATCGGGGGTCACCGCCGTGTCGACGGCTGGGTCCAGGGTCTGGGTCATGATCGCTCCTCGAGTCGCTGCCGCGGGGTGCGGCCGGACCTCAGGACACCGCCGGGGCGGGCCGGCCGGGAAGCGTTGCACGATGTTGCACGTGACGTGCATCACATGGCCTGCCTATGCTGGCAGCGACCCGGGAGGCGGTGACGCGATGGACGGCTTCAGCGCCGTCGCACCCGGTACCGACCTGCCGCGCCACGCGCGCGACCTGCGCCGACTCCACGACCTGTTGCTGTCCGGCGGTCGGGCGCCTGCGTTGCCGCGACCCGTCGTCGCACGGTCGTGGCAGCGGATGCTGGCGCTCGGACTCGACCCGACCGGCGCCGGCGCGCGCGACCCGCTCGGGCAGGGCGAGGTCGAACGGCGCCGGCGCGCCACGCCGCTTCGCTGGGTGATCGATGACCTGCGGCTGGCCCTGTCGAGCGTCGCCGATGCGTCACGATTCCTGCTCGTGGTGACCGATGCAGACGGCATCATCCTGTGGCGCGAGGGCGCCAGCACGGTGCGGGTCCAGGCCGACCGGCTCGGCTTCGGCGAGGGCGCCCTGTGGACCGAGGGGCAGGTCGGCACGAATGCGATCGGCACGGCCATCGCCGAACAGGCGCCCGTCCAGTTGTTCTCGGCCGAGCACTTCGAGGAACAACAGCATCCCTGGTACTGCACGGCCGCGCCCCTGCACGATCCGCGCACGGGAGAACTGCTCGGTGTCGTCGACGTCAGTGGTCCGGCCCTGACCCTGCATCCCGCGATCACCGCGCTCGTGGAGACGGCGGTCCGGCTCGCCGAGGCGCGGCTGGCGCAGGTGCACTCCGACCAACTCGAACGCCTCCGTCGATCGGTCGAGCATGTCGTGGCCGCCTCGAACGGACCTCTGCTGGTGGTCGATCCCGACGGGTGGGTGGCCCTGCGATCGGGCATCGCCGTCCGCGACCGGATCGCCGCGCCACGGCCCGACACGTCGCTGGCGATCCCGGGCATGGGACTGTGCCTGCCGGAGCGGATCGACGGCGGGTGGCTCGTCCGGCCCGCCACCGCCGACCGCCGCGTCCGGGCCCGCCTCGACCTCACCGCCACCGAGCCCGTCCTCGAGATCACCTCCGGCGACTCGACCCTGCGCCGTGCCCTGAGCGCCCGCCACGCCGGCCTGATCGCCCAACTCGCCGAGGCCGGACCGGCCGGTACGACGGCCGCAGCCCTGAGCCGTGCCCTGTTCGGCGACACCGGTCACGAGGTGACCGTCCGCGCCGAGATCTCGCGGCTGCGACGTCAGGTTGGCGCCCTGCTGGCGACCTCGCCCTACCGGATCGCCGACGAGGTCGACCTCGTCGTCCTGCGGTAGCCGTCCCGAACACTGTCGAAGGTTTCAGTCACCTGGTGGCTGGAACCTTCGACGTAGATCCGTTCAGAGGCCGAGGACGGCGCGGACGGTGGTGTGGACGCCGTTCTCGTAGTTCGGCGGGGCGGTGTAGTTCGCGACGTCGATGATGTCGGGGTGGGCGTTGCCCATGGCGAACGACCAGTCGGCGGACTGGAGCATCTCGTAGTCGTTGAGGTAGTCGCCGAAGGCCATCGTCTGGGTGGCGTCGATGCCCATGCTGGCCTGCAGTTCGCGCACGGCGAGGCCCTTGTCGACGCCGAGGGGCATGACGTCGACCCAATGTGCGCCGGAGACCGCGACGGGGTTGGGCTCGCAGTGCTCGACCAGGAACGGCGCGGTGACGGCCTCGGGGTCGCCGAAGTCGTGGATCGCGATCTTGATGATCGTGTCCTGCACGGCCGTGAGGTCGTCGATGACGGTGAGCCGCTTGTAGTACGGCTCGACCTGGTCGAGGAACGGGCGGTCCGTGCGGGTGACCCACGCCGACTTCACGCCGCACACCACGATCCCCAGGTCGATGCCCTGGTCGACCAGGTCCTTCGTCTTGCGAATGATCTCGAAGACCCATTCCGGCTCGAGCGGATGGACGGCCACCTCGGCCCCGTCGGAGGTCACGTACGCGCCGTTCTCGGCGATGATCACCAGGCCGTCGTCGACGTCCTCGAACATCGACGCGACGGTCGCCCACTGGCGGCCACTGGCCGGCGCGAACGCGATCCCCCGGGCCCGCAGCTCACGGATCAGCTCGAAGGTCCCCCCAGGGATCTGCTTGTGCTCATCGAGCAGGGTCCCGTCGAGATCGGCCACGACGAGTCGGATGTCAGGCGCAGTCACCCTTCGACCCTAGTCCGGCTCCCCAGCCACGCGAGCGAGGTGCTCGTCACGCACGACTCGCCTCAGCACCTTGCCGATCATCGATCGCGGCAGCTCCTCGACGACGTCGAGCCGGCGCGGCAGCGCGTACTGCGGCAACCGCTGCTCGGCGAACTCACGGACCTGCGCGAGGGTGGGCACCGGCCCGGAGCCGTCCGGCACGAGAACCGCCAGCACGTCCTCGTCCGAGCCGCCCGGCCGCGGCACGCCCACGACCGCCACGTCGACGACCGCAGGCATCTGCCGCAGGTGATCCTCGACGACCGACGGGAACACCTTGAAGCCACCGACGATGATCATCTCCTTGACCCGGTCGACCAACACGGCGAACCCGGACTCGTCCACCTCGACGACGTCACCCGTGCGCAGCCAGCCGTCGGCCGACAACACGAGATCGGTCTCGTCGGGCCGGTCGACATAGCCGGCGAAGACCTGCGGCCCACGGATGCTCAGTTCGCCGCGGACGATCCCCGCCGCGTCAGGGTCGGCCTCGCGCTCGGGATCGTCCTGGTCCGTCACCTTGATCTCGGTGTTCGGGAACGGCAGCCCGAGAGCGCCGCGGCGACGGTCCGACGAGCAGGGGTTGCCCAGTGCGATCGGCGAGCACTCGGTCATCCCATAGCCCTCGATCAGCAGCCCCCCGGTGGCCGCCTCCCACCGCTGCGCGACCTCGGCCGCCAGCGGCATCGCCCCACTGAACGCCAGTCGGGCGCTGGTCCAGTCGACCCCGCCGACCGCCTCCGACGCGTCGAGGATCCGGTCGAACATCGGCGCCACCCCCGGCACGAAGGTCGCCGGCCGCCGTCGTTGCGTGCGGGCCACGGTGACCGGGTCGAAGTTGGGGAACGCCACGAGGGTCGCGCCGATCACCGCCGGCAGGACCATGCAGAAGATCATGCCGAAGGCGTGGAAGAACGGCAGCATCCCGTACACGACCTCCTCCCCCGGCCGGAACTGTGCCCACGCCCGACCCTGGGCGGCGTTGGCGAGCAGGTTCCGGTGGGTGATCTCGGCAGCCTTCGGGATGCCGGTCGTCCCGCCGGTGAACAGGATGAGCGCCGTGTCGTCGGGCCGCCGCCTGACCTTCGCTCCGGTGGGACGGGCATCGCGCATCAGCCGGTCCCATTCGAGGGCGTCGCCGATGGCCGCGCCGGTGAGCGCGGCACGCGACTTCCGGGCGGACGCGACCGGCAACCTCAGGGCGAGCCGCTTGAGCCCGGGAAGGTCGTGGGCGACGTCGACCGAGACCACCGTGGAGACCGAGGTGCCCTCGGCCGCCGCCTGGGCGTCGAGCGCCCGATTGCGCCAGACCACCGCGACGACCGAGCCGGTCAACTCGAACTGGTCGTGCAACTCGGCCGCGGAGTACGTCGGATTGTGCTCCACCACGACGGCTCCGCAGGCGAGCACGGCGTGGAAGGCGACGACGTGGGCGCGACAGTTCGGCAGGACGAGGGACACCCGGTCGCCCGGGCCGACCCCGTGGGACGCCAGCGCGGCGGCCGCGTGGGACGCCTCGACGTACAGGTCCGACCACGTGGTGGTCGCGCCGAGGAAGTCGACGGCGAGGCGGTCGGGCCAGCGCGTCGCGCAGTCGATCAGGAGCGTGTCGAGCGTCGTTTCCGGGAGGTCGACGTCGGCCGCCACTGCGTCGGAGTAACTGCTGAGCCACGGCCGATCGTCGAACACGGGGACCTACTCGATGACGGTGCGGTGGAAGTTCGCGTGTGACCGCGAGGCAGTCGGGCCGCGCTGGCCCTGGTACCGCGAGCCGTACTTCGCCGAGCCGTAGGGGTTCTCGGCCGGGGAGGTCAGCCGGAAGAAGCACAGCTGGCCGATCTTCATCCCCGGATACAGCTTGATCGGCAGCGTTGCGACGTTCGCCAGTTCGAGCGTGATGTGACCTTGGAACCCGGGGTCGATGAAACCGGCGGTGGAATGCGTCATGAGGCCGAGTCGGCCCAGCGACGACTTGCCCTCGAGGCGCGCCGCGATGTCGTCGGGCAGGCGCACGTACTCGAACGTCGAGCCGAGCACGAACTCACCCGGGTGCAGCACGAACGCATCGTCGCCGGTGACCTCGACCTCGCGGGTCAACTCGGACTGGTCCTGCGCGGGATCGATGTGCGGGTACTTGTGGTTGTCGAAGACCCGGAAGAACTTGTCGAGCCTGACGTCGATGCTCGACGGCTGGATCATCGAGGCCTCGTAGGGGTCGAGACCGACCCGTCCGGCCTCGATCTCGGCGAGGATGTCGCGGTCCGAAAGCAGCACGGGTAGAAACCTACCTCAGGCGCCGCCGGCTCACTCGAACCCGAAACCGCCGTCATTCGTGCTGCCCGTGGCCGCACGATTCAGGGGATTGGCCCCTTGGTCACGCTCGGCGGTCGACGCGACCCAGTAGTCGGAACGGATCGTGTGCTTCGCGGGGTTGATCCGGATCAGTCGCGTCACGGCGAACGCCTTGTTCTCGTTGCCGAGAAACGACACGACCTTGTTGGTCGCATACGAATCGGTGCGCTCGGCCTGGAGCCCGGTGTGTCCCGAGATCACGATCTTGATGTTCGGGTGGGGATCGATGAGCTCGGTCTTCAGTCTCGCCGGCGAGGTCGAGTCGGTTCCCGCGCCGAGGTTGCTGCCGGCCACGGTTCCGGTGCCGCTGAGGTACGAGTGCGTCTGCACGATGACGTTGTGGTCGGGGTGCGCCGTGACCACGCCGTTCGCCCACGCGACGACACCTGCTCGCGGGTAGTACTCCAGGTTCAGTACGAGCCACCTGCGTCCGACCGCGGTGAAGGTGGAGTAGGTGTTGTCGACCTTGCCCACCTCATAGGCCCCGGCGACAGCGCCGAAGTCCGCGGCCGTGAAGAAGCGGTTGAATTCCTGGGTCCCGCGATGCAGGAGGGCGGACTTGCATTGGCCGGACCCGAACATCTGCGCACATTCGGCGGTCGGCGCGAAACTGCTTCCGCCGCCCTTGACCGCGCGCGTGTCGTGGTTGCCGATGCTCGCCTGCCACGGGATCCGGGCGGCGGTCAGCTGTGCCATTGCCGTGTCCGCGATCCCGTACTGATAGGTGTCGGCGGCAGGCAGGTCGGTCTTCCCGTGGACCTCCAGCCAGCCCCAGTTGACCACGTCGCCGGTGTGGGCGACGAAGCGGATGTCCTCGGCCTCGCGGTGGTTCACGAGCCACTGCGTCCTGGTTCGGAAGCGCGTCCCGGCGTACGGGAGCACCTCGGCCTGGGTGTCGCCGATGACCGCGAGGGTGAACTCACCGTCCTCGTCGCCCGGACGGGTCTCGACGCTCGGGTCCAGCGGCTCGTTGGTGAGGGGCGCCGCCAGTGGCACGGGCGCGTTGGTTGCGACCTTCATGATCTTGACGCGCCGGTTGCAGACGACCTTGCCGCGCTTCGTGACCTTCGCGTCGCGCCTCATGATCACCGTGACGCGGTGCTTTCCGGCGGTGTAGGACTTCGCGCTGAGGTAGACCCGCGAGCTACGTCGTGTCGTCTGCACCGTCCGGTCGAGTTTGCCGTCGATCCACACCCGCATGAGGGGGAATCCCTTGCAGTACGCAGCGCGCGCCGTGATCCTCACACGGCCCTGACCGGTGACAGCGAAGGTCGCCCGGTCGCCGTTGCGATGGAGAACCGGATGCGTGGCGCCGGAAGCGGGCGACGAACTTCCGACGGCGGTCAGCAGCGCCACCTGGGTCAGCACGGCGATGATGCACGCCATGGTTCGTCGCACGGGACGTCGGAGCATGGGCCATCCTGAAATGACTGGGGGACTTCCATGGTCGCACCTCATCAGCCCAGAACGAAACTTCTGCCCCTCGCGCTCATGCGCCGCGGTGCAGGTGCGTGGTCGTCCGGAGGTGGACCGCCCGGACGACCGCGGCGGTGAGGGCGGCCGCTGCGAGGACGTGGAGGGGCGCGGCGAGCCCGGCCCACGGCTCGATGACCTCCAGCAGCACCGGCAGTCCGAAGCCGAGGTACGTGCAGACGTAGAAGATCCCGATGACCAACCCGCGGGAGTCGCGAGGTGCGAGCAGTTCGACGTCGACGAGTCCTTCGCGCAGGCACAGTCCGTACGCGAGCCCGAGGACGACGACGGCGACGAGGAACAGCGGCACCGAGGGGTCGGCTCCGGCCACCGCCGCGAGACAGAATCCGAGCCCGGCCAGCAGGGCGCCGACGACACCGGCGCGTGCATCCCATCCCGAGCGACGTGCGACGACCTGGATGGCCGCACCGGTCCCGAGGGCGAGGAAGGCCGAGGCTCCGGTCAGCGCAGGTCCACCCTGGCTGCCCAGCCGGCCGGGCAACACGATGATCGCGACGGTGACGGTCGAGAAGACCCACAACGCCATCGGGATCGACGCGCCCAGCGCCAGTGCGACGCTCCGCCGTCGAGCCGGCACCAGACCGACCGCCTCCTCCGGCACGACCTCATGGGCGTCGGCCGGGGGCGCCGCGCGGACCCGTGCCGCGCGTACGACCGCCAGGAGCGACAGGGCGACCGTCAGCGCGAACGGCAGGGTGAGTGCCACCGCCTCGGAGGAGAACTGCGCGATCAGGCCTGTGACGAGCGGCCCGGTGGCGAACCCGAGCATGAGCACCACCCCGGCGAGGGTCGCGCCACGCTGACCTCCGAGGTCGGCCGCCCAGGCGGTGCCGGCGCTGACCGCCAGTCCCACGCCGACGCCCACCACGAGTCGCCCGACGAACACGCCGGGTTCGGTGTGCCAGAACAGCATCAGCGCGTTGCCGCACGCCGCGGCGGTGGCCCCGCACAGCACGATCGGGCGACGCCCGATCCGGTCGGAGAGGTTCCCGCCACCCAGCAGCCCCGGCAGCAGGCCGAGGGCATAGATCCCGAACGCGCCCTTGAGGACGGTGGGCGACAGGCCCTCCGCCTCGGCGAGGACGGGCAGCATCGCGGCGAAGTGGTTGGTCGCCCACCCGCTGACGAACAACAACATCAGCACGGCGGCGAGCCCGCTGCTTGGCGAGACCGGCGACGTACGAGAGTTCACGCGCGCGCGCTCGACCGTCGTCCGGGCCGAGCAGCCAGACAGACGACGATCCGCTCGACCTCGGCCGGGTTCGCCCAGCGCGGGCCGAACGCCTCGCGGACCTGGTCCATGCGGTAGCGGACGGTCTGCGGATGCACCCCGAGTTCGCGGGCGACGGCGCCCCTCTGGCCGAGGTTCAGCAACCAGCTGCGGAGGGTGTCGGTGAGCGCCTCGACCTTCCGCTCCGACAGCTCGGACAGCGGCGCCATCGTCGTGTCCCACAACAGGTCGACGGCCTCTCGGTCGGCGGCGAGCACGCAGTCGAGGAGGTGCTCGTCGACGTCCCGGACGCCCACCACGGCACCGAGGTCCCACGACCGTTCGGCCAGCCGCAGCGACGTCGCGGCCCGCCGTGTGGGCACCGTGGGGCCGACACAGGCCTGGACCGAGGCGAGGTCGGTGAGGAGTCGCGCCCGCCGTGAGACAGAGAGGTCGGGCAGGACCACCACGCCGGCGCCGGCCGCCGTCTCGATCGACGCGACCACGGCGCCGGCGGGCGTCACCGACGCGACTCTGGCCAGGTCGTGCCGGGCCGCGACGACCACGGTGACCGTCTCGGGAACGTGGGCGCGAGCAGCGTCCGCCGCATCGCGCAGGTCCTCGGCGGCGGCCGACTGCACCATCAGGTCCGCGAATCGCTCGCGCGCCTGCTCGAGGTCGCGGCGTACCGACGAGACGCCCTCGGCGTGGCCCGCGATACTGGCCGCCGACACCTGGTCGACGAACCCGAACAGGGCGCTGGCGAGATCCCCGACCTGGCGTGCGTCGAGGCCTTCCTCGTGGGCGGCATCGGCGTACTCGTGCCACGCCGCACGGGTGCCGACGCGGTAGGCGGCCAGCAGGTCGTCGAGTCCCCGGCCGATCCGGGCCTGGATCCGCCCCAGTTCGAAGGCCATGGACCGGGCTTGATCCATCGCCACTCCCCCGCCGCCGGCAGCCTCGACGAAGGTGTCGATCGCCGCCATGACCCGGTCCATCACGTGGTGCTCCCCCGCTCGGTCGAAGCCGTTGCGGTACGCCGGGACGCCACCGACGACGGCGGCGAGGATCACGCGACGGATGCGCTCGCGGCGATCGACGCTCAGATGGAGCACACTCGTGTCGTCAGCCATGGCCGGAACTGTACTCACGAGACAGGACCGGTCGGCAAACTTCGCCCCTGCGCTCCTAGTTCTGTTCCCCCGGTTGATGCGACGCTCCTGTCATGACGGAAGCCGACCGCACCGATCTCCAACTGGCACACGGGATCGAGAGCGCCTTCGAACGGTCCGGTGTCCGCGAGGCCAGCCTGTCGGCCGTGAGCGCCGACCCGCGGCTCGCGCAGCTCTGGGACGATCGCGCCGACGGCGCGGTGGTGGCGGCACTCGACTTCTGCTTCGAGGCTCGCGCGAAGGTCCTGATCGCCCTGATCGACGACGACCTGTCGAACTTCACGTGGTCCGAGGTCGCCCCGTCGAACACCGATTGCCTCGCGATCGCGGAGCGGGCGGGGCACGACGCCTGGGGCGGCCGGTGGCCGAGCCTGTGGACCGAGTGGTCGGCGCTGGCGGTGCGCCACGACCACGTCCGCGCGCACCGGTCCCGCCTCGAACGCACGTGGGCCGAGCGCATCAGCGCCCATTGGCGCGACGGCGCGGCCGTGAGCGCCTCTACCGCCGACCACATGGCGTGGCTGTCCCTGGCCTCGCAGGCACTGCCGGGTCTGGAGACGTCCGGCGCGCTGGGCGAGTGGCTCGGCCGTGCGATGCGGTCCGGACTGCTGGAGCCGCGGGGTTGGTACGCGACAGCGCCCTTGGGCGCCTGACCCGCGGGCCTTCGTGGAGCCGATGACGGGAATCGAACCCGCGTATCTTGCTTGGGAAGCAAGCGCTCTGCCATTGAGCTACATCGGCGAGATGCTGCACCGATACTAACCGGCCGCACGCGCCGGGCTGCGCTCACCCGGCCCGCGTGGGACGGATCAGAACTGTTCGAGGAACGTCCGCACGTGCGCGACCAGTTGGTCGGGCTGCTCCTCGGGGACCCAGTGCCCGGTGCCGCGGATCTCGGTGACCGTGACGTTCGAGGGCCCTTCGGCCTTCCGGACGATGCGCGGAGCCAGCACCATGTCGGCGCGACCCGGCAGGAACAGCAGGGGGATGTCGTCGACGCGGTGCGAGTACGAGCCGCGCAGGGTCGCGAGGATCTCGGTGCGCAGGAAGCGTCGGTACATCAGCGCTCCGGCGGTGGCGCGAGCCGGTTCGCGAAACCGCACGAGGTACTCCTCGCGGGCGGCGCGGTCCCAGCGGAAGCGGGGCGAGGCGCCGAGCCGGAAGATCGTCCTGAGCAGGAACTGGCCCAGCCGTCGGTGCAGGAACGGACCCCACGGACCGCCCGCGACGGGCTGGTAGGCGAACCGCCACAGGTCGTACCAGGGGACCGGCGTCCACGGCGCGATGATCGCGGTCGCGACCACTCCGCGGGCCAGCCCCGGATGCCGGCTGGCGATCATCAGCGAGATCCAGGCGCCCCAGTCGTGCCCGAGCAGCACCGGACGGTCGAGCTCGAGCACCTCGATGGCGCGGGCGACCTCGTCGGCGATCACGCGCTTGTCGTAGGACTCGATGCCGGCGGGCGCGTCGCTCCAGCCGGCGCCGCGCAGGTCGATCGCGACGACGTGGTGCGTCTCCGCCAGCGCGGGCATCACGTGGCGCCAGCAGAACCAGTGCTGCGGCCAGCCGTGGATCAACAGCAGCGACGGCCGGTCGGCGGAACGATGCGCCAGGCCTGCCTCGGCGACGTGCAACCGCACCCCGTCGACGTCGATCCAGCGGTGCTGCACACCGGCCACGACCGGCAGGCTCTCGTGGGACATGGGCTGATCGTAGGGTGAAGCGCATGCCTCTCGTCACACTGTCCCGCGAAGATCACGTCCGCACGATCACGCTGAACGCGCCCGAGCGGCTCAACGCCCTCGACTGGCCGTTGCTGGAGGAACTGCGGGCCGCCGTCGACGAGGTCGCGGCCGACTCGGAGGCACGCGCCCTGGTCGTGACGGGCGCGGGCAAGGCGTTCTGCTCCGGAGCCAACCTCGAGAGCCTGTTCGGCGACCTCAGCCGGCCCGTCGACGTGCTGCGTGAGCACCTGATGGGTGTCTACTCGGCGTTCCTGGGGATCCGGAACCTCACGATTCCCACCGTGGCGGCCGTGCACGGCGCCGCTGTGGGCGCAGGCCTGAACATCGCCCTGGCGTGCGACGTCATCGTCGCCGGACCCCGGGCCGGGTTCGGACCCACGTTCAGCAGGATCGGCCTGCACCCCGGCGGCGGTTGCAGCTGGATGCTGACGCAGCGCATCGGTTCCGCCAACACCGCCGCGGCGCTGTTCGCCGGGGACGTCATCAATGCGGAGAGCGGACTGCGGCTCGGCATCGCCCAGGAGATCGCCGAGGACCCGCAGGCCCGCGCCGCCGAACTCGCCTCCGCGTGGGCCGAGCGCAGCCCCAAGCTGATGTCGGACATCAAGAAGTCGGTCGGCATCGCCGCCCGGTCCGACCTTCACGAGTCCCTCAACTTCGAGTCGTGGGCGCAGGCCGAGTCGCTCGGCAGCGCCGACTTCGCCGCCTTCGCCGCCCGCTTCGCGAAGTAGTCCCCGCTGAGTTGCACGTTTGAGCACGAAATCGCGGTGATTTCGTGCTCAAACGTGCAACTCAGCGCGACCCGCGGTCAGAGGTGGCGGCTGTAGGAGCGCACCGAGAGCGGGATGAAGATCGCCGCGACGATCGCGCAGCCGAGGATCGCGAAGCCGACCTGGCCGGTGACCGCGCCGTCGTTCATCAGGTCGCGCAGGGCAGACACGACGTGCGAGACCGGATTGAACTTCACGAACGTCTGCAGCCAGTCCGGCAGGGTCTCGGCCGGGACGAACGCATTCGACAGGAACGTCAGCGGGAACATCACCATCATCGAGTAGCCCTGCACCGCGCGGGCGCTCGAGGCGATCGTGCCGAACCAGGTGAAGATCCACGCGAGCGACCAGCCGGCGAAGATGGTCAGGACCCAGCCCGCCAGCACACCGGCCACCCCGCCGCCGGGGCGATAGCCCATCGCGAGACCGGTGGCGATCGTCAGTGACGCGGCGATCGCATAGCGCAGCAGATCGGCGATGGCCGGTCCGGCGAGCGGCGCGATCCGTGCGATCGGCAGGGACGTGAACCGGTCGAAGACGCCCTTCTCCATGTCCTCGCGCAGTTGGATGCCCGTCGCCATGCACGCCGTGAGGGCGGTCTGGGCGAGGATGCCCGGGATGAGGATCGGCAGGTACGCCGGCACCCCGCCGGAGATCGCGCCGCCGAAGATGTAGGCGAACATCGCGGTGAACAGCAGCGGCTGGATCGTGACGTCGAAGAGCTGCTCGAGGTTGCGTCGCATGGTGATGAGCGCGCGCCCGGTGAGCGAGAGGGTCTGCGAGGCGGTCTCGCGCAGGGTGACGTTGCGGCGCACCTGGACGCCGGCGATCAGATCGGTCATACGAGGGCCTCCTCGGGCTTCGTGGGCTGGCCCGTGATGGCGAGGAAGACCTCGTCGAGGGTGGGCTGTTGGATGCTGGCACTGATGAGGTCGACCCCCGCCTCGCGCAGCGCGATGAAGACGTCCGCCGCGCGATTGGCGTCGGGGAGGTTGGCGACGATCGTGCCGGCCTCGGGCGTGAGCGCCGGCTCCTCGAGCAGGGCCCGGCCGATGACGCCCCGGGCGGTCTCCACCTGCGTCGGGTCGTTGACGACGACGTGCAGGCTGGAGTTGCCGACGAGCCGCTTGAGCTCGGCCGGTGTGCCCTCGGCGACCTTGACGCCGCGGTCGATCACGGCGATGCGGTGCGCCAGCTGGTCGGCCTCGTCGAGGTACTGGGTGGTCAGCACGACGGTGCTGCCGGCCGCGACCAGTTCGCGGATCGTGTCCCACATCTGGCCGCGCGTGCGCGGGTCGAGGCCCGTCGTCGGCTCGTCGAGGAAGATCAGCGGCGGCGCCGTGATGAGGCTGGCCGCGAGATCGAGGCGCCGGCGCATGCCACCGGAGAAGTTCTCCAGCGGGCGATCGGCGGCCTCCGTCAACCCGAACCGTTCGAGCAGGTCCTCGGCGCGACCGGACGACTGCGACCGGGTCAGGCCCTGGAGGCGACCGAACAGTCGCAGGTTCTCGCGCGCGGTGAGCTTCTCGTCGACTGACGCGTACTGGCCGGTGACGCCGATGAGCTGGCGCACGACGTGGGGGTCCTTCGCCACGTCCACCCCGAAGATGCGCGCCTGACCGGCGTCGATCGACAGCAGGGTGGTGAGCATGCGCAGGGCGGTGGTCTTACCGGCCCCGTTGGGTCCGAGGACGCCGAAGACCTGGCCGGGCTCGATGTGCAGATCCACACCGTCGACGGCCCGGACGTCGCCGAAGTGCTTGACGAGGCCGGTCGCCTCGACCGCCCATCTCGAATCAGTGGAGTCTGAAGTCATACGAAAACTGTAACAGTTACAAAACTGGAACTGCAACACCTTTGCTAGTGTGACGTGCGTGGCAGGACTGCGGGAGTGGAAGAAGGCGGCGACGCGCCAGCTGATCTCCGACGTCGCCACCCGCCTGATCCTCGACAAGGGTTTCGACAACGTCGGCGTCCGCGAGATCGCCCGCGCGGCCCACGTCTCCCCCACGACCCTGTTCGCCTACTTCCCGTCGAAGGAGGCGATGTTCATCGACCGGGGCGCCGAACTCGAGGCTGGTCTGGTCACCGCGGTGCGCGAGCGTCCTTTCGGCACCACGGCACTCGCCGCCCTGCGCGGTGCCTTCGCGGTCGGCATGCGGATCCCCGATCACCCCGATGCACGCAAGTTCATCGCCGCGATCCGCGACACCCCCCAGCTGATGAACTTCTGGCGCGAGATCGGCCTGCGCTCGCAGGACGCCCTCGCCGCCGCCCTGGCCGAGGCGTGGGACCGGCCGGAGGACGACCCCTACGCCGTCGTGGTCGCCCACGCCGTCCTCGACCTGCGCGAGCAGGCGATCCTCTCGGACACCACCGACGACATCGTCGAGGCGACCTTCGACCTGCTGGAGCGCGGCCTGCCGTTCGAATCCCAGTGATGGAGGCTCACACCGAGGCGTGGGCGTCGGCGACGGAGCGCGCCTCGTCCCGCAGTGCCGCCAGGACGAAGCGAACACTGGGTCGTTCGAAGCGGTCGGGACGCACGACGGCGGTGATCTCGCGGCTCGACCTCATCCCGACGAGCGGACGTGTCACCAGCCCGTTGCCGTGCGTGCGGGTGGTGAACCGGGGCAGGATCGCGATGCCGTGGCCCGCCGCAACGCACGCCTCGACGATCCCGTTGTCGTCGAGACGCTGCGTGATGTGCACCGGTTCGCCGGTCACCGCCACCAACTGCTGCAGGATCCGGTCGTAGGGGAAGTCGCGCGGCGCACCGATCCACGTCTCGCCGACCACGTCCTTCGGTGAGAGCGTCTGCTTCGACGCGAGCCGGTGGTCCTCGGGCAGGGCGACGTCCAACGGCTCCCGCAGCAACCGGACCAATTGCAGGCCACGGTCGTGCCACTGCTCGGTGATCGCCGGCGAGTCCGCCACCACGAGGTCGTACTCGGTGACCATCTCGAGCACGTCATACTGCTGCGCCGGGTCGCGGTCGGTGCAGACCAGATGGACGGCCGGTTCCTGCGCGATCCGGGTCAGCAGGCCGGGCAGGAACATCTCGCCGCCGGTTGGGAACACCGTCAGCGTGACGTCGCCGGCCGGGCGGCCCAGGAACTCGCGCCACTTCGCCTCCGCGCGCTCCAACGCGACGGCCACCTCGGTCGCGGTGTCGGCGAGTGCTCGTCCCGCAGCCGTGAGCCGCACCCCGCGCCCGTCCGGTTCGATCAAGGGAACTCCGGCCTCACGTTCGAGCAGTTTCAGCTGCTGCGACACGGCCGAGGGTGTGACGTTCATCTCGTCGGCCACGGCACCGACGGTGCCCCGGTCGGCCAATTCCCTCAGCATCGCGAGGCGACGGACATCCATGTAGAAACACTACACGTCGCCTTAAGAATTGTTAGATTGTGCTTGACAGTGGCGAGGACGAGAATGGTCATCAGAGACCACGCACCACCAAAGGACCCCCACCATGACCTTCCTCGCCGTCACCGCAGTCATCGCCGTCACCGTCGGCGCTGTCCACAGCGCGTACCTCGTGCGCACCGACGGACTCACCCGCATCCCCACGCGTCGCGCCTGACCCGCGCACGCCTCGAGGCCCTGCACCGCTCTCGCGGTCAGGGCCTCTTTTCATTTTTCAGGCTCGATTTCCGTGCCATTTGCTTCGAGGTATGATTGGTTACTGGTGAGTAGAACTCGCCAGTAGTAATTTACCCCCGGAGGTCCACGGCCCATGAGCCATTACAAGAGCAACCTGCGCGACGTCGAGTTCAACCTGTTCGAACTCCTCGGCCGCCAAGACGTCCTCGGAACCGGCCCCTTCGCGGAGGTCGACGTCGACACCGCCAAGAGCATCCTGACCGAGGTCGAGCGCCTCGCCTCGCACGAGCTGGCCGCGTCCTTCGTCGACGCCGACCGCAATCCCCCGGTCTTCGACCCCGAGACCCACACGCTGAAGCAGAACCCCCAGTTCGCCAAGAGCTACCAGGCCTGGATGGACGCCGAGTGGTGGCGCCTGCAGTTGCCCGAGGAGCTCGGCGGCCAGCCCGCCCCGTCATCGCTGATCTGGGCGATGGGCGAGTTCGTGCTCGGTTCCAACCCCGCGATCTGGATGTACGGCGCGGGTCCCGCGTTCGGCCGCGTCGTCTACGAGAACGGCACCGATCGCGACAAGACGATCGCCAAGCACATCATCGAGCGCCGCTGGCTGACCACCATGGTCCTGACCGAGCCCGATGCGGGTTCGGACGTGGGCGCCGGCCGCACCAAGGCCTTCCAGAACGAGGACGGAACGTGGCGCATCGAGGGTGTCAAGCGCTTCATCACCTCGGCCGTCAGTGAACTGGGCGAGAACACGATGCACCTGGTCCTCGCCCGCCCGCAGGGCGTCGAGGGCGCCGGCGGTCCCGGCACGAAGGGCCTGTCGCTCTTCCTCGTGCCCGAGCACCACTTCGACCTCGAGTCCGGCGAGCTGACCGGCGAGCGCAACGGCGTCTACGTCACCAACGTCGAGAAGAAGATGGGCATCAAGGTCTCGGCCACGTGCGAGGTCACCTTCGGCGATCCCCAGCTCGGCGGTCCGGCCACCGGCTGGCTGCTCGGCGAGGTCCACAACGGCATCGACCAGAT
>CAYXFT010000041.1:0-17881 GCA_964464335.1 uncultured Aeromicrobium sp.
GGCCCGCGATCTCGCCGGCCTCCTTGGTGGCCTGACGCTGGTGGTCGTTGAAGTAGGCCGGGACGGTGATGACCGCGTCGGTGACGGGCTCGCCCAAGTAGGCCTCGGCGTCGCGCTTCAGCTTCTGCAGGGTGAACGCGCTGATCTGCTGGGGCGTAAACTTCTTGTCATCGATCTCGACGTTCCAGTCGGTGCCCATGTGGCGCTTGACCGAGCGGATCGTGCGATCGACGTTGGTGACGCCCTGACGCTTGGCGACCTCACCGGCGAGCACCTCGCCGTCCTTGGCGAAGGCGACGACGGGCGGGGTCGTCCGGGCTCCCTCGGCGTTCGCGATGACGGTGGGCTCGCCACCTTCGAGGACGGCGACGACGGAGTTCGTCGTGCCGAGATCAATACCGACCGCGCGGGCCATGGTGCCTCCTGAGGTTCGTGCGCTGGGATGGTGCGCAGTTTCGCTGGTTGAAAATCTGGGTGTCAGATGACTTGAGTCTGATCTTATCAACTTCATCCAGCGCCCGAACATTCCCCCCGGGCCGACCCGAGCCGGCGTCAGGCCCGGGCGGCCCAGCGCAGTTCGGCCGGCGCCCCGGCCGGCACCTGAGGGTCGCGCGGCGGCACGGAAGCGAGCCGCTCATAGGGGGCGCCCACCGCGGGGCGCGGGTCGGCCTCGCCCCGGTTGGGCCACAGCGACAGCGCCCGCTCGGCCTGCGCGGTGATCGTCAGGGACGGGTTCACGCCGAGGTTCGCGCTGATCGTCGAACCGTCCACGACGTGCAGACCGGGATGCCCGAACAGCCGGTGGTACGGGTCGACGACGCCGTCGTCGGGCGTCTCGCCGATGACGCAGCCGCCGATGAAGTGAGCCGTCATCGGGACGCCGACGAGGTCCGCGACGGACCCACCCGCAGCACCTCCCAGCCGCTCGGCCAGCCGGCGGGCGATCCGGTGCGCCACCGGCAGCCACTCGGGGTTGGGGTCGCCCTCGCCCGGCCGGCTGCTCATGCGCGAACCCCAGGGCCGCCGCTTCAGGAAGGTCGTCACGGAGTTGTCGAGCGACTGCATCGTCAGGATCACGAGCGACTGCTCGGCCCAGCGCCGCGGGTCGTGCAGGCGCCACGCGGCGCGCACGCCCAGCGCGCGATACGTCCGGATGGCCGCCCGCCAGCGGGGCATGCCCTCGATCGGGTCGACGAGGGGCGCGTTGAGCAGGCCGATCAACCCCGAGCCGGGGCCGTACCGGACGGGCTCGACGTGCGTGTGCGGGTCGGGGTGGAACGACGAGGTGATCGCGATGCCCGCCGTGTGGTCGGCGTTGCGGTCGCCGTCGCGCGCGGTCAACACGGCCTCGGAGTTCGTGCGGCTCAACTTCCCGAGCATCGGCGAGACGTGCGCGAGGGAGCGGCGGCGGAGCCGGTGGAGCAACTGCTGGGTGTTGAGCGCGTTGCCGGCGAACACGACCTGCTCGGCCGACAGCGTGGCGCGACGCCAGGGCGCGCCGGTCCCCCGGGTCGCCACCCGGTAGCCGCCCCGACGCGGCCGGACGTCGACGACCGTCGTCAGGGGCCGGACCTCGACTCCCGCCTGCTCGGCCAGGTGCAGGTAGTTCTTGACCAGCGTGTTCTTCGCGCCGACCCGGCAGCCGGTCATGCAGGCGCCGCACTCCGTGCAGGTCGTGCGCGACGGGCCACGACCTCCGAAGAACGGGTCCTCGACCCGCTTCCCGGGCTCGGGACCGAACAGCACGCCCACGTCGGCGGGGTGGACCGTGTCGGCGACGCCGAGTTCGGCCGCGATGTCGGCCATCCACCGGTCCGGCTCGGTCCGGCCCGGATACGTCGTCACGCCGAGCATGCGACGCGCCTGGTCGAAGTGCGGCGACAACTCGGCGCGCCAGTCGGTGACGTGCGCCCACCGCGGGTCGCGGAAGTAGTCGTCGCCCGGTTCGTAGAGCGTGTTGGCGTACACGAGGGAGCCACCGCCGACGCCCGCGCCACTGGCGATGAGGACGTCACGCAGCGGCGTGATCTTCATGATCCCGAAGCAGCGCGCCCAGGGCGCCCACAGGTACCTCCGGACGTCCCAGGACGTCTGGGGCAGCTCGTCGTCCGCGAAGCGGCGGCCCGCCTCGAGGACCACCACGCGGTAACCCTTCTCGACGAGTCGCAGCGCCGCGACGCTGCCACCGAACCCCGAGCCGACGATGGCCACGTCGTAGTCGAACCCACTCACACGTCACCTCTCACGAGTCAGATCGTAGATCCTTGTTGACACCTTGCCAATAGGGCATGACACTGCTGGCATGTCGTCGACCCACACCCGGCTGGCACCGGACTCGCGCCGCCGGTCGATTCTCGACGCGGCGGCACGCCTGTACGCCGCGCATCCCTACGACGAGGTCTCCACGGCCGAACTCGCCAGCGCCGCCGGTGTCACCCGCGGATTGGTCCACCACTACTTCGGCACCAAGCGCGACCTGTTCCTCGACGTCATGCGCGAGCAGGTGACGATGCCCGAGACGGCGCTGCCCGACCTGACCGAGCTGGCGATGTCCGTCCGGATCGACCGCACGATCGACTGGATCCTCGACGCCGCGACGACGTACGGGCAGGCCTGGGTCGCCGCCTCGGGCGCCGCGAACCTGCACGGCGACTCCGACGTCCAGACCGTCGTCGACGAGGCCGACGACCGCGCCGCCCGGCTGGTGCTCGACGCGCTCGGCCTGCGCGACGACCCGCGGCTGCGCGCGCGGCTGCGGCCCGTCGCGGCCTACGTCAAGGCGCTGTGTCGCGAGTGGCTCGTGCGCGGCACGCTCACGCGCGACGAGGTGCACGCGGACGTGTGCGCCGCCGTCCTGGTGGTCGTGGAGGAGAACTCATGACGTCGATCGGGATCATCGGTACGGGCTTCGGCGGGGTCGGCACGGCCGTCGAACTGCTCAGCCACGGCCACACCGACGTCCGGCTGTGGGAGCGCTCCGACGGCATCGGAGGCGTGTGGCGCGACAACACCTACCCGGGTGCGGCCTGTGACATCCCCGGCCCGCTGTACTCCTTCTCGTTCGCGCCGAACGAGTGCTGGACGCGCCGCTACCCCACGCAACCGGAGATCCTCGCGTACCTGCGGGACGTCGCCGATCGCCGTGGCGTCACCGCGCGCTGCCGGTTCGGCCGCCGTGTGGTCTCGGCCCACCACGGCGACGCGTGGGTCGTCACGTTCGACGACGGCACGACCGAGACGGTCGACGTGCTGATCAGTGCCGTCGGCCAGCTCTCCGAGCCGCTCGCCCCCGCCGTCGACGGCCTCGCCGACTTCGGCGGACCCGTCCTGCACGCGGGCGCCTGGGACGACTCTGTCGACCTCAGCGGTCGCCGGGTCGCCGTGATCGGGACGGGCGCCTCGGCGGTCCAGATCGTTCCCCGGCTGGCCGAGCAGGTCGCCGAACTGGTGGTCGTCCAACGGTCCGCCAACCACATCCTGCCGAAGGCCGACGGCGCCTACCCCAGTTGGTATCGCGCCAGGGCACGGCTGGAACGCACGCCGATCGACTGGGTCACCCAGCAGTTCTCGAAGGGCCTCGACCCCTCCTCCCCCGTCGCGAGCGGAATCGACCGGTTGGCCTCGGCCCACCTGCGGTGGCGGGTCCGCGACGAGGACCTGCGCCGGCACCTGACGCCGACCCACCCGATCGGGTGCAAGCGCATCCTGTTCTCGAACGACTACTACCCGGCGCTGACCCGCGGCCACGTGCACCTCGTCCCGCACGCACTCGAGCAGGTGCGGCCCGGCGCGATCCGTACCGCCGACGGCGCGTGGCACGACGTCGACGCCCTCGTGTTCGCGACCGGCTTCGACACGCAGGACTTCCTGCGCGGGATCGACGTCTCGGGGCCCGGCGGCGACCTGCACGAGGTCTGGCGGGACGGCGCCCGGGCCCATCTGGGGATCCACGTGCCCGGCTTCCCGAACCTGTTCCTGGCGTACGGCCCGAACACGAACCTCGGGGGCGGCTCGATCATCGCGATGCTCGAAGCCCAGGCGCATCACATCCGACTCGTGCTCGACGCCCTGGACCGACGCGACGCCGTGTCGGTGCAGGCGCGGGCCGAGGCCGAGCAGGGCTGGGACGATCGCGTGCAGGGCGAGCTGGAGCATTCCGCGTGGGCGGGCTGCTCCAGTTGGTACCGGCATCCGGCGTCCGGTCGCATCACCTCCAACTGGCCGGGCGGCACACACGCCTACGCACGCCTGGTCGCCGACGTGAACGAGGCGGACTTCGCATGGACCTGACCTACCCCGCCGAGCCGTGGGACCTGCACGGACACGGCCTCGTCAGTGCCGGCCTGCTGCCGCGTGAGTTCCCGCTGACGCCGCCGCCCGGCACGCGCGTGGTGCGCCTCGCGGGCCGTCCCGTGGCCGGCGCGGTCCTGCTGACGTACACCGCACCGAGCCCGCTGACCTATCACGAACTCATGCTCGCGGTGCTCGTGCGCCGCGGCCTGCGCTGCTTCGTGCACATCCCGCACATCTGGGTCGACAGCGCGGCGTCGCGGGCGGGCGGCCGTGAACTCTGGGCGATCCCGAAGGAGCTGGCGACCTTCGAGGACCGCGGTCGCCGCGCGACCGGCATCGCCGCCGCCTCGATCCACCGCATCCGCGGCGCGCTGCGGGTGCCGTCGGGTTTCCGGGTGGTGCAGACCCGGGCCGATCGAGCGCTGGAGACCTCCGTCCGCGGTCGCGCGACAGTGTCGCCGGCCGGCGCCTCGTGGCAGTTCGACCCGACCGGTCCCCTGGCCGCCGCGACGGGCTTCCGGCCACTGCTGCACGTGCTGATCCGGCGCTTCCACCTCACGTTCGGCTCGGCCGACCACCGTGACGCCCGCCAACCGTCCATCCGGACAATGGAGGCATGACCCCCCGTCGCCTGTTCCGCACCGTCGCCGTCGCCGAGGCCATCACCTGGGCCCTGTTGCTGGGCGGCATGTTCCTCAAGTACGTCACCGAGACCACCGAACTGGGCGTGCGGATCGGCGGGATGCTGCACGGCGTCGTGTTCATCGGCTACCTGCTGACGACGCTCGTGGTCGCCACGGACGCCCGCTGGACCCTTCGGCGCACCCTCGTCGGCCAGCAGGCCGCCATCCCGCCGTTCTTCACGATCTGGTTCGACCTCGCGATGGAGCGCCGTCACGCCCTCCCGGAGGCCTGGCGACTGACGCACGAGGCCCCGGTTGGCGTGCGCGAACGTCTCGTCGGCCGGCTGGTCTCGAAGCCCCTGCAGGGTGCCGCGGTGGGGCTGGTCGCCGTTGCGGCGCTCACCGGGCTGGCGCTCGTCGCCGGCCCGCCCGCCTGATCAGCCCAGCCTCGTCAGCTCAGCCAGCGGGTGATCGGGTCGATCGCGAAGTAGACGACGAAGAGCGCGGCGATGAGCCAGAGCAGCGCGTGCACCTCCCGCGCCTTGCCCAGCACCAGCTTGATGACGACGTAGACCAAAAATCCCGCGCCGATGCCGGCCGTGATCGAGTACGTGAACGGCATGAGCGCGATCGTCAGGAACGCCGGGATCGCGATCTCGAGGTCATCCCAGTCGATCTCGGTCACCTGGGTCATCATCAGGAAGCCGACGAGCACGAGGGCCGCGACGGCCGCCTCGTTCGGGATGATCTCGACCAGCGGCGTGATCACGGTCGCCAGCAGGAAGCACACGCCCGTGACGATGCTGGCCAGTCCGGTGCGGGCGCCGTCGGCGACACCCGCGGTCGACTCGACGTACGAGGTGTTGCTGGAGATGCCCGCGACACCGCCGGCAGCGGCCGCGACGGAGTCGACGATCAGGATCCTCTGGGCGCCCTCGGGAGCGCCGCCCTCGTCGTTGAGTCCGGCCTCGGCGCCGACGGCCGTCATCGTGCCCATCGTGTCGAAGAAGTCCGCCAGCATCAGCGTGAATACCAGCAGGCACGCCGCGACGACGCCGATGCGGTCGAACGAGCCCAGCAGGTTGAACGACCCCAACAACGAGAAGTCCGGCGTGGAGAACACGGACTCCGGCAGGGCCGGCACGTTGAGATTCCATCCCTTCGAGGTCGGGTCGCCGTTGGCGGCGGGGGTGTCGGTGATCGCCTGGACGATGATCGCGACGATCGTCGTGACGACGATGCCGATCAGGATCGCGCCGGGAACGCGGCGCACGTGCAGGCCGATCATCAGCAGCAGCCCGAAGCAGAACACCAGGACGGGCCAGCCGGCCAGCTCGCCGCCGATCCCCATGCCGATCGGGGGCGAGGCGTTGCCGGTCGCCCGGACGAAGCCGGCGTCGATCAGGCCGATCAGGGTCAGGAACAGGCCGATGCCCACCGCGATGGCGGTCTTGAGCTGGCCCGGAACCGCGTCGAACACCGCCTTGCGGAAGCCGGTCAGCACGAGGACGAGGATCACGATGCCCTCGAGCACGACCAGACCCATCGCGTCGGCCCACGTCATTTGCGTCGCGACCGAGAAGGCGACGAAGGCGTTCAGACCGAGTCCGGTCGCCAGGGCGATCGGGAAGTTCGCCACCGCGCCCATCAGGATCGTCAGCAGGCCCGCGACCAGCGCGGTGCACGCGGCGATCGTCGGGAAGCCCGACCCGGCCACCGTGCGCCGCCGAGGAACTTCCCGTCGGCGTCGGCGACGCCGCTGAGAATGATCGGGTTGAGGACGATGATGTACGCCATCGTCAGGAACGTGACGACGCCGCCACGGACCTCCCGCCTGATCGACGAACCCCGTGCGCTGATCTTGAAGTACCTGTCTAGCGTTGTCACCACGGACGACGATCCTGCCAGACACGGCAGGCCGAATCCATCGCCACCTCTTGCGCGGGACTCAGGTCCGGCACAGGTAGGATCGGCAGGCTTGACGGACCACCTCCTGCGACGAATCGAGACTCCCTCCCATGCGGCACCTCACGACCCTGCCCATCGTCCTGCTGATGTCGGCGGCCACGCTCGCGGCGTGCGGGGGCTCCTCCAAGGACGACGAGGCCAAGGCCGACACGTGCACGACCTACGAGTCCGGCGCGTCCAGCGACGCCGTGAAGGTCACCGGCGACTTCGGCAAGACCGGTCCGAAGGCCACCTTCACGACGCCGCTCGAGGCGAAGGCCGACGACCTGCAGCGCACGATCCTCGACGAGGGCGACGGCGACGACACCGCCGAGGGCGACGACGTCGAGTCCGTCATCACGATCTTCAACGGCCGCACCGGCAAGCAGGCGATCAGCGAGAACGCGACCCTGACGGCCGGCGACGACAATACGTTCGAGGCGTTCCGCGCCGGCATCGAGTGCGTGCCGGTCGGCTCGCGCGTCGTCACGACCGTCTCGGCGACCGACGTGTACGGCAAGGAGGGCTACGCGGACCTCGACATCAAGGCGACGGACGCCCTCGTGATCATCACCGACGTCGTCGACGTGCGCGAGCCGGTCAAGGCCGAGGCGTGGACGGAGGACGTGCCCGAGGTGACGTTCGCGAAGGACGGCACCCCCAAGGTCACGCTGCCCGACACCGACCCGCCGAGCGACGTGCTGGTCAAGGTCCTCAAGGAGGGCGACGGCGACACCGTCAAGGACGGCGACTCGATCACCGTCAACTACCAGGGCAGCACGTGGGAGACCGGCGGAAAGATCTTCCAGCAGACATTCGGCAAGGACGGCCAGCCCGCCCAGCTCTCGACCGACCAGGTCGTCCCGGGCTTCAAGGCCGGCGTCGTGGGCCAGAAGGTCGGCTCGACCGTGATGATCAACATCCCGCCGGAGTACGGCTACGGCACCGAGGAGTCCAAGGACAACGAGCTGGGCGGCAAGACGCTCCTGTTCGTCGTCGAGATCCTGTCGATCGACGACGCGTCCTGATCGTCAGAGCAGTTCGGCGGGGACGCGGACGGTTCGTCCGCGTCCCTTGAACGGCTGGGCCGCGCGGAAGACCCCCTGCCGATAGGCGGTCCACCAGGCGGCGTCACGGTCGGCGGCCTGCGCGTCGCCGCGGTCGCCCTGCCCGTCGAGCAGTTCGCGCATGATCTCCAGGTGCCCGGCGTGCTGGGCGGTCTCGCTGGTGATGTGCATCAGCAGCGTGTCGAACGTCGTGCTCGACTTCGCCCACCACGGCACCTTGGCGGGCGAGTCCGGCGGCAGTGCCGCGGCGGCGCGTTCGGTCTGCTTCGCGACGACGGCGTAGAGGTCCAACACCCACGCGGCCGACTCGTCCTCGGTCAGCCACAGGTCGGCGTTCTCCTCCATCGATCCGTCCTCGACCCACGACAGCCGTCGATCCGTGGGAAAGCCGGCGCACGTCGTGACGTACTCGTGCTCGACGCTGGCGAGGTGCTTGACCAGGCCCAGCAGGTTCGATCCCGAAGGGGTCAGCGGGCGCCGGGCATCGTATTCATCGACACCGTCGAGCGCCCGGGCCACGTCACGCCGGGCGCGACGGAGGTAGTGCATCGTCACGTCTCGGTCGCCCATGACGTCCAATGGTGCCAAGGGTCACTCCCCCAGCGGGTGTGACGTACGCCACATCGGGTCGCGCCCGATGAATCCCGCGAGCCGAGTGACGCCGTCGGCATCGTCCGGGACCGCCACCGCAGGACCGTACTGGCCGGAGTCCCGCAGCATCTGCTCCATCGGCCGCATGGCCTCCACCAGCCCGGCGCACTCGTCGGCATCCAGGCCCGAGTCCACCGCGGCCGCCTCGGCCAGGTCCCACGTGTGCATGAGCACGTCGGTCGTGTAGATCTGGTCGATCATCGCGCCCAGCGGCTGGGTCCCGACATGCGCGTCCGTGAAGCCTTCGGCCCCCTCGGGCGAGTCCAGCAGCGACTGGATCCCTGCCGCGTGTGGGACCCACGTCGCCGCCGGGTCCGCCTCGTCGACCACGCGCACGAGGGTGATCCCGCCGTGTTCGAGGAACTCGGCCGGCCACGTCACGAGATGGGACACGACGTCGCGCGCCGTCCACCCGTCCACCGGGGCCGGCGCGTCCCAGTCGTCGACCTGGGCGACCACGTCGCCGAAGGTGCCTGCGATACGCCGATGCCGCACTGCGGGGGTCTCCATGCCCCCATCAGGCCGGGACGGGGTCTCGGCCGTGATGACGATCGATTCTGCGTTTCGCCCGTCAGAGGTACCCAGATGCAGAATCCTCCGTCCTCACCGGCCGGCTGAGGCGGTGGCGTGGCGACGGAATCGCCGGGGGTGCGACGCCGTGGTCGCGGGGACGTCGCGGCGGCGGAACAGGACCACGGCGAGCGCGACCAAGACCAGCGAGCCGACCGTCATGACGACCAACGGCGTCCAGTCGACCGGGTCCACGGGCACGTTCGGGACGTGCTGGAAGACCGAGAAGCGGCGCAGCCAGTCGGGGACTCCGAGCAGGTCGCCATACGGGCCGGCGAGCACCGAGAACGCCGCCAACACCCACGCCCAGCCGAGCAGAGCCGGCCGCCAGGCGTAGAGCACCAGTGCGACCGCGGCGAGCACCCAGGCCGCCGGGACCCGGATGAGGTTCGCGGCGACGGCATCGGCCGGCCCGCCGCCGACCAGTCCGTCACTCAGGCCGGCGACCAACTGCAGCACGACCACCCCGACGAACGCCAGCACCGCCGTCGTCGCCACCAGTCGCGGGCGCGCGACCGCGGTCGAGAGCGTCATTTCGAGCCGGCCGGTGGTCTCCTCGGACCGCGCCGAACCCACTTGGGCGATCGCCCAGCAGGCTGCGGCGATGCCGAACAACTGCGCCATGACGGCCTCGAAGGCGTCGACGATCGCACCCGAACCACCCAACGACTCCAGCACCTGCTGGATCTGGGGCGTGGAGGCGGCCAGGTCGCCGAGGTCGGGTTTGACGGACCCGATGAACACGCCGAACAGCGCGACGACCGCCGCCCAGCCGAGGAGGTTCCGCCAGGCGAGCCGCACGGCGAGGGTGCCCGGCCCGTGCAGCGCCCGCGCCGAGCCCAGACCGGGCCGTACGTGCAGCAGGCCCGCCCCGAGGTCACGGTGCCAGGCGCTGACTGCTCCGACGGCCAGCAGCACGAGCAGCGTGCCCACGGCGGCCGCCGCGGGCCACCACATGACCTCGCCGAAGGCGTCCACCGCCGTCGACCAACCGAAAGGATTGAGGTTGGTGAGGGTGGTTCGGTCGCGCAATTCGGTGACCCCGCGCAGCACGTACGCGATGAGGACCACTCCGATCGCCAGCCCCTTGGCCGTACGGGCGGTGGTCGCGATCTCGGCGGCGACCACGGCCACCCCGACCGCCGCCAACGACGGGAGTCCCACCTGCACGGCATAGGCCACCAGTTGCCCCGCCGTGCCGCCACGACCGGCCAGCGCCAGTGACGACGCCGCGGAGGTGAGGACGACGAGCACCAGCGCCACGAGCACGGCGGCGGTCTGGGTCGCGAGCCGCCCGAGCCGCCCGGCCGCCAGCAACTCCTGCCGACCGGCCTCCTCCTCGGCCCGCGTGTGCCGCACCACGGTCAGAGCCGCGAGCACGGCCAGCGCGCCCGCCATGAAGAGCCCCACGCGCCACGACACGGTGGACGCGATCGTGTCCGGATGGGTGAACTCTCCGAGCAGCAACTGGAACGCCGGCGTCGCGGCCATCGACTCCTGCAGCGCGACCCGGTCGGACACCGTTGGCGCGACCTGCTGCATCTGGCTCGCCGTCGCGAGGTAGGTGCCGGCGAACGCCACGAGCGTCCACACGATCCACCAGCGCTCACGGCGCAGCGCGAGTCGCAGCATCGCGCCCGTGCCTGCGAAAGGCCTCATGGACGCTCCTGCGCCTCGTCGCCGGCGTACTGACGCAGGAAGAGCTCCTCGAGCGACGGCGGAGAGATCGTCAGCCCGGTCGGCGACAACGGCGCCAGGGCCGCCAGGACCGCGCCGACCGCCGCGTCGTCGACGTGGAAGGACGTCCGCGCTCCGTCCGTCCTGACGTCGTGGACGCCCTCCAGCGCGGCCAGTGCGTCGAGGTCGCCGACCAGTTCGGCGGACACCGTCGACCGTGTCACGCTGCGCAACTCGTCGAGCGATCCCGTCAGCACGGTCCTGCCCTCGCGCACGATCGTGACGTCGTCACAGAGTGCCTGGACCTCCCCGAGGATGTGACTCGACAGCAGGACGGTCGCCCCGCGATCCGTGGCCTCACGGACGCACCGGCGGAACTGCTCCTCCATGAGCGGATCGAGCCCCGACGTCGGCTCGTCGAGGATCAACAGGTCCACGTCGGCGGCGAGCGCGGCCACGAGTGCGACCTTCTGCCGGTTGCCCTTCGAGTAGGCCGATGCACGTTTCGTCGAGTCGAGGTCGAACCGTTCGAGCAACTCGTCGCGGCGGACGGTCCGGTCCCGCACTCCCCGCATCGACAGCAGCAGGTCGATCGTCTCGCCACCGGTCAGGCGCGGCCACAGGGCGACGTCGCCGGGAACGTACGCCAGCCGGCCATGGAGGTCGACGGCGTCGGCGACGGGATCGCACCCCAGCACCGAGACACGACCGCCGTCCGCACGGTACAGACCCAGCAGCACCCGGATGGTCGTGGACTTGCCCGCCCCGTTGGGGCCGAGGAAGCCGTGGATCCGGCCCGCACCGACCTTGAGCTCCAGACCGTCGAGCGCGGCGAACGATCCGAACCGCTTCACGAGCGCGCTGACGTCGATCACGGTGTCCATGAATCCCATGGTGCCTCGCCGGGGGTGCTGTGGGACGGTGTCAGGGTGACCGACGCGCACGACCTCGACGCGCACGACCTCGCCGCGACGATCGGCCGGGGCGAGGCCTCGTGCGTCGAGGTGACGCAGCACTTCCTCGACCGCGTCGACGGCGAGCAGTGGGGCGCCTTCGTCACGGTGACTCCCGAGCGGGCCCTCGCCCGGGCGGCCGCGCTCGACGCCCTCGACGATCGACCGCCGTTCGCGGGTGTGCCCACCGCGTTCAAGGACCTCACGGCCACGGCGGGGGTGCGCACGACGATGGGCTCCGTCCTGCTGGCCGAGAACGTGCCCGACCACGACGCCCACGTCGTCGGCCTCGTCGAGGCAGCCGGCTTCGTGAGTCTGGGCAAGACCAACACCCCCGAGTTCGGTCTCAGTTCGTACACCGACAACGACCTGGTCGGGCCGGCGCGCTGCCCCGCCGATCCGACGCTGAACGCCGGCGGATCCAGCGGCGGTGCCGCTGTCGCCGTCGCCACCGGCCTGCTGCCGATCGCCCCGGGCAGCGACGGCGGCGGCTCCATCCGCATCCCGGCGTCCTGCTGTGGAGTGATCGGCCTCAAGCCGTCCCGCGGACGCGTGAGTGCCGGGCCCGACTCGCCCCTGTGGAGCGGCCTGGGCACCGACGGCGTGCTGGCCCGGAGCGTGCGCGACGCCGCGGCGATGCTCGACGTGCTCGCCCGACCGGTCGCGGGCTCGTCACGGGTGTGGCCGGCGCCACCCACCTCGTTCGTCGAGAGCCTCGACCGAGCGCCCGGGGCGCTGCGGATCGCGACGTGGACCGATCCGTACCTGGACTTCGTGGAGGCGTCGGCCGGATCGATCGAGGCCGTCGCCGCGGCCCGAGACGCCCTCGCCGACCTGGGCCATGAGGTGGTCGAGATCGCGAATCCGTGGCCGGCCACGCTGGAGCCGCAGTTCAACGTCGTGTGGTCCGCCACCATGGCCTCCGTCCCACTGCCTCCCGAGGCGCTCGCGACGCTGCGGCCGAACACCCGCTACTGGTACGAGCGCGGCGGGCGCGCCTCCGCCCCCGAACTCGCTGCCGCCATGAGCGACCTCGAGCTGACCACGGGCGCCGTGAACGCCTCGCTCGCCGGCTTCGACCTGTTCCTGACGCCCACGCTCGCGCTGCCACCGCAGCCGCACGGCTGGTTCAACGAGACCGGCGATCCCACCGACGCGCACCGGCGCGAACTGCTCTTCACGCCCTACACGGCGCTCATGAACATGAGTGGCCAGCCCGCGATCAGCCTGCCGCTGCACGAGCACGACGGACTTCCCGTCGGGGTGATGCTCGCGGCGCACGTGGGCGCCGACGCCCTGCTGCTGCAGGTGGCCCGGACCCTGCTCGACACCTGATCCGGGCCCCCGCGTCTACTTCGTGATGCGCAGCCTCGCCGTGCCGCTCCCGGCCTTCACGCGGGAGTCTCCGCCGTAGGAGACCTTGACGGTCACCTTTCCGGCCTTGGCCTTCTTCGCGATCCTGACCGAGGCGGTGGCCTTGCCGCCCTTGAGCGCCACGACCTTGCGCGACTTCCCGATCACGACCGTGACCTTTCCGGTCGGCACCACACCCGGCGCGGTCACGGCGACCTTGATGACTGCGACCTTGCCCCGCTTGACCTTCGCCTTGGCCGGCTTCGCCGAGACCTTGGCGACCTTCTTGACGACCGGCGCTGGCGTCGCCGGCGCGCCGGCAACCGACGCCGTGGCGATCCGGCCGCTCTGACCCGCTGGCAGCGAGCAGGACAGGGTGGCGGCGTTGAAGCCCATCACGGTCGGCGTCAGGGTCAACTTCGCGGTGAACGACGTGACGTCGATCGTGACCTGGCTCCCGGCCACGCCCGCCGTGACCGATCCGAGCGAGCCGGTGGCCCGCGGCGCGAAGGTGCCCGTCGATGCGGGGATGGAGGTGCTCGGAATGCCCAGGGTCGCACTGCGGGCGGTGCCGTTGACCGACGCGGTCGCGGAGACCGAGCCCGAACCCGCACGGAACCCGACGTCGTACAGGGGCTTGCGGGCCTCGTCGGGCAACACGACATTGGCTGTCAGCGTCGGCGTGACGGTCTGGCCGGGCGCGAGCGACGTCGGCAGGTTCGCGCTCAGGGCGACCGGGACCTCCACGGGCTGGCTCGGCAGTCCGGTGACGGTCACGACGCACGCATAGGTGACGGACGTGGCCGCGACGGCCGGGGACCCCCCGACGGCCACGAGACCCCCGAGAGCGAGAGCGGTCGCGGCGGAGCCCGACACGACACGGGCGATGGAGAACTGGAGCTTCACGGGATTCCTCACGGTCGACGGCTACGTGACCCGCGCCACATTAGTCAGGCGTGAGGCGAAAGTGCAACTATGAGTTAAACTCGACGTTTGTCCCGAAACGTCAGACGGTCTCCACCCGGCTGCGATCCGTCATGACGATCGGATCGCCCTCGGTGATCGCGATCGTGTGCTCGCTGTGCGCCCCGCGCGAGCCGTCGCCACTGCGGATCGTCCATCCGTCGTCGTCCATGCGGATCTCGTCGGTGGCCGCGAGCAGCCACGGTTCGATAGCGATCACCAGGCCGGGCTTGAGCGGGAATCCCCGTCCGGCGCGGCCGTCGTTGGCGATGTGCGGATCGCCGTGCATCGTGCGACCGACGCCGTGCCCGCCGAACTGGGTGTTCACGGTGTAGCCGAACTCGCGGGCGGTGTCGCCGATCGTCGCGCTGAGGTCGCCGACCTTGTTGCCCGGTCGGGCGACCTCGATCGCCCGCGCCAGCGCCACCTCGGTGGCCTCGATCAGCCGCAGGTCCTCGTCGCGCGGCGTGCCGACGACCGCGCTGACGGCCGAGTCGCACACCCACCCGTCGACACTGACGGCGAAGTCGAAGCTGACGAGGTCGCCGTCCTGGAGCGTGTACCGGTGCGGCAGCCCGTGCAGGACCGCGTCGTTGACGCTCGTGCAGAGCACCTTGCCGAACGGCCCGCGCCCGAACGACGGCGCGTAGTCGACGTAGCAGGACTCGGCCCCGCGCGCGTCGATCATCCGATGGGCGTGGGCGTCGAGTTCGAGCAGGTCGACGCCGACGTCCGCCACCTCGAGCAACGAGGTGAGGACGTCGGCGACGAATCGGCCGGCCGGCCGCATTTCGTCGAGTTGGGTGGGGCTCAGGAGCTCGATCGCCATGCGGTCAGCCTACGGACCTACTTCTTGGCGCGGACGCGGAAGGTGGCCTGGTAGGAACCCTCCACGACACCGGGCGCGGTGAAGACGCTCTTCTGACGCTTGACGCCCTTGGTGCGACGGGCCTTCCACGTGTTCTCGACCGACAGGACGGCCTTGTCATTGCGGTGGAGGACGTCGCGCTGGGCGATGAGCTCGGCGAAGGACGTCGGCCCCTTCTCGTCCTCGAAGGAGAAGCAGTAGACCTCGCCGTCCTCCTCGAAGCAGTCCTCGCCACCACCGGCGTTGCGCGGCGAGTAGTCGAGCTTGCCCCGGCCCGTGGCGAAGCGGCCGAGCGCGATCGTGGACGACGCGCCGGCGACGGTGCCCTTGTTCCGCAGGTCGACCAACTTCGTGTAGACCGGGCGGACCTTGTAGCGATGCTTGGCCTTGAGGGTGCGACCGCTGAGCGAGGCCCACTTCTTGCCGGTCCACACCTGGGCACCGCTGAGGCGGTAGCGGACCGACGTGTCGGACAGGAGGGTCACCGTGGCCGTGACGCTCGTGACCTTCGCATCGACGAGGTCGGTCTCGGCGATCGCCGAGACGTCGCTGCCGATGTCGCCGGCCATCGAGTCGTACAGGCTGCCGGTGTCGGAGTACACCTGCGAGTTCGCCAGTGTGCCGGTCCTGCCGTTCGGGAGCCGCCACCCGATCGTCCAGTTCAGCTTGGCCTGGCCGGTGCCCCAGTTGTCGAGCAGGTCGACGGCCGCGGCCGTCGGCAGGTAGCCGGCCAGCGCCCCGACGATCGCCGGGTTGACGGCCGTGGAGCGGTAGGTGTCCAGCAGTGCGCCGGACGCGTTGCGCACCGACACCGTCACCGGGGTTCCGGAGAACAGGCCGACCTGGCCGCGCACGGCCGTCCAGCGGTCCTCGGTGATGGTGCCCAACTGCTGGCCGATCTTGGAGACCTGCTTGTACGAGCCGACCCAACCGGTCGCGTCGGGCACGATCAGGCCGGTCGAGGCGTTGTGCATCGAGAGGGCCGTGTGCCCGGCGAAGTCCATCGGGTGACCGAACGCCCAGACCGAGGTGCCGCAGACCGCCGTGACGGTGCCGATCGCCCCGGTGAACGCGTCGCCGGTGGCGTAGCCGACGGCGATGTTGCCGCCGGGGACGAGCGGGTCGTCGATCGTCGTCGCGGTCGGCGCCATGCCGAAGTCGCGGGCCCGCAGCGACTTCGCGGCCGCCGAATTGCCGGGAGCGCGAGCGAGCGTGCGGTTGGCGAATGCGTTGAGCCGCACACCGCCGGAGACGACCTTGTTCGCCTTGATGCGCTGGGGCGTCTGGCCGACGAGCGCCGAGGCACCTGCCGCGGCCGCCTCGAGGTTCTGCGGGGTGATCTTGACCTTGGCCGGCGACGCGAGCCGGTCCGTGCCGGCCTTCTTCATCAGCGACGCGGGGGTGACGCCGGCGATCGGCAGGTTGTCGGCGTTGAGGCTGTAGGCCACTGCACCGATGAGCCGGCCGTCCCGGGTGTAGACCGGGGAGCCGGACATGCCGGCCCAGATGCCCGCCGCCTTCGGCGCGCCGGAGTCTATGGCGGGACCGGTCAACGAGAACAGCAGCAGGTCGGCGTCCTCGCCGAGCGCGTCCTCCAGACTGGCGATGTACGTGCCGGTGAACTCGACGGGATCCGTCCCCTTCACGACCGTGAGGCCGGTGACCTCGGTCGTCTCGTCGAAGGTGTCCTCGACCTGCTCCTGCGTGATCATCGGCTGGCTGCCGTCCGCGCAGAACGCGGCATCGGGATCAGCCGCCTGAGCAGGTGATCCGACGACGCCGAGCGTCGTGGCGACGAGTGCTCCAGCGGCGGCGCCGACGAGCGAGCGGACGGGTGTGCGAGACATGGAATTCCCCCCGGAAGGCGATGAGACGGGCTGAGCGTACCCTGTGAGACCTCCCGCCCACCGGTGATACGACCAACCTTCACCGGACCTACACCAGGCTCTGACGAAACCTCTGCATCCCGGCGATCCAGCGATCCGGGTCGGCCGCCTTCTGCGCGTACATCGTGCCGACCGACTCGTGCGGCAGTGCGAAGAACCGGCCCTCGTCGATCGCCGAGAGCAATGCCTGCGCCGCGACGGCGGGCGGCAACGTCTCTCCCGCGGACGAGACGGACGCGTGGGCCAGCCGGCCCTCGGGGTCCGTCGTGGTCTCCCCTGCCTCGGCCATGGGCGTGGCCACGCCCATGGGACACAACGCGGCGACCTGGACGCCTCGGTCCCCGTAGGTCGCGGCGAGCCATTCGGCGAAGCCGACCGCGGCCCGCTTGGAGACCGAGTACGTCGGCGAACCGAGTTGCGTCAACAGGCCGGCGGCGGAGGCCGTCACCGCGAAGACACCGGGCGTCTCCGGGCTCCATCGGGGCACCAGGGCCCGCGCGGCACGGACGTGGGCCATCACGTTGACGTCCCACGACAGCGACCAGTCGAACTCGTCCGCATCGATGCCGAAACCGCGGAAGATGCCGGCGTTCGCGACGTAGAGGTCGATCCCGCCGAGCTCCTCGTCGGCCCGGGAGATCAGCGCGGCGACCCCCGGCTCGGAGGCGACGTCCCCGGCGAACCACGGCACGCCGAGTCGGTCCCCGGCCTCGGAGACCCGCTGCTCGTCGAGGTCGGCGAGCAGCACCCGGTCGCCCCGCGCGACGAGTGCCTCGGCGATCGCCAGTCCGATGCCCCCGGCGGCGCCGGTGACGACCGCCCTGCGGCTCATCGGGCGGCCTGCCGCTTGAGCTCGGCCTTGGCGAGCGAGTTCTTGTGCACCTCGTCCGGACCGTCGGCGAACCGCAGGGTGCGGATCCCGGCATACATCTCGGCGAGCGGGAAGTCCTGCGAGAGACCGCCGCCGCCGTGCACCTGGATCGTCGACAAGGCGATCCAGGTGCACGGCGGTGGCGGTCTGAGCCAGGAC
>CAYXFT010000041.1:17891-18447 GCA_964464335.1 uncultured Aeromicrobium sp.
GGACAGGCCGCCCGCTCCGTGCACCTGGATGGCCTTGTCGAGGATCCACTGGACGGTGCGGGGCGTCGCGATCTTGATCGCCTGGATCTCGCTGTGGGCGCCCTTGTTGCCGACCGTGTCCATGAGCCATGCGGTCTTCAGCACGAGCAGTCGCAACTGCTCGAGGCGCACCCGCGACTCGGCGATCCAGTCGCGGATCACGCCCTGCTCGGCCAGCGGACGGCCGAACGCGACCCGGCTGGATGCGCGCTCGCACATCAACTCGATGGCGCGCTCGGCGATGCCGATGGATCGCATGCAGTGGTGGATGCGACCGGGCCCGAGGCGTGCCTGGGCGATCGCGAAGCCCTCGCCCTCACCGGCGATGAGGTTGCTCACGGGGACGCGGACGTCCGTGAACCGCAATTCGGCGTGACCGCCGTGATCGCGGTCGTGGTAGCCGAACACGTGCATCCCGCGCACGATCTCCAGGCCGGGGGTGTCCCGCGGCACGAGGATCTGGGACTGCTGGCGGTGCCGGGCGGCCGACGGGTCGGTCTTGCCCATGACGATGAAG
>CAYXFT010000042.1:0-18243 GCA_964464335.1 uncultured Aeromicrobium sp.
GCGCCGGAGAAGAAGCTCGGGATCAAGGGCTCGCCGACGCGCGAGGTCTACTTCGACCACGTGAAGATCCCCGGCGACCGCATCATCGGCGAGGTCGGCGAGGGCTTCTCGATCGCGATGAAGACGCTCGACCACACCCGCGTCACGATCGCGGCCCAGGCCGTGGGCGTCGCACAGGGCGCGCTGGACTATGCGCTCGGCTACATCCAGGAGCGCAAGCAGTTCGGCAAGGCCATCGCCGAGTTCCAGGGCCTGCAGTTCATGGTCGCCGACATGGGCATGAAGGTGGAGGCCGCGCGCCAGCTGACGTATGCCGCCGCTGGTCGGTCCGAGCGCGGCGACAAGGACCTGACCTTCTTCGGTGCCGCGGCCAAGGCGTTCGCCTCCGACACCGCCATGCAGGTCACGACCGACGCGGTCCAGTTGCTCGGCGGCTATGGCTTCACCCGCGACTACCCGGTCGAGCGGATGATGCGCGACGCCAAGATCACCCAGATCTACGAGGGCACGAACCAGGTGCAGCGCATCGTCATGGCCCGCCAGTTGCTCGCCGGGATCCAGTCCACTCTCTGATCTGCGCGACGTCGGCCCCGCATCCTCTCGCAGGACGCGGGGCCTTCGTGTTTGTCGACGGGGTTTGTCCACAGCCCGCGAAGCGGTGCTTGCGCCCTGACAGCGAGGCACAATATGTTGTGCAGAACTCGAGTCGAACCGCGGCTCGGGATGAGAAACGGGGGTTTCATGCACCACTTCGCTCGCGCCGTCGGCATCCTTTTGCCGGCCGTCGCCCTGACGGCCGGCGGGTTCTCCGCCGCCGATGCCCAGCCCGTGCCCACGTTCGAGCTCCGGTGGGACCAGATCGCGCTGGTCGAGGACGCCGTGCCGCTGGCCCAATCGCCCGTCAGCGAGATCGGTGTCGGTGGCGATCTCGTCCTCGACGCCGGCGGCACCACGATCGGGATCACCCTCCCGGTCGACGGTGACAGCCGAGTCGGACACTCTGAGGGCCGCTCCGTGCTGTCGGCAGGCGACGCGGCGCACGTGGCCGTCGGGCCCACTCCGACCGGGGCCCAGGTGCTCGTCGGGATCGAGTCGGCGGACGCACCCACCTCCTATGAGTTCGGTCTCGACGCCCCGGCCGACGTCACGGCCGAGCTGACCGTCGCCGGCGCGATCGACGTCGTCGACGCCTCGGGCGGGCTGTCCGCCCAGATCGAGGCGCCGTGGGCGATCGACGCCGAGGGTCGCGCCGTGCCGACCCGGTTCGAGGTGAACGGCGACACCGTCACCCAGGTGGTCGACCACCGCGGCGGCGACTACGCCTACCCGATCGTCGCCGATCCGAAGGTGAAGTTCTGCGACCTCTACACGGCCGCCTGCGTCACGTTCAGCAAGGCCGAGACGAAGTCGGTGGCCAAGAACCTGAGCTCCTCGGTCGCCGCCGGCGTCAGCACGATCTGCGGAAAGATCCCGGCCTCCAATGCGCCTGGTCTGGCGGTCCGGGGGATCTGCGTGGCCGCGGTCAACGTCTACTTCAAGGCAGTGAAGAAGGCTTTCGTGAAGGCCAAGAAGGCGGGCCGGTGCACGGAGTTGAAGTTCCGGATCGTCGGGCCGCCGATCGTGACGGCGAAGGTGGTGTCGTGCTGATGCGCCCCTCGCCGCACGCTGCCGGTGCACGCACGCAGACCCTGTGGACCGCGTGCTTCCGGTGGCTCGACGTCCCGCGATACGGTCGGGTCGCCGTGACGATCTCAAGGGGGGAACGAGCCGGATGACCAGGACTCAGGAGACCGTGCTCCAAGCAGCGGTCGTCGTCGCAGGAGTCGTGCTCCTGATCGTGTTCGAGCCCAGCGCCACCGTGGCCTGGATCGCCGCAGCCGTCGTGCTCGGCATCGGTCTGGTCACGCTCGCCGCAGGCCCCGGCGAGCCGTTCCGGTCACGCGTGATCAGGATCGAACTGCTGTCGATCGTCGTCATGGTCGCGGCCGTCCTCGTCGTGACCTTCGCGATCGACGGTGGCGCCGACTGGCAGTACGGCGGCTACCTCGCTCTGTTGTTGTCTGCTGCGCTGGCCGCGAGTTGGATCGTGGGGCGTCGCGAACGGGCGGCCGACTGACGAGTTGCCCGCCTGGGTCCTGCTCAGGCGGGCATGCCGTCCTTGGTGCACAGGTCGCCCAACTCATCGGTCGTCCCGGCCTGCAGGTGGTCGAAGTAGGCGACCGCCCGCTCCCGGTCCCACTGGACCGACAGGTCGGCGATCGGGACGGTGCAGTCCAGGCCGCTTCCGCTCATCGATCGGGCGAGGTTCCAGCCGAAACGGAGGAACGAGGGCAGCGAGTCGTCCTTGCCGACGCCGAGGGACTCGGCGGTCGTCATGGCGACGTCGGTGTACTTGAACGGATTGAGGAACGTCGACGGTGACGCGGCGGCCTCGCCGATCGCGCCGATCACCTCGCGCTGGTGCTCGCCGCGGGCGATGTCGCCGGTCGCGAAGGCGTGTCGGGAGCGGGAGTAGGCCAGCGCGGTCGCGCCATCGACCTCCTGACAGCCCTCCTCGATGTCGAGGTGGGCGTCCTCGTCCTTGATGTCCTCGGTCGGGCAGATGGTGATGCCGCCGAGCGCGTCGACGATGTCCTCGACGCCACCGAAGCCGATCTCGGTGTAGCCGCCGATGCGCACGCCGGTCTCGGATTCGAGCGTCTCGACCAGCAGGGGAGCGCCACCGTACGAGTAGGCGGCGTTGATCTTGGTGCGCCCGTGGCCGGGGATGTCGACGATCGAGTCGCGGGGGATCGAGGTGAGCACCGAGGGACCGTCGCCGCCGTAGGTCAGCAGCATGATCGTGTCGGTGCGGCCGCGCGACGTGTCCTCGGGTCGCTTGTCGGTGCCGACCAGCAACCAGGTCGTGGCGCCGCCCTCGGGCGGCCGCTCGCCGGCGGGGGTCGCATCGACCTTCGTCACCTTCGACCAGGCCACGATCGGCACGGCCAGCATGAAGACCAGCCACAGCGCCAGCAGCAGCCACAGCAGGCGCCAGCGGCCGCGGGGACGCTTGCCCTTCGGCGCCTTGCGCCCCGCGTCCTTGCCGCCGGGCGGGGGCAGTTGGGGCGGGGGAAGGGAGGGGTCGGTCACCGGCTTCGCCGCGACGACACGACCGGACTCGTCGTCATAGAGCCAGTCGTACCCACCGGGGGGTGTGGGACCTGTGGGAGGCATGCGGTGAAGGTACCGCGTGATTGCAAGGGGAGGGATTCTCCGCACCGGTCTCGGCGCGTCACCGCCCCGTTCGCCGTCACCCACTTGATACTGAGGGGACCTACGGACGCTTCCCCACCGTGAGGATCACGATGCACGACGACCGCCCGAGCGCGCTCGGTGGCACCTATGCCGACCCGAGTCTCAGTTCTGCCAAGATCCAGTTCCGCCGCGCCATGACCCTGGCGGCGATGACCGTCGTCCTGCCAGGGTCGGCCCAGCTCGTGCAGGGCAACCGTCAGGTCGGCCGCATCGCCATCCGGATCTGGCTCGGCGTCGTCGCCCTGCTGGTCCTGCTCGGCGCGATCGCACTGCTCGACCGTCAGTTGTTGTTCGGACTCGTCACGAACCGGGCCTTGCTGTGGGCGGGTCGCTGGGCGCTGGTGCTGCTCGCGATCGGCTGGATCGGCCTCATCATCGACGCCTGGCGTCTGGGCCGTCCCCGCCAACTGGCCGGCCCGCACCTGGCGATCTCGACCGGTCTGCACGGCATGCTCGCCGTGGGGACGGCCGCGATCCTGTTCTTCGCCGCGCACACCGTCTCGGTGATGAACGGTTTCACTGACACGGTCTTCGCGTCCACGACGGTCACCAAGCCGCACGACGGTCGTTACAACGTCCTGCTGATGGGCACCGACTCCGGACCGGACCGCGTGGGCTTCCGACCCGACTCGATCAACGTCGCCAGCATCGACGCCGAGACCGGCAAGGCGGTGCTGATCGGCCTGCCGCGCAACCTCGAGAACGTCCCGTTCCCGAAGGGATCGGTGATGGACGAGCAGTTCCCGAACGGGTTCGACTGCGACGGCTGCTACCTCAACGCGGTCAACACATGGGCCAACGACCACGCCAACCTGTTCGAGGGCGAGAAGGTGCCGGGCATCGGCGCGACGATGGACGCGGTCGAGGCGATCACCGGACTGCGATTGAACTACTTCGCCCTGATCAACATGAAGGGCTTCTCCGAACTGATCAACGCGGTCGGCGGCGTCACCCTGAACGTGCGCGAGCGCACCGCGATCGGTGGCATCGGTTCGCCGATCCGCGGCTACATCGAGGCCGGCGAGCAGAACCTCAGCGGCGACAAGGCGCTCTGGTACGCCCGGTCACGCGTGGAGAACGACGACTGGTCGCGCATGGGACGGCAGAAGTGCGTCATGAACGCCATGGTCAAGCAGCTCAGTCCGCAGAAGGTCGTCATGAACATGGGCAAGATCGCCACGTCCGGCTCGATGATGCTGGACACCAGCATCCCGCGTCAGGACCTCAACGTCTTCATGGATCTGGCGCTCAAGACCAAGTCGGAGCCGATCGGCTCGGTCTCGCTCGTGCCGCCGGTGATCTACACCGGCAACCCCGACTTCCCGAAGGTCCGTCGCCTCGTCTCCGATGCGATCGAGACCTCCGAGGGCGGTGCCCAGGTCCAGAAGGCCTCGCTCGTCACCGCCAAGCTGCCACTCATCGACGTCGAATCGCCGGCGAAGGCCAAGGACCCGCGCAAGGCGAACCAGAGCAACGACCTCGCCGCGGCCTGTTGAGCAGGCTCGCAACGGACCAGTTGGACCCGCCCGGTTTAATGGGACGTCGGCCATCGACGCCAGGGAGGTCCGTGCCGTGAGTGGACTCGGGGCACGACCCACACGGGTTGCGTCCAAGGGTGGGCTGCGCCGTGCCGTGGTGCTCATCCTCGGCACGATCGTCTGGCCGGGCAGTGCCCAGTTCCTGGCCGGGGCGCGCCGTTTCGGAGCCACGATCATGGTGCTGTGGGTCGCGCTGCTCGTGGGTGCGTCCGTGGGTTGGTTCCGCTTCCGTCCCGACCGCGTCCAACTCATCGACTGGGTCACCGACCCCGCAGTCCTGGGTACGGCGCGCATCGTCGGCCTCGCGGTGGCCGTGCTGTGGATGCTGCTGTTCATCGATGCGTGGCGACTCGCGCTCGTGCGCAACCTCGGCTGGTGGCGCATCGGCGTGATCTCGCTGGTGAACATCACGGTCGTGGCACTGGTGACCTCGACGACCTACCTCAGTTGGAACACCGTCTCGGCCTCCAAGGAGGTGGTGGAGAAGGTCTTCCAGGAGACCGAGGTCAAGTCCCCGTTGCAGGGCCGCTACAACATCCTGCTGCTCGGTGCCGACTCCGGCGCCGACCGCTACGGCCTGCGCCCGGACTCACTGAACCTCGTGAGCATCGACGCCGAGACCGGCGTGCCCGTGATGGTCTCGCTGCCGCGCAACCTGCAGAACGTGCCGTTCCCGGACGACTCCCCGATGCGCACGGTCTACCCGTACGGCTACAACTGCGGCACGACGTGCCTGCTGAACGCCGTCCACACCGCGGCGGCGAACCGCACCGACCTCTATCCCGACAGCAAGGACCCGGGTCTTGACGCGACGCTCGACGCCGTCGAGGGGGTCACCGGGCTGAAGGTCAACTACTACGTGCTCGTCAACATGAAGGGCTTCTCCAACCTCGTCAACGCCGTCGGCGGGATCGAGATGGACGTCAAGGAACCGATCGCGATGTTCGGTCACGACGACGCCTGGAAGCAGGAGTACATCGCCGCCGGCCAGCAGAAGCTGAACGGTCGCGAGGCGCTCTGGTACGGCCGCAGCCGCGTGCAGTCCGACGACTACACGCGCATGGGTCGGCAGAAGTGCCTCATGCAGGCGATGCTCCAGCAGTTGAGCCCGCAGCAGGTCATCCTGAATGCCACCGGCATCGCGAAGTCGTCCGCCGCGATGCTGCAGACGAACATCCCGCAGTCCGAGTTGGGTGCGTTCGGCGATCTCGCACTCAAGGCCAAGGACCAGAAGATCGCGACGCTGTCGGTCGTGCCGCCCCAGTACTCGACGGTGACGCCCGACTTCGTGCAGATCCACACTGACGTGGCGAAACTCGTCGCCACGAGCGAGAAGCAGCAGCAGAAGAAGGCGCAGGCGTCCGGCTCGACGGCCACGCCGACGACCACCCCGACGACCGAACCGTCGCCGACCCCGACGACGGCCACGCCGTCGGCCGCCAACAACACCGACGACCTCGCCGCCAGCTGCTGAGCCGGCCTGCGGCGGCTGGATCAGTCGGCGTCGCGCTCGGTCTCGTAGGCCTCGATGACCTCGTTGACGTCGCCGTCCATGATCAGTTCGCCCTTCTCGATCCAGATCGCTCGCGTGCAGGTGTCGCGGATCGACTGCATGGAGTGACTGACCAGGAAGACCGTGCCGGCGTTGTCGCGGATCTCGCGGATCCGCTCCTCGCTGCGCTTGCGGAATCGGCGGTCGCCGACCGCCAGGGCCTCGTCGACGATCAGGATCTCGTGGTTGCGGATCGTGGCGATCGCGAACTTCAGGCGCGCCGTCATGCCGGAGGAGTACGTACGCATCGGCAGATGGATGAACTTGCGGATGCCCGCGAAGTCGACGATCTCGTCGTACCGCTCCTCGATCTCGGCCTTGGTGAAGCCCATGGCGAGGCCGCCGAGCATGACGTTCCGCTCGCCGGAGAGCTCGCGGATCAGGGCGGCGCCGACGCCGAGCATGCTGGGTCGCGTGCTGGCGTACACCGCACCGCGGCTGGCGGGGGTCAGGCCCGTGATCGCCCGCATCAGCGTGGACTTGCCCGAGCCGTTCGAGCCGATGATGCCGATGCTGTCGTTCTCGTAGGCGGTGAACGAGATGCCCTTGAGTGCGTGCACCGTCTGGGTGCGCTTCGCGCGACTCATCAGGCCGCCGCTGTCCGCGGCGGTCGCGCGCTTGCCCGTCGCGAACACCTTGTACTCGACGTGCAGGTCCTGCACGACGACGACGGGACGGCGGGGTCCGGATTCCGAGGTCACGGGGGTGGTCTCAGTTGACTCGGCCATAACGCTCCTCGGCGGACCAGAAGAACACGGCACCCGCGACCACGGACACGATCGACCACGCGATGAGGATGGGCCACAACTGCATCCGGACGTCGTACAGGGGGTCGGAGTCGAGCAGCAGTTCGCGCGTGAGGCTCAGGAACGCGTAGACGGGCTGGAACTCCATCGCGTGCACGAGACGCGGGTGGTCGGCGAACCGGAGGTCGAAGCTGTAGAAGATGCCGGTCGTGTAGAAGAAGAACCGGGTGATGAACGGGATCAAGTTGGTCAGGTCGCGAAAGTGCACCGTGAGGCGCGCCGTGACGAAGGCCACGCCGAGACAGAACGTGTAGTACAGGCCCAGCAGCGGGACCAGTAGCAGCCAGTTGAGGGTCGGCATGTGGCCCATCACCAGGAGGATCGCCAGCAGCAGGCCCATCGTCGGGACGAGTTGGAGGAACTTCTGCGTGACGATCGACATCGGCAGGGCCATGCGCGGGAACGCCAGACTCTGCACGAGTGCCTGGTTCGAGGTGATCGACTTCGCGCCGCTGGACATGCAGGCGCCGAAGAACTCGAACGTGAAGACGCCGATGATGAGGAAGGCGATGAAGTCCGGAACGTTCTTCGTGCTCTGCATCAGCACGCCGAACACGAGGCCGAACACGGCGGCGTTCAGCAGCGGCTTGAGGACGATCCAGAGCATCCCGAGACGCTGGCGCTGGTTCTCGGCCTCGATGCGGAACTTCGCCAGCGAGACGATGAAGTCCTTGCGCTGCGCGACGTCCCGGAGGTAGGCCAGCAGCGGGGGGCGGCCGCCCACCTTCGTCAGGCCGTGGGCCTGCGGATCGTCGACCGTTGTGGTCATTGCGTGGAGTTCCTGTCGTGGTGATTCGGTGGGCACCGTCGCGCTGCGCCGGACGCCCCGACGAGTCTAGGGCACCGCTGGTGACGCTCCCGTCACTGTGTGCTCGGGTCGATTCGGGCGCGTTCCTGTTCGGCGATGCGAGTGAAGTCGTCCGGTCCTGCACCGGTGACCACGACGAGCGAACCGCCGCCGGACAGGGCGGCGACGATCGCGCGCGCGTCGTCCTCGAGCGTCGCCGGTCCGCGCAGGATTCGGTCGGCGGAGCCGGGAGTGTCGAGCAGGTCCGCATGACTGCTGATCACGCCGGCGAGGTCAATCGCCGGGTCCTGCGGCCGCGGGGGATCGAGGTCGATGAACAGGTCCGGGCTGGCGGGCACGTGCACGGCCACGTCGAGGAAGCCGGCGGGCTCCTGCGCGAAGCGTCCGCCGAGCGGGCGCAGCGACGCCGCGAGCCGAACGGGTTCGGTCGCCTCCAGTTCGGGGCCGGACAGCCCGATCTGCGCACCGTGGTCGGTGACGACCGCGCCGATGCGCCAGGCGCCGAGCAGCCACACGAAGCGAAGCCAGTGGCTCGGCAGGCCGACCCGGATGCGGGTGCCGCGTTCGGCGTCGAGTTCGTCCACGAGCAGGTTGGCGACCTTGGCGACCCAGTTGGCCAGCGTCGTGCCGGAGAGTTCGACCCGTTCGCCGCTGGAGACGTCGTAAAATGTGACGACCGGCGTGGGCGAGGGCGTGAGAACGGTGGCGAGGGTGCGATTCACCCCTCAACGCTAGTGAAAGACCACCACCGCGTGGCCGCTGGGATACGTGTGACTCAGGGGGTGCGACACGCCGACGAGGGGCTGAGGTTTGCAATTCGGCTTGACGTTTGGCAGTGACCCGTCTGTAATTACAGGTATGTCATTAGTCGGTTGGATCGAGGGCGACGACCCCGAGCTCATGTGGCAGGAGCGTGCCCTGTGCGCTCAGACCGATCCCGAGTCGTTCTTTCCTGAAAAGGGCGGCTCCACGCGCGAGGCGAAGCGCGTGTGCCTGACCTGCGACGTCAAGGGCGAGTGCCTCGAGTACGCACTTGCCCACGACGAGCGGTTCGGGATCTGGGGCGGGCTGTCCGAACGCGAGCGTCGCAAGCTCAAGAAGCGCGCCTGACCCCGCCACGTCGCGGCCCCCGCGTGCCCGTCATCGCCACCGCCTAAGGTGGCGATCATGCAGGTGGCCGCCGTTCTCGTCGCCCACCGCGGCTCGCGGTGGCTCCAGCAGACGCTCGATTCCCTCGATCGGCTGACCCGCCGCCCCGACCGCCTCGTACTCGTCCACGACGGCACGGATGCCTCGACGCGAGAGATCCTCGAGGCTCACGAGAGTGCCGGCAACGTCGTCACCGCCCCGGCCCGCAGCGGGTTCGGGGCCCAGATCGCCGCCGCCCTCGCGGCCGAGACCGAGCCGTACGACTGGATCTGGCTCCTGCACGACGACGCCGCCGTGGACCCCGGCTCACTCGCCGCCCTCGTCGCGGCGGCCGAGGCCGATCCACAGGTCGGCGTCTTCGGTCCCAAGGTGCGCGAGTGGCCCTCGCTCAAGCGGCTGCTCGAGGTCGGCGTGACCGTCACCGGCACGGGCCAGCGCGAGACGATGCTCGAGTCCGGTGAGCCTGACGCCGGCCAGCACGACCGGCCTCTCGACGTCCTGGCTGTGGGTTCGGCAGGCATGTTCGTGCGGCGCGATGTGTGGGAAGCGCTCGACGGGATGGATCCCAAGCTGCCCCTGTTCTTCGACGACGTCGACTTCGGCTGGCGCGCGAACCGTGCGGGGTTCCGGGTCCGGACGGCACCGGAGGCGGTGATCTTCCACGCCGAGGCGAGCCGCAACCGGCGCCGCGTCCGGCGCGCGGGCGTCAAGGTGCACACCGGCGAACGACGCGTCGCCGCCCTGCACACGATGCTGGCCAACGCCGATCGGCGCTGGTTCCTGCCGGTCAGCGTGCGGCTCTTCCTCGGCTCACTGCTGCGTTTCGTGGGTTTCCTCGCCGGCAAGGACGTGCGCAGCGCCGAGGGCGAACTGGTCGCCCTGGCCATCGTGTTCGTCAATCCCGGCCGGATGCTGCGCGCACGGCGCTGGCGCCGGCCGCAGGTCACCCAGCGGAATCGCGCGTTCAAGGGCCTGTTCGCACCGTTCTGGATGCCCTACCAGCACGGACTCGACCTGGCCGCGACCACGGCGCAGGCCGTCGTGCGGCCCGAGACGATCGAGTCGACGGGACTGCGCACGATCGGCGACGAGGACGACGAGGAGGATCCCGTCGTCATCGACCTGCCGCCGTGGTGGAAGCGCTGGCCGTGGTTGACATGGATCCTCGTCCTGCTGGTCGGATCGGTCGTTGCGGCGCGATCCGTGGCCGCCGGTCACCTGCACAGTCCCGCCCTGCCCCCGTCACCGGAATCGGTGTGGTCGTGGTGGGGTCTGATCCTCGACCGGTCGCACGCGGTCGGCCTGGGCAGTGCCGACGGGGCGGCGGCGTTCGTGATCGCGCTGGCGCTGGCCGGTACGCCGGTGTGGTTCGCGCCAGGCCTGCTGCCGTGGATCCTCACCGTGCTGGCCGTTCCCTTCGCCGCGCTCACGGCGCACCGGTTCGGCCGCCTCATCAGCGACGATCGCGGTGCGCGGATGACATGGGCGGTGTCCTACGGACTGCTCGTCGTGGTCACCGGCGCCGTCGCACAAGGTCGCCTCGGCACCGTGATCGCCTTGGTCGTGGCGCCGCTGTTCGCGAACGTCCTCCTGCGACTCGTGCTCGAACCGACCTGGACCCGAGCCGTCCTGGTGGGCGTCTGGATCGCGTTGGTCGCGGCCTTCGTCCCGGTCGCGTGGGTGCTGGGCATCGTCGCGATCACGGTGTGTGCCCTCGTGGTGCGGTCGTCGGCGCGGCATCTGGCGCTCAGTGCCGTGGTCGGCACGGCGCTGCTCGGTCCGTGGCTGTTCGACCGGGTCTGGTCGGGCCGGATCTGGTGGGAGGCCGGCAACCCGGTCGATGCGCGCGCGTCCGCGTGGGATGTCGTCACCGGCAACGGCGGTGGGTCGGGCACGGGTCCGTGGTGGGTGGCCGTTCCGCTCCTCGTGCTGGCCTTGGCCGCACTCGTCCCCAGCGCGACCCGGCGATCGGTCACGGCCGCCTGGATCGTCGCGGTGGCCGGTCTGGCGGTGGGCCTGGTGGCCTCGGTCTCGACCTACGTGCCCTACCCCGGTGCGCCGGCCCTGCGCGCCTGGTCCGGTCTCGGCGCCGGTCTCTGGCTCGGCGGCCTGCTGACGGCGGTGCTGTTCGCCTGGCCCATGCTGCGCACCCGCCGGCACAAGCGGTGGCGGCGGCCCGCCATCGCCCTGCTCGCCGCCTTCCCGCTGCTCGCCGGCGGCTGGTGGATCGTGCGCGGCATCGATGATCCCCTCGAGTCCGGCGATGCCCGGGTGGTCCCGGCCTTCCTGGCGGCCCGGCCCGGCACGACGCTGGTGCTCACCGGCGATGCGCAGGAGGGGATCGTCGCCGACGCCGTCGTCGGGTCCGGCCCGTACCTCGGTGCCGAGGCCTTGCGGACGACGCCCGACCGCGAGCAGCGCCTGCACGACACGGTCGTCTCCCTCGTCACCACGCCGACGCGTGACGACGTCGACGAGTTGGCCCGCCTCGGTGTCGACGACATCTACGCGCCCGACGTCGACATCGACCTCGCGCGGCGGATCGACGCCGCCCCGGGCCTTGCCCAGAAGGGCAGCGATTCGCCCGATTCGCGGGTGTGGGCGGTGCAGTCGGACGTCGAGCCCGATCCGGTCCCGAAGGCACCGGCCAGCCGGCCATGGTTCGCCGGCGCCTGGGTCCTGGCCTGGATCGTCGCGATCATCGCCGCGCTGCCCGTGCGCCGCAATCCCGAGTCGGGACCGGATCCGGACGAGGAGGACGCATGACGCGGCGCGTGCCCGTGCGGTGGGTGTTGCCCGTGATCGCGGTCGCCCTCGTGGCCGCGACGTGGTTCGTGCCCGAGCCCGAGCCGCAGAAGGTGGCCGGCGGCAGCAGTACGGTCCCGGTCGAGCAGACGACGTGGGCGTGTCCCGTGCAGTCGGACTGGACCGTCGCGGCAGGCCAGGTCGCCCCCGGCGAGAAGGCCGTCGCCACGGCGATGCCCGCGGACGCCGCCGTCGACCCCGTGTGGGCGTCGACCGATCGCTGGCGCACGGCCGAGCCGGGCGGCGACGCCCTCGTGCTCCAGCAGAGCGGCGAGAAGTCGGGGTCGGTCGGGTTCGTGGCCGGCGCGGCCACCAAGGCCCAGGGCGGGGGAGCCGTGCTCGGATCGTGCCCCGCGATCGTCGACGACGCATGGTTCGTCGGCCTCGGGGACGACGGCCGTTCGGCCGCAACGGTCACCCTGGTCAACCTCGGTGAGACGCGTGCCGTCGCCGACCTCACGTGGTGGGGCGAGGCGGGGCCGATCCAGTCGATCGACACGACGGGCATCGTCGTCGAGGCCGGAGAACGGCGCGAGGTCTCCGTCGAGTCCGTCGCGGCGGGCGAGGGTGCAGTGGCCGCCCACGTCTCGCGGCGTCGCGGCGCGCTGACCGCCATCGCCCTCGACGGCGGCCGCGGGGGAGCGGACCTGGTCGCCCCGACCGCGGGTGCGGCCACCGAGCAGGTGCTCGCCGGGTTGCCCGCCGGCGGCGACTCCGCCCGGGTCCGGTTGGTCAATCCCGGCACGACGACCGCACACGTCGCCATCGACGTGGCGGGCAAGGAGGGCTCGTTCGGCGCCGAGGGTCTCGACGACGTCGTCGTGGACCCGGAGTCGACGAAGGTCGTCGAGGTGCCCAAGTCCGTCGCCGTCGGCCAGTCGTCGCTGCTCGTCAGCTCCGACGTGGCCGTCGTCGCCTCGGCACTCGTCGAGGCGGACGACGACGTCGCCCACGTCGTCGCGGCGACGCCGTGGTCGGGCCCGGCGATCGTGCCCGTGACGATGGCCGGCTCCAGGGTCGGCGTCACGGTCACCGCGGGCGCCAGCGAGGTCTCGATCTCCGTCGAGTCCTTCTCGGCGTCCATGGAGTCGCTCGGGACGTCGGACCTGGCCGTTGCAGCCGGCTCCTCGTCGACCGTGCCGGTCGCCGCCAAGGGCGCCGCGTACGTCGTCCTCACGCCCGCTGCCGGGGCGACGGTGTGGGCCGGGCTGTGGCAGCGCGACGACGAGGTGCTGGCTGCCGCGCCGGTGCGGCCCGCGCCGGTCACGGTGGTGGCTCCCGGCGTCACCGTCCGCTGACCGGCGGTCTCAGCGGGGGTCGAGGTCCTCGGGATCGTGGTGCCACACCTCGCCCAGGCGACGCAGCAGGACCGACCAGACGGCGTCCTCGACCTGGTCGGCGGAGCGAGCCCGCCCGATGATCGGCAGCCGGTAGAGCACCACGCGGAAGCCGCCCGGGGCCGGGTTGACGATGCTGCGCGGGACGGGTTCGTCCCACCCCGGCGGCAGCAGGGGCGACTCCTCGACCGCGACCTCGACATGGTCCAGCTCCCGCTCGAAGTGCGGGTCCAGCCGGGCGAGCACCTGGGCCACGAGGTCGTCGAACGCCTCGCGGCGCGAATGATGGAACGGCGGGCCGAGGGGCGAGAGCGGACCGGGGAGCGACAACGCACCGCGTGGGCCACGGCCGCGTCGGTCGCGCGTCGCTCCCAGGCGCGGGCCATGGACCGCGGGAGTCGGGGATCCGGGTTCGGCGGCCACGCGGTGAGCCTACTGCGGACGGTCGGCGGCGGGGGTTAACCTCGCCTTCGTGGGACTGCAACGACGATGCTCGCGCGCTGGCTGCCCGAATTCCGCGGTGGCCACCTTGACGTACGTCTACGCCGATTCCATCGCCGTTCTCGGTCCGCTGGCCACGTATGCCGAACCGCATGCCTACGACCTGTGCTCCGGACACGCCGATCGGCTCTCGGCGCCACAAGGCTGGAGCGTCGTGCGGCTGGCCCCTCAGTTCGTCGAACCCGAGCCCACCCACGACGACCTCGTCGCCCTCGCCGAGGCCGTTCGCGAGGCCGGCCGGCCGGTTGCCGAGCCGCTCGTCGAGGACGACGGTCCGGTGCTGCGTCTCGTGCGTGGCGACTCGGCTACGGTGGTGCCGTGAACCTCGATCCCGCGCTCGTCGAGATCCTCGTGTGCCCGCAGTGCCGATCCGGCCTGTTCGTGGACGCCGAGGCCGACGAACTGGTGTGCAACGGCTGCGCCCTGGCCTATCCGGTGCGGCGTGACATCCCCGTGATGCTGGTCGAGGAAGCGCGCTCGTTGAACGCCTCCTGACCCGCGGGAGACCTGCGCCGAATGACACGCCGAGTTACGGCGTGTCGACTACCATTTGTCAAGAACTGCAATGACCGAGCCGATCGTCGACACCCCGCGTCCGGCCGTGGTCGAAGACGGTCTTCTCTCGGGCCTGTCGGGACTGGCCGCGGCCGTCATCGGCATGCCGTTCGAGCTCCAGATCGCAGGTGTCGAACAGGACCGCGCCCTGCAGCGTGAGGTCGCGGAGCAACTGGGCGACTACGTGATCCCGAGGTTGCGCCACCTCGACGCCCCCCTACTGGTCGTGGTCGGTGGTTCGACCGGCGCCGGCAAGTCCACCCTCGTGAACTCGATCGTGGGCCGGCGGGTCTCGGCCACCGGCGTGCTGCGGCCGACCACCCGCACGCCCGTGCTGGTGCACCACCCGCTCGACACCGAGTGGTTCACCTCCGGTCGGATCCTTCCGGACTTCGTCCGCACGGGGTCCAACAGCCGCCGGGCCAACACGATTCGCCAGATCGCCTCCTCGACCCTGTGGCAGGGGGTGGCGATCCTCGACGCACCCGACTTCGACTCGATCGACGAGACCAACCGTGAGATGGCCGAGCAACTGCTCGGCGCGGCCGACCTGTGGCTCTTCGTCACGTCGGCGGCCCGGTACGCCGATCAGGTCCCGTGGGACCACCTGCGCCGCGCGGCCGAACGCAACGCGTCGGTCGCGGTCGTCCTCGATCGCACCTCGCCCGAGGCGCTCGCCGACGTCCGGCGCCATCTGGCCCGCATGCTCACCGAGCACGGACTCTCGGACGTGGCGCTGTTCTCGGTGCCCGAATCCACGCCCGACTCCGAGGGTGTTCTTCCGATGCGCGACGTCGTCCAGATCGTCATGTGGCTGCGCGGGCTGGCGGCCGACGAGGCGCGACGACGCGACATCGCGTTGACGACCTTGCAGGGCGCGATCCTGCACGACATCGCGTCCGCCCGCCGGCTCGACACCGCCTTCGGCCGCCAGATCGACGCGGCCGAGCAACTGCGCAAGGACGTCGAGTCGGTCTACCACCGGGCCCACGAGCAACTCATGACCGCGGCGACCGACGGATCGATGATGCGCGGTGAGGTGCTGGCCCGGTGGCAGGACTTCGTCGGCTCCGGCCAGGCGTTCCGCACCCTGGAGCGCAAGGTCGGCACGTGGCGCGATCGGGTGTTCGGACGCTCGGGCACCGCTCCGGAGGAGGTCGAGCAGGCAGCCGTCTCCGGGCTGCACCTGTTGATCCTCGACCGGGCCGAACGTGCGGCCGACGACATCACGCGGGCCTGGGACACGAACGAGGCCGGTCGAGCGCTGCTCGACACGCACCGCGGACTCGACCGGGCGTCGCGTGACGTGCGCGTGCGGGCGGAGCGGATCGCTCGCGAGTGGCAGGAGGCCGTGTTCGACCTCGTCCGCGAGCAGGGCGCCGGCAAGCGCACCAAGGCACGAGCCCTGTCCGTCGGCGTCAACGCGACGGGCGTCGCGCTGATGGTCGTGGTCTTCGCCGGAACGGCAGGGCTGACCGGAGCCGAGGTCGGCATCGCCGGTGGCACCGCCGCCGCGGGACAGGCCGTGCTGAGCGCCGTCTTCGGCGACCAGGCCGTGCGGGACCTCGCCGACCAGGCCAGCCAGGACCTGGCGCGGCGCCTCGAGGAACTGTTCGACGCCGAGGCCGGCCGATTCATCGCGCTGCTCCCCGACCCGGCGGCGCTGACCGACGCCCGGTGGACGCTGGAAGCAGCGCTCAAGTCCGTCGACGAACCACCGGGAGCGGGCCGATGAGCAACCTCGACGAGCGGGTCACGGCGCTCCGGTCCGCACTCGAGGCGGCCGGCGACGCGATCGACCCCGAGGTCACCGCACCCGCGGCCGGCGTGTTCTCCCACACCAGCGAGCGGCTCGAGTTGTCGGACCAGCACACCGTCGTCGTCCTGGCCGGGGCCACCGGGTCGGGCAAGTCGTCGTTGTTCAACCGGATCGTCGGGTTGGAACTCGCCGAGGTCGGCTACCTGCGACCCACTACGGCCACCGCGCTGGCGTGCGCGTGGGGGCCGTCCGGGGCCACCGACCTGCTCGACTGGATCGGGGTCGCCCGGCGCGACCAGATCGCCCGCCGCGGAGTCCTCGACGCCCCCCGCGACGACGCCTTCGAAGGGCTCGTCCTGCTGGACCTGCCCGACCACGACTCCGTCGTCTCGGCCAACCGCGACCTCGTCGACCACGTGGCCCGGTACGCCGACCTGTTCGTATGGGTGCTCGACCCGCAGAAGTACGCCGACGAGGCGATCCACGCCCGCTACCTGCGGCCGTTGGCCACCCACCGCGAGGCGTCCGTCGTGGTGCTGAACCAGGCCGACCGGCTCAGCGAGACCGACCTCAAGGTGGCCGTCGACGACCTCGAACGCATCCTCGAGAGCGAAGGCTTCGCCGGGGTGCCGGTCATCGCGGTCAGCGCGCTCACCGGCGCCGGCGTGCCCCAGTTGCGTCAGGAGATCGGCCGGCGCATCACGTCCAAGGACGCGTCGCAGTCGCGCCTGGCCGCCGACGTGCGACAGGTCGCCCGTCGACTCGCCGACGCCGGCGGCACCGATCCGGTGCCCGGCATCGACCGCGATACCCGCGACGCCCTCGTCGAGACGTTCGTCGCGTGCGCCGGTGTCCCGCAGATCGCCGACGCCGTCGAGGAGTCGATGGCCCGACGCGCGGTGATGGCCACGGACTGGCCGCTGATCGGCTGGGTCGGCCGGCTGCGGCACGACCCGTTGCGCGACCTCGGTCTGGGGCGCTCGGCCCGCGACGCGGTCGCCGAGTCGATCCCGATCTCCCCGTCGGTCCAACGGGCCCGAGCCAACCTCGCGCTGCGGGAGGCCGCCGAACACGCCACGGTGGGCATGTCGCGGCCGTGGCGGGCGTCCGTCCTCGACGCGGTGGCGGGCGAGGACACGCGTGACGTCATCGACGAACTCGACGAATCCATCGCGAAGGTCGACCTCGGTCTGCGTGACCGGCCGTTCTGGTGGACCGCCGTCGGGCTGCTGCAATGGCTCACCTTCCTGGCCGTGATCGTGGGGATCGCCTGGTCCGTCGCCGCGGTCTTCGGGTTGGCCGACCCTGACCCATGGGCGGGTACGTCACGGGTGATGGGTCTGAGCCTGCCGCTCGCCCTGGTCGCCGGTGGCCTGCTGTTCGGGGTCGCGCTGACGCTCATCGCACGCTGGCTCGGCGCGGCCAGCGCCCGCCGCGCGGCGGCCAAGGCCGAGCAACGGCTCACCGAGGCGATCAATCGCACCACCGAGCGCGAGGTCGTGGCGCGCCTGCGCGGCGAACTCGACCGGTACGAGCGCTGGCGCACCGGGCTGGCGACCGCGGGGCGGTAGTTCGTCCGCCCCGTCGCTAGGCTGGTGGGCATCATGGCTGAATACGTTCTCTCCCTCCGCAACGTTCGCAAGGCCTTCGGCGACAAGGTCGTCCTCGACAACGTCACCCTCTCGTTCCTGCACGGGGCGAAGATCGGCGTCGTCGGGCCGAACGGCATGGGCAAGTCCTCCCTGCTCAAGCTCATGGCCGGTCTCGACCAGCCGAACAACGGCGACCTCGTGCGCGACCCCGACGCGACGGTCGGCATGCTCCAACAGGAGCCCCCGCTGACCGAGGGCAAGACCGTCCTGGAGAACGTCGAGGAGGCGGTCTCGGAGATCAAGGGCAAGATGGCGCGCCTCGAGGCGGCCTATGCCGAGATGGCCGAGCCGGACGCCGACTACGACAAGCTCGGTACCGAGACCGGCGAGTTGCAGAACTATCTCGACGCCGTCGGCGCGTGGGACATCGACAGCAAGCTCGACCAGGCCATGGACGCCCTGCGCTGCCCGCCGCCGGACGCGCTCGTCGACCACCTCTCCGGTGGTGAGCGCCGCCGCGTCGCGCTGTGCAAGCTGCTGCTGC